>NZ_CP032125.1:0-345000 GCF_003544895.1 Profundibacter amoris
ATGACGGATGAGTTGTGGGGCCAGGTACGACAGAAGCTACAGGAAACGGTGGGGGCGAATAACTATTCAACATGGATCGAGCCGCTGGTGTTTTCCAGTCTGCAGGATGGCGTCGCCACCTTTGCCGTGCCGACCCAGTTTATTGGTGATTGGGTGCGCCGCAATTTTGCCGACCAGATCAAACATCTGATGACCACTGCCGGTTCCGCTGTGACACGCATCGAATTTGCCGTGTCCAAACGGGCGCCTGCCAAACAGGCCACTGCCGCCAAAACCACCGCACCCAAACCCGCCGGCGAACTGCCCGGCGCCCCGCTGGACTCGCGTTTTACCTTTGACAGTTTCGTTGTCGGCAAGCCGAACGAGCTGGCCCATGCCGCCGCCAAACGCGTGGCCGAAGGTGGTCCGGTCAGCTTTAACCCGCTGTTTCTGTATGGTGGCGTTGGTCTGGGTAAAACCCACCTGATGCACGCCATCGCCCACGAATTGAAAGCGCGCCGTCCCGATCTGAATGTGGTTTACCTGTCGGCGGAACAATTCATGTATCGCTTTGTCCAGGCCCTGCGCGAACGCAAGATGATGGATTTCAAACAGCTGTTCCGTTCGGTCGATGTGCTGATGGTGGACGATGTGCAATTCATCGCCGGTAAGGACAGCACACAGGAAGAATTCTTCCATACCTTCAACGCGCTGGTGGACCAGAACAAACAGATCATCATTTCCGCCGATCGTGCGCCGGGTGAAATCAAGGGGCTTGAGGAACGGATCAAATCACGCCTGCAATCCGGTCTGGTTGTGGACCTGCACCCAACCGATTACGAATTGCGCCTTGGCATCCTGCAAACCAAGGTTGACGCCTACCGCGCCAAGAACGACGATCTGGTGATGTCCGACGGGGTGCTGGAATTTCTGGCGCATCGCATTTCCACCAACGTTCGCGTGCTAGAAGGGGCGCTGACCCGCCTGTTCGCCTTTGCATCCCTTGTGGGTCGCGAAATCACGCTGGAACTGGCGCAGGATTGTCTGGCTGATGTGCTGCGGGCCTCGGATCGCAAAATCACCATCGAGGAAATTCAGCGCAAGGTCAGCGAACATTACAACATCCGCTTTAGCGATCTGATCGGCCCGCGCCGGATGCGCAATCTGGCCCGCCCGCGTCAAATCGCAATGTAT
Source organism: Profundibacter amoris (assembly GCF_003544895.1). Taxonomy (GTDB): domain Bacteria; phylum Pseudomonadota; class Alphaproteobacteria; order Rhodobacterales; family Rhodobacteraceae; genus Profundibacter; species Profundibacter amoris. Next base: position 1,174 of record NZ_CP032125.1, read on the forward strand.
CTGGCAAAACAGCTGACCTCGCGGTCCCTGCCCGAGATCGGGCGCCGCTTTGGCGGGCGCGATCACACCACGGTTATGCACGGTGTTCGCAAGATCGAAGAGCTAAAGGCGCTGGATAGCCAGATTTCCGACGATCTGGACCTGTTAAGGCGCGCATTAGAGGCCTAAACGCTTGACGCGCAGGCCAATACGGCTGACATTCCAACAAAAGACTTGAGCGGGGCGTGAAATCGGCTAATTTCAGCGCCCCGATACCCTGTAGGAGCGATGGGAATGAAAATCAGTATCGAGCGCGCAGACCTGTTAAAGGCCGTCGCACAGGCGCAATCCGTTGTTGAACGGCGCAACACCATTCCGATCCTTGCCAATGTGCTGATCGAGGCCGAGGGCGAAACCGTCAGTTTCCGCGCTACTGATCTGGATATCGAGGTGGTGGACAAGATCACCGGTCAGGTCGAACGCGCCGGTGCCACCACGGTTTCCGCCGTGATGCTGCATGAAATCGTGCGCAAACTGCCGGACGGGGCGCTGGTGCAGCTGACCGATGACGGCACCTCGGGCCGCTTGACGATCGAGGCGGGGCGCTCGAACTTTTCGCTGGCGACATTGCCCAAAGAAGATTTCCCCGTGATGGCGTCCTCCGAATATGCCGCCAACTTTTCGGCCAAGGCCGACGTGCTGCGCCGGTTGTTTGATAAAACCAAATTCGCCATTTCCACCGAAGAAACCCGTTACTATCTGAACGGCGTCTATATGCATGTGGCCGATGCCGAAGGCGGCAAGGTGCTGCGTTGCGTGGCCACCGATGGCCACCGTCTGGCCCGTGTCGATGCCGATCTGCCCGAAGGCGCTGCCGATATGGTTGGCGTGATCGTGCCGCGTAAAACCGTGAATGAAATGCGAAAACTGCTGGAAGACGACGATGTGCAAATCGCCGTGTCCGTATCGGAAACCAAGGTTCGCTTTGCCACGCCGGGTATCACCCTGACCTCCAAGGTGATCGACGGCACTTTCCCCGACTACACCCGCGTTATCCCCACTGGAAACACCAAGAAACTGGAAGTGGACGCTGCCGAATTCGCCAAGGCGGTTGATCGTGTGGCCACGGTTTCCTCCGAACGCTCGCGCGCCGTGAAACTGTCGCTGGACGAAGACCGGCTGATCCTGTCGGTCAACGCCCCTGACAGCGGCGCCGCCGAAGAAGAACTGGCCGTGGCTTATGGCGACGAGCCGCTCGAGATCGGTTTCAACGCGAAATACCTGCTGGAAATCGCCTCGCAAGTAGATCGTGAAAACGCGGTGTTCATGTTCAATTCTGCCGGTGACCCGACATTGATGCGCGAGGGGAATGATACCTCGGCCGTCTATGTCGTGATGCCGATGCGCGTTTGACAGAGCTGCGTGTAAAAGAGCTCAAGCTCTCGCATTTCCGTTCGCACAAGGCGCTGGTTCTGGCGCTGGATGCGCGGCCCGTGGCGATCTACGGGCCGAACGGGGCAGGTAAAACCAATATTCTGGAAGCGGTGTCGATGCTGTCGCCCGGTCGTGGCCTGCGCCGTGCCACCGCTGATGAAATGACCCGCAAGCCCGAGGCGCTGGGCTGGAAGATCACCGCGATTTTGCAAAGCCTGCACCAGATGCACGAGGTCGAAACATGGTCCGAGGGCGGGGCCTCGCGCAATGTGCGGATTGACGGCAAGGTCGCGCCGCAAGTGGCGCTGGGCCGCATTGCGCGGGTGCTGTGGCTGGTGCCGTCAATGGACCGGCTGTGGACCGAAGGGGCCGAGGGGCGACGGCGGTTTCTGGACCGCATGACGATGAGTTTCGAGCCATCCCACGCCGAGGCCGTCCTGACCTATGAAAAAGCCATGCGCGAACGTAACCGGTTGTTGAAGGATGGGCAGCGCGATGCGGGCTGGTACGCAGCGTTAGAGACACAAATGGCCCGCGCGGGGGCCGAAATCCACGCCAACCGGATGGCCGCTCTGGAACAGTTGGTCGCCGCACAGGCCGAGGCCGAAACATCCTTCCCCACCGCGACCCTGACCCTGATCCATCCCGAAGGTTCGGACGCCCTGATGGGCGAGGTATCGCTGCTGGACGCCTTCGCCCAAAGCCGCCCGCGCGACCTGATGGCCGGCCGCACCCTGACCGGCCCGCACCGCGCCGACCTGTTCGCCGAATACACCGCCAAGGGCGTGCCGGCGCGCGATTGTTCCACTGGCGAACAAAAGGCACTGTTGGTGTCGCTGATCCTTGCCAACGCGCGGGCGCTAAAGGCACAGGTGGGCGCCCCGCCGATCCTGCTGCTGGACGAAGTCGCCGCCCACCTGGACGCCGACCGCCGCGCCGCGCTTTATGACGAAATCTGCGCCTTGGGCGCGCAGGCATGGATGACAGGCACCGGCGCGGAACTGTTCACAGCACTGGGGGATCGGGCGATGTATCTGCAAGTGACCGAGGAAAACGCGATCTCGGCTGTTGCGCGCATTTCCACCCCCTAAATCTTGTGTCTGGCCGGTAAACCCCGTATAAATCAGCCAAACGAACAAGGATTGCGCGTATGGCTGACGACAATAAGAATCCCGAAGAATATGGTGCGGATTCTATCAAGGTTCTCAAAGGGTTAGAAGCGGTTCGCAAACGCCCGGGGATGTATATCGGGGATACCGATGATGGCTCGGGTCTGCACCATATGGTGTACGAAGTCGTGGACAACGGTATTGACGAGGCTTTGGCGGGTCACGCCGACGCCGTAACCGTCATCATCCACGCGGATTCCAGCGTATCGGTCAGCGATAACGGCCGCGGGATTCCGGTGGGAATTCACGAAGAAGAAGGCGTATCGGCGGCCGAGGTTATCATGACCCAGTTGCACGCCGGTGGTAAATTCGACAGCAATTCCTACAAAATATCGGGCGGTTTGCACGGGGTTGGTGTTTCGGTGGTGAATGCCCTGTCCGAGTGGCTGGAATTGCGCATCTGGCGTGATGGCAAGGAACATGTTGCACGGTTTGAGCATGGTGACACGGTTGAATCGCTAAAGGTGGTTGGTGAATGCGGTGACCGTACTGGCACCGAGGTGCGGTTCATGGCCTCGACCGAAACATTTTCCAATCTGGACTATAATTTCCACACGCTGGAAAACCGTCTGCGCGAACTGGCGTTCCTGAATTCCGGCGTTCGGATCATCCTGACCGATGAGCGCCCCGCCGAACCGCTAAAGAGCGATCTGTTTTACGAGGGTGGCGTGCGCGAATTCGTGCGCTATCTGGACCGGTCCAAATCCGGCATGCTGCCTGATCCGATTTTTTTCAAAGGGGAAAAGGACGGTATCACCGTCGAGGTCGCAATGTGGTGGAACGACAGCTACCACGAAAATGTGCTGCCCTTTACCAACAACATCCCGCAGCGCGATGGCGGCACCCATATGGCGGGTTTTCGCGGCGCGCTGACACGCACGATCAACAGCTACGCTCAGTCCAGCGGTATCGCCAAGCGTGAAAAGATCAGCTTTACCGGTGATGATGCTCGCGAAGGGCTGACCTGTGTGTTGTCGGTTAAAGTGCCCGACCCCAAGTTTTCCAGCCAGACCAAGGATAAACTGGTGTCTTCCGAGGTCCGACCTGTTGTCGAAAGCCTTGTAAACGAAAAGCTGGCTGAGTGGTTCGAGGAAAACCCGAACGAAGCCAAGATGATCGTAAGCAAGATTGTCGAAGCCGCCCATGCCCGCGAGGCGGCCCGCAAAGCCCGCGAACTGACCCGCCGCAAAACCGCGATGGACGTGAATTTCCTTGCTGGCAAGCTGAAGGATTGTTCGGAAAAGGACCCCTCCAAGACCGAAATCTTTCTGGTGGAAGGGGACAGCGCCGGCGGGTCGGCGCAAACCGGACGTGACCGGCAGACACAGGCCATCCTGCCGCTAAAGGGTAAAATCCTGAATGTCGAGCGGGCGCGGTTCGACCGCATGTTGGCGTCACAGGAAATCGGCAATCTGGTGATGGCGCTGGGCACCGGTATTGGCCGCGATGAATTCGACATCTCAAAATTGCGCTACCACAAGATCGTGATCATGACCGATGCCGATGTGGACGGCGCGCATATCCGCACCCTGCTGCTGACGTTTTTCTTCCGGCAAATGCCCGAACTGATCGAGGGCGGCTATCTCTATATCGCGCAACCGCCGCTGTATAAGGTCAGCCGTGGCAAATCCGAGGTCTATCTGAAAGATCAGGCCTCGCTTGAGGATTACCTGATCGAAATGGGTGTTGATGGCGCCACCTTGCGGCTGGAGTCGGGCGAGGAAATCACCGGTCAGGACTTGATCCGTGTGATCAACGAGGCCCGTCAGGTGCGCCGTATTCTGGAAGCCTTTCCGACGCTTTACCCACGTCACATTCTGGAACAGACGGCGATTGCCGGTGGCTTTGTCGCAGGGCAGGCCGACGCCGATCTGCAAGGCGTGGCCGATGCGGTTGCCACCCGTCTGGATCTGATCGCCGAAGAATACGAACGAGGCTGGCAGGGACGCCCGACGCAGGATCACGGCATCCGTCTGACCCGCATGTTGCGCGGTGTGGACGAGGTGCGCACATTGGATGGCCGCGTGCTGCGCTCGGGCGAGGCGCGCAAGCTGGGGTCGATGACCGATGCGCTGCAAGAGGTCTATTCCAAACCTGCCCGCCTGATCCGCAAGGATCGCGAAGTGCCGATTTTCGGCCCTGTGGACCTGCTGGATGCCATTCTGGCCGAGGGTGAAAAGGGTCTGTCCTTGCAACGCTACAAGGGTCTGGGCGAAATGAATCCCGATCAGCTGTGGGAAACCACGCTGGACCCCGAAGCGCGGGTGCTGTTGCAGGTTAAGATCGACGATGTGGCCGAGGCCGACGATCTGTTCACCAAACTGATGGGCGATGTGGTCGAGCCACGGCGCGAATTCATCCAGCAAAACGCGCTGAATGTGGAAAATCTGGATTTCTAGCGATCCCTTCCAACAGGAGGAACCCCCATGCCCAACGCCTTGATCGTCATCGACGTGCAAAACGATTTCTGTCCCGGCGGGGCGCTGGCTGTGGGCGGGGGGGATCAAATCATCCCGCAGATCAATGCGATGATGGGGAATTTTGACGCCATTATCCTGACGCAGGACTGGCACCCGCAGGGTCATTCCTCCTTTGCCAGCAGCCACGCTGGCAAGGCGCCGTTCGACATGATCGACATGCCCTATGGCGCGCAGGTGTTGTGGCCGGATCATTGCGTGCAGGGCATGGACGGGGCCAGTTTTCATGCTGGTCTGAACGCAGATGCCGCCGATATGATCATCCGCAAGGGCTATAACCCCGATATCGACAGTTATTCGGCCTTTTTTGAAAATGACCACAAAACCCCGACGGGGCTTGAGGGCTATCTGCGCACCCGTGGCATCACCAGCCTGACGATGGTTGGCCTTGCTACCGATTTCTGCGTGCATTTTTCCGCTGTGGATGCGGCCAAACTGGGCTTTGATGTGACGGTTCCGGAAGGGGCCTGTCGGGCCATTGATATGGACGGCAGCCTTGCCGCCGCCCGCGCCGCGATGCAAGGTGCCGGCGTAAAACTGGAAAGCTGACACATGGTCGATATCGCCACCCGCGTTTATAATCATAAATGGAAGATCGACCCGATCATCCGTTCGCTGATCGATACGGATTTCTACAAGCTGCTGATGTGCCAGTCGGTGTTCCGCAACAGGCCCGACACCACCGTCACCTTTTCGTTGATCAACCGTTCCAAACACATCCGCCTTGCCGATCTGATTGACGAGGGCGAGTTGCGCGAGCAACTGGATCACATTCGCTCGCTATCGCTGTCGCGCGGCGAAAGCACATGGCTGCGCGGCAACATGTTTTACGGCAAACGCGCCATGTTCCGCCCCGATTTCATGGAGTGGTTCGAAGGCATGGGCCTGCCCCCCTACCATCTGGAAAAACGCGACGGGCAGTATGAACTGACATTCGAGGGCAAATGGCACGAGGTCATGCTGTGGGAAATTCCGGCGCTGGCGGTGCTGATGGAGCTGCGCTCGCGGGCGGTTTTGCATACCATGGGACGGTTCGAATTGCAGGTGCTCTATGCGCGTGCCATGGCAAAACTGTGGGAAAAAGTTGAAAAACTGCGCGGGCTTGATGGCCTGAGGCTGGCCGATTTCGGCACCCGCCGCCGGCACAGTTTTCTGTGGCAGGACTGGTGCGTTCAGGCGATGCATGAAGGGTTGGGTAATAAATTTGTTGGCACCTCGAATTGCCTGATTGCAATGCGTCGCGAGGTTGAGGCGATTGGCACCAATGCCCACGAACTGCCGATGGTTTACGCGGCACTTGCCGAAACGGACGAAGAATTGCGGCAGGCGCCTTACGATGTTCTGGCCGACTGGCACGAAGAACATGACGGCAATCTGCGGATCATCCTGCCTGATACCTACGGCACCAAAGGCTTCCTTGAAAACGCGCCGGACTGGCTGGCGGGCTGGACCGGAATTCGCATCGACAGTGGTGATCCGGCCACGGGGGCCGAGATTGCAATAGACTGGTGGAAAAGCCGTGGCGAGGACCCGACGAAAAAGCTGGTGATCTTCTCGGACGGGCTGGATGTTGACAAGATAATAGAACTACAAAACCGGTTTAGTGGAAAGGTTCGGCCATCGTTTGGCTGGGGCACTTTGATGACCAATGATTTCCGTGGACTAACCCCGAACGACTCGCTGGCGCCGTTTTCCATCGTTTGCAAGGCGATTGCGGCCAATGGGCGGCCAACGGTGAAACTGTCGGATAACCCGAACAAGGCGATGGGTCCGGCGGATGAAATCGCCCGCTACAAACGGGTGTTCGGCGTGGGCGAGCAAGAGGCACAAGAGGTGGTGGTTTAGGCGCCGTAGATCGGTTTGCCGTCCAGATACCGTTCGGCGATTTTCACGGCGCGGTTGGAATAGGTAATCAATGCCGGATCGTTTGGTGCATATCTTGGCATACACCAGCCGCAGGATGCCAGTGCGCGAATTACGGTAAAAACAGGCACTAATGCAGCGGATTTTGCGTCTAACCCGTAGCCTTCGCACAGGGCCGCCGCCAGTTCTGCGGCATTGGGCAAATCCCAGTTTTGTGACATGGCGACACCCGGATCATACAGCCGGAACCCGTAAACCCCGTCATCAAAGTCGATCAGGCTAACACTATCTCCTTGCACAAACACGTTTTCCCGCAGGGCATCTGCGTGGATCAACCCGAAATCAGCATCACCCGAAAGGGCCTGCAACTCACCCTGCAAACGGCTGCGGGCCTCTTGTAGCAGGGCCATTTCCCCCTGTGTTAGAGCCGCATTTTCCCAAAAACGGCCCCACAGCGGCACCTCTCCCAACAACCCGTCAATATCCAGTCGGGGCCGTTCAAACCAGTCCGGCAGGGACAGGGTATCGCTGATCCGGTGCAACAGCGCCAGCTCTGCGCCAAGCGCGTGATATAACTGCGCCTGTCTGTCCGGCGCCCATGTAAACGGCACGCCGCCTTCACCCAAAGGCTCGCCTTCGCTCCATGTCACCAGTGAAGCCACCCGCCTCGCATCCGGCACTTGCGTAATCACGTCACCATCGCGGGTTTGTAGCGGGCAGGGTACGGCCATTGTGGCCTGCGCCAGCCCCAGTGACCAGACCAGTTCCGATCGTATCGCCGCATCGGTCTGATACCCCGGCCGGTGCAGACGCAAGGCGGCGCGCGTGCCATCCGGTCCCGTCACCTCGAACACCGCGTTTTCACGGTTCTTGATCAGGCGCGGGGTGCAGGCGGGCACATCCCATGCCGCCAGCGCGGCCTTGGCATAGTCGATGGCTTGTGCGTCGTTCATTTCAATACCGCCGCAAAGGCATCATCCATCACCGACACCAGCAGATCGGTGTTTTGGCGGGAAAACACGCAAGGCGGGCGGATTTTCAGGGCGTTGTCGAACCGCCCCACTGTGCTGAGCAACACGCCGCGCTGCCGCATTTCATTCACCATCCGCAAGGCCAGATCACTGGCGGGCTCATCCCCTTGCATCAGCTCGACCCCGAAAAACAGCCCCGCGCCGCGCACATCGGCGATCACATCGTATTTTCCAGACAGCCCCTGCAATTGCTCCAATGCATAAGCGCCCACATCGCGGGCGTTTTTGACCAGCTTTTCGTCCTCGATCACCTCAAGCGTCGCCATCGCCGCTGCCGCGCTGACAGGATTTCCGCCGAAAGTGTTGAAATATTTGAACACGTCCTGAAACGCCTCCAGCACCTCGGGCCGCGTCACAACAGCCGCCACCGGATGCCCGTTGGCCATCGGCTTGCCCAATGTCACGATGTCCGGCGCAAAGTCCAGCCGTTCATGCCCCCACCAATGACTGCCCAGCCGCCCGAAACCCGGCTGTACCTCGTCCGAAATGATCAACCCGCCAGCCTTGCGCACCGCCGCTATGGCGCGATCCAGAAAACCGCGTTCAAGCGTCGGGAAGCCTTCGTTGGCGAAATAGGGACAGATGATCAGGGCGCCAACACCGTGGCCCGAGGCCTCTAGTTCGGCAATAGCAGTCTCTATTCCGGCGCAAAATGCTTCTGCCTGCTCCGCGCGACTGCCCCCGACGGGGTGCAGGTTATCTGGTGCGGGCACCTGTCGGACGTGATCGCCATAGCCCCCCACCGGCACCTTTGTCGCGTTCAACTGGCTGACCGCAGCCGTGTTGCCGTGATAGGTGTTGTCGGTGCCGATAATGCCGGTTTTTCCTGTCACCGCCTGCGCCATGCGCAGGGCAACGTCATTGGCCTCGGAACCGGAATTCACCATGATTAACGAGGCCAGACCATGCCCGAATTTCGCTGTCAGCCGTTCGCCATATTCCACCACCCCGTCATGCACATAGCGCGTATGCACGTTCAGCGTGGCGGCCTGACGGGCGATGGCATCAACTACCCTGGGGTGACAATGCCCCACATGCGGCACGTTGTTGTAGCAATCCAGATAGCGCCGCCCGTCCGCATCGAACAGCCACACACCCTCGCCCCGCACTGGCGCGAAAGGGTCATCATAAAATGTGGTGACATGGCGCCCCAACAGACGTTTGCGCCGTTCGATCAAATTCATTCGTCGCCCTTTACCTTGCCGCGCAGCGCCTTGACCTGTCCGCGTTTTACCTTGCCTTCCACCCGCCGCCGTTTCGAGGCCAGCGTTGGCCGTGTTTTGATCCGCCGCTTGGGCACATGCAAGGATTTTTCAATCAGTTCCGCCAGCCGTTCACGGGCGATTTCGCGGTTGCGGGCCTGACTGCGGGTATCCTCGACCCGTATCACAATCGCCCCGTCCAGCGTCCAGCGCCGGCCGGCCAATCGCTTCAGCCGTGCCTTGACAGCCCCCGTCAGATTCGGGCTACGCGCGGCCTCGAACCGCAGTTCAACCGCTGTCGCCACCTTGTTCACATTCTGCCCGCCGGGGCCGGAGGATCGGGTGAAACTCTCGCTCAACTCCCAATCTGCCAGTGTTATGTCGTCGTTGATCCGTAACATGGGGCGACACTAGGACAGGATGCCGGAAACGGAAAGAGCCTCTGCGGCTTTCGCAGAGGCTCCCCTCGAGAATTGGAGGTGGCAAGCGGGGCAAATGGCACCCGAAGCCAGATGATTATCCAAGGGGGCTGCCCCCTAAATCCTCACCTCGCACGTAATCCTCACCAGTTGCTCCTGAATCCCAATAGACATAGGCACCTCCTTTCTGAATGTTGATAACATCCCGATGGTGCCACAGATTTTGCATATGTCAAAAGGTTTTACGCAACATCTGGTGAAATTCTTGTGACAATGGCGCGAAACGGTACCAGCGCGATCAGGGCCAGCGACAGTTTGACCATCCAGTCAGCCAGCGCAAGCGACACCCATAGCGGCACTTGCGGGCCAATACCCAGCAGCGGGAGGACTTCGTTCGCCCATGATACGTCGTTTGCGGGTTCGATGAATGCCAGTTGCGCGGAAAAGGCGATGGTAAAGAACAGCGCGGTATCAAGGCTGGAACCGACCAGGGTTGACGCCAGCGGTGCCCGCCACCATGCGCCGCGGCGCAACCTGTCAAAGACGGCCACATCCATCATCTGTGCGGTCAGGAATGCGATGCCCGATCCGATCGCGATACGCCATGTCACCAGCGGGCCGAATTCGCCCATGATCTGTGTGCCGATAAGCGAACAGATCACGCCCACAACAAAGCCCGCGAACACCACCTTGCGTGCCGCCGTTACCCCGTAAACACGGTTCATCACATCGGTGACGAGAAAGGCAAAGGGATAGGTGAATGCGCCCCACGTCAGCCATTGGCCGAACAGGTGCTGAACAAGGATATTGCTGGCCACGACAATGGCGGCCATGGCGATCACGCCGGGTAGGATGCGGGTCATTTTGTTATTTCCGTTTTACAAGGTTGCGGAGACTCGGCCCCCGAAGGGACGCCGCGTCCTAGCGTTAATGCGCCCGTATGGCAAGTTATTCCTTGATCCGGTATTCGACGAATTCGGTGCGTTGCAGCGCATTCAGGTTGTTGTCCGACACCATCGTCAGCCGGATATCGCCCTGCGCATAACGCCAGACAGACAGCCCTTCCAGATTGTCATGGGTGCCGGCGGGGGTGGTTAGCAGGGTTACCCCGTCTGAAATCGTATCCCCCGAAATGGTGAATCGGCGCACGCGGGTTTCAAAACCGAAGATACTGCGCAGTTTGCGTTCCAGCAGATAAAGCTTTCCGTCCGGCCCAAAATCGGCCCCGACCGGCAGAAATGTTCCGATGCGGCGGATGCTGAATGGCGTGGTCCATGTTCCGTTGCGATAGCGATAGACGGTAAAGGGGGCAGTCAGATTGCTGGACCCTTCGGCCATTGTATAAAGCGCGCCATCTGGGCCGATGGCCAGCGCCTCCATGCCACCGTTAACATCCATCTTGCCAAAATCGGGGTGGCGGGGGATCCATGCGGCCTGACCATCGGGGCGGTTGTAGGTCCAGATTCGGTGGTAGCGTTCGAATGATACGTAAATGCGGCCATCGGCACGAATTGCCAGCCCTTCGGCATCGGAATTGAAGGTCGAGAGTTTGCCATTTTCGGTATTTTTGAGTTTGAATTGGCTGGCAGTTACGCCTGATATCAGCCCGTCTTTACGATGCAGTTGGCCGGTTGCGATTAACCCCAGATCGCTGATGGCAGTGAATTCCTGTCCATCCCCGGAAACCTCGAGCGCCGAAAATCCGCCGGTTCTGGGGGTGGGGGCAGGCCATGTATAGCTTCTGATGTATTCGGCGGATTGGGCGGTGACGCTGTTTGCTGGTAGGGTGGCAAGCAGCAGGCCAATCAGCGCGACTCTAATACGGTGCGGCATTGTTTGGGCAGGTCCGACAGAACATATTCGCGCCGCGGTTTCGGGGGTGGTGCGTTCGGATCGGGTGGCGGCGGGTTCAGGATATTGTCCACCCATTCCTGCGCCCCTTTGCAGCCGTCACCGGGCGGGGGCGGGGCCTGATTGACACAGCCGCGCGCGCCCTTGGGGCATTTCAGGCGGACGTGGAAATGGTAATGGTGGCCCCACCACGGGCGGATCTTGCGCAGCCAGCGCCGATCGCCTTTTTCATCCTTGCACATTTGCACCTTGGCACCGGGAAAGATGAATATTCGTGCCACACGCGGGTCCTGTGCGGCGGCTTTGACGATATTGTGCTGGAACCGGCCCCATTTGCTGTTCACATAGGCCCCTTTGGCGCGGCGATAGGATACAGCGGACAGGTTGGCGCGTTGCTGCACCGTCAGCTTCATATTGGTGGCGGGCATCAGCCAGATATCGGCATCCAGCCCGATCTGGTGCGAGCGGTGCCCCGACAGCATAGGGCCGCCACGCGGTTGCGACATATCGCTAAGGTAAATCCCTTTGGCGCCACGCATCCTTGATGCCTTGCGGCTAAGGCTTTTGATGAAATCGATCAGTTCGGGGTGCCCCCAGTTGCGGTTGCGCGCCACCCGCATTTCCAACCACGTTGCGCCGGTATGGGGCAATTGTTCGCCACCCGCCAAACAGCCCTTGGCATAACTGCCATAGGGCGCAGGGGTTTGGGCCGACCCTTGTCTGTGGGCGCCGAATAATTGTTTGGCCAATGGCTTGGCTGCGACTGGCAGCGCCATACTAAGGGCAAGAGTGACAATCGTTAATAACCGGAACGTCATGCGCCATGATCTCCTTGGGGTTTGACCCAGACTAGCAGAACCAGACTGATCCCGAACAGGAAAATCAGCGGTGTAATCCCGATGCGCTGGTTTCCACTGATTTCCGAAACCAGTGCAATCAATCCGGGTGCCAGAAATGCTGTGGCCTTGCCCGACAGGGCATACAGGCCAAAGGCTTCGGTCGGGCGTTCCGGGTCTGCGTGGCGCACCATCATGGTGCGGGAACTGGCCTGAAGCATCCCGCCAGCCGCGCCAATGACACCACCACAGATGAAAAAGATGATGTCGGGCATTTGCGAGTCAGGCGCAAATGCGAACCCGAACAGCGATTCACGGGTCATGGATACCACGATGATACAGACAGTGATCAGTGCAATAATTGTGCCGATCAGCACCGGTTTCGGCCCGAATTTCTTGTCCAGTCTCCCGCCGAAATAGGCAAAAATGGCCGCTGTGATTGCCGATATCACCCCGAAAACACCAATCATCATAATTTCCCAGCCCAGCACGCCTTTGGCATACAGCGCGCCAAAACCGTATAGGCCATTCAGCGCGTCACGGTAAAACAGGCTGGAGGTCAGGAAAGCAAACATGCTGTGGCGTTTGGGCAGGGATTTGAGTGTTTGCCACAATCCGCGCAGGGCATCGCGGGTGTTTCCATCGATCTGCACATCCGCCGGTTTTTCCCGTACCCACAGGAAGAACGGGATCATACCGATGATAAACCACATGGCAACGAACGGACCGACCAGCCGTGTGCCTTCGCGGGTTGCCCCGTCCAGCCCCAGCAGTGGCGGGTTACCCAACAGTGTCACCCCGTTGGCGTTTTCCACAAACAGCGGGAACATGATGGCCAGTGCCAGAACACCCCCCCAATATCCCAGCGCAAAACCCGAACCGGATATCTTGCCCGTATCTTCGCGGGGGACCAGTGACGGCAACATCGAGTTGGTGAAAATCGTGGTGAATTCCATGCCGATGAAACCGATCCCGAAAAACACCAGCGCCCAGATGATGCTGAAGCTGTCCGGTGCGGTCCACCACAGGCCGAATGCGCCGACAATGTAGAACACCGAAAACAGTTTGATCCACGACATCCGGTGGCCGGAGCTGTCCGCAAAAGCCCCCAGGACGGGCGCGGTTATGGCGATGATCAGCCCGCTGATGGCCAGCCCCCAGCCCCAATAGGCCTGCGCCTTGGCTTTGGCCAGTTCCTCGGCCACACCACTGCCCATCAGGTTTGTGGTGACTATTTCCGCGAAATAGGGGCCAAAGATAAAGGTCAGCAACAACGTGTTATAGGGCTGGCTGGCCCAGTCAAACATCATCCAGCCCCAAACGCGTTTCTTTTGCGAAACTTCGGCCATACCACTCACTCCCCGTGCCTTTTTCCGCGATAGAACAGGGAAAGGCAGGTCAGTGCAAGGAAACCTTTAGGTTTTTGCCAGATTTTCGGGCGGCCACGGGCGGCTGTCCTCGGCCTTGATCCAGTTTTGCACCCATTCGGGCAATTCGGGGCTGGTTTCGCCAACTCCCATCGCGACACCCACTTTGGCAGGGTCGACTATTCCATCCGGCCCTGTCACAGCGGTGCGATACAGCGCCTGATTGGCGCAATGGCCGCGAGTCCAGATGGATTGTTCCAGATACAAAAACCGTTTGTCCCAGCCCAGTGCCCGACTGTGGATCTGGAACCGCTGGAACATCCGCACCCGCCGCCGGTAGCGCACCGAAGTTCCCGCAACCGTCAGCCCCCAGCCGTTTTTGCGGATGGCACGGATCAAACCCAAGCGGTTTGCCAGCGGGATCCGCCCCAGATCATACAGTGTCAGGGTGCGCCCGTTGTTCAATTCGAACCAGAAATCCAGATCCCACGGCCAGCAGATGTGATTGGACACATGCACCTCGCCCATCTTCAGTGGCGGTGCGTTTCGATGCACAATCAGTTCTTTGGCCATGCGGAAAAACGGATACATTAACGGCTCCTTTGTGATGTCGGTGCAATGTGGGGGAATAACACCGCGCGTCAAGCACAACGTGGCGGCACAGCGCTTGCCATATCCCCGCTTGATGCTTAGGTATCCGACAAACGCTTTAAGGGGCCACTGCAAATGACTTCGCTTTATCAAATCCTGAACCTGATCCTTGATGTGGCGTGGTTCATCATGATCGCCCATATCATCATGAGCTGGTTGATCAACTTTCAAGTGCTGAACCTGCATCAGCCGATGGTCGCGCAAATCTGGTACGGGTTGAACCGTCTGCTGGAACCGCTCTATTCCCGCATCCGCCGGTTCTTGCCAGCCACGCCAGGGCTGGACCTTGCTCCGCTGGTCGCATTCTTGGCCATCATCGTTTTGCGGATCATCCTGCGAAACAACGTCGCATTCTTCCTGTAATCCGTGTCTGACGCGACCGGCCTTCTTTCCACCGTTTTCGGCTTTGACCAGTTCCGCCCCGGTCAGGCCGAGATCGTGGATGCCGTGGTGCAGGGCCGCAACACGCTGGCCATCATGCCCACCGGCGGTGGCAAATCCCTGTGTTTCCAACTGCCCGCCTTGATGCGCGACGGGGTGACGGTGGTGATTTCGCCGCTGATTGCCCTGATGCGCGATCAGGTCCGTGCCTTGCAGGAGGCAGGGGTCGAGGCCGGCGCGCTGACCTCGGGCAATACCGAGGAAGAGACCGAATATGTCTATGCCGCCGCCAACGATGGCCGTCTGAAAATCCTCTATATGGCGCCCGAACGGCTGGCGTCGTCCGGCACACAGGCGTTTTTGCAGCGGATCAATACCACCCTGATCGCCGTGGACGAGGCCCACTGCGTTTCCCAATGGGGCCATGACTTTCGTCCCGATTATCTGCGGCTTGGTGATCTGCGCCGCAGCCTGAATGTGCAACTGGCCGCCTTTACCGCCACCGCCGACGAAGAAACCCGCGCCGAGATCATCACCCGCTTGTTTGACGGTTCCGATCCTGCCGTGTTCCTGCACGGGTTTGATCGCCCCAACATCCATCTGCGGTTTGAATCCAAGGATTCCCCGCGCCGCCAGATCCTCGAATTCGCCGCCGCCCGCAAAGGGCAATCCGGCATCGTCTATTGCGCCACCCGCAAGAAAACCGAAAGCTTGTCCGCCGCCCTGAACGAGGCCGGGCATTCCGCCTGTCACTATCACGGCGGCATGGAGGCCCCCGACCGCCGCCATGTCGAAAGCCGTTTCCAGCGCGAGGACGGGTTGATCGTGGTTGCCACCGTGGCCTTTGGCATGGGGGTCGACAAACCCGATATCCGCTGGGTTGCCCATGCCGATCTGCCCAAATCTATTGAATCCTATTATCAGGAAATCGGCCGCGCGGGCCGCGACGGGGCACCGGCCGAAACGCTAACGCTATACGGTCCCGACGACATCCGCCTGCGCCGCACCCAGATCGACGAAGGTCTGGCCCCGCCCGATCGCCGCGCGGCTGACCACGCCCGCCTGAACGCTCTGCTGGGTCTGGCCGAGGCGCTGGGCTGTCGCCGTCAAAAACTGCTGGCGTTCTTTGGCGAGGAAAGCGAACCATGTGGCAACTGCGACCAATGCGAGACCCCGCCGGAAACCTTTGACGGCACCACGGCGGTGCGCATGGCGCTGTCGGCGATCCTGCGCACAGGCGAATATTTCGGTGCGGGACATCTGATTGATATTCTGATCGGCAACAAAACCGACAAGGTGCAGCAACGCGGCCATGATACCCTGCCGACATTCGGTGTGGGCAAGGAATACAGCCGCAACGAATGGCAGGCGATTTTCCGGCAGATGATGGGGTTCGATCTGATCCGCCCCGACGCCGAACGGTTCGGCGCTTTCCGGATGACCGAAAACGCCCGCCCGATCCTGCGGGACGAGCAAAAGATCGAACTGCGCCGCGACACCATCCGCCGCGCCAAAACGTCGCGTGGCCCTGTAGTCAAGGCGCTGGTCTCGGACGAGGACGCGCCGCTGTTGTCCGCGCTGAAGGCCAAGCGTCGCGCGCTGGCCGAGGAGGCCCGCGCGCCCGCCTATATCATTTTCAACGACCGCACCCTGATTGAAATGGCTCAGACCCGCCCGCAAACGCTGGACGAAATGGCGCATATCGGCGGGGTCGGCGCGAAAAAGCTGGAAAAATACGGCGAGACTTTCTTGCAAATCATCACCGGCGAAGCCGCCGTTGCCACCCACCCGCAACGCCGCAAACTGGCGGGGCGTGATGCGGGGGCGTTGTATGACCGGCTGCTGGAAGTGCAGGGGATGTTGGCGCGCGGGCCGGACGGGCTGGATAAACCCATGTCCTGTTCGGCGTCCTTGCTGGCCAAGGTGGCAGGTGCTAAACCGTCAGACCAATCCGCAATGGAACGCCTGCTGGGCGCGCGCAAGGCCGAACGTTTTGGCGCGGCGTTTCTGGATGTGTTAAGCGAGGGGGAATAGATGCTGATCGTGGTTTCACCGGCCAAACGGCTGAACGAAAAGGCGGCCATGCTGCCGGACGCAAGCCTGCCTGCCTTTCAGGACGCGGCGAATGAGCTGGCGGAATATGCGCGGGATTTGACGCCGGATGATCTGCAAAAGCTGATGAAAATCAGCGATAAACTGGCCCGCCTGAACGCCGATCGTTTCGCCGCATTCGCGCCTGTTTCCACCCCTGAAAACGCCAAACCCGCCGCGCTGCTGTTTTCCGGCGATACCTACACGGGGCTTGAGGCCGCAACGCTTGATGCGGACGAAATGGACTGGGCACAGGATCATTTCCGCATCCTGTCCGGCCTTTACGGGTTGTTGCGCCCGCGGGATCTGATTCAGGCCTACCGGCTGGAAATGGGCAGCCGGTTGAAAACCGCACGCGGCAAGAACCTGTATGAATTCTGGGGCGACCGGATCACGCTGGCACTGAATGAAGCGGCGGCGCAGATCGGCACGGACGTGCTGGTGAATTGCGCCTCGGTGGAATATTTCGACGCGGTGGACCGCGAAGCGCTGAAACTGCGGGTGATCACGCCGGTGTTCATGGAGGAAAAGGCAGGCACGCCGAAAATCGTCAGCTTTTTCGCCAAAAAGGCCCGCGGGGCGATGGCGCGGTTCATTATCGAACGGCGGCTGACCGACCCCGAAGGGATGAAAGATTTCGACACCGGTGGTTACCGGTTCAATTCTGACATGTCTGACGGCGACCGCTGGGTTTTCCTGCGGGATTACCCCGAGGCCTGATCCGGCATCACCGGCGAAACCCCTTCGGGGGCCAGTTCGGATACCTTGTCGCAAATCGCGGCCTTGCGCAGAGGTTTGGTTAGGTAATAATCCAGCCCCGCCGCCAGAATTTCCGTATCATCCCCCGCCATCGCGTGCGCGGTCAGGGCCACGACAGGTGTGCGGGGCAGGCCGGTTTTTTCCTCGATCTCGCGGATTGTGCGGGTGGCTTCTTTGCCATCCATCATCGGCATGGAAATATCCATAAAGATCATATCGGGCCGGAAAGTTTCAAACAGTTCCACTGCCTCGACACCATTGTTGGCGAACTGCAATTCGATGTCCAGATCCTTGACCATCTTGCGGAATACCAACTGGTTGGTCTTGTTGTCCTCGGCCGCCAGAATACGCATTTTGCGTTTGGTTTGCTGTTCCTCGACGACGGGTGGCTCGATTTCGGCAATTTCCGGCACCTCCTCGATTTCGACTTCGGGAACGGGTGTTTCTTCCACCTCATCCGGTATGGATTCATCCAGATTCAGCAGCGTTTCATACAAGGCTCGCCGCAAAATCGGTTTTTGCAGCACTGCCAGCGCCGGACTGTCGCCCAGCATTTCGCGGTCGGTTCCCAGCAGGACCAAAGGCAGCGTTGGGAATTTGGTATGCAGCCCTTCAGCCAGCCCCTTGCCCCCCTTTTCCAGCAAAATCTGGTCAACGAACCCGATGTCAGGCTTTTTGAAATCCGCCGCCAACGCCACATCGCAACGATCAAAGCTAAGTGCCTTGATCCCCAGCAGCGCCAGTTGCTTTGTCAGGATTTCAACCGCACCACGCATCGGGCTGATGATCAGCGCCTGATTGATATGCGACAGGGAATCGTCCGGTGCGATTAGCGCGGGTTCATGGACCGGCAGGGTGACGTGAAACCCGAAACTGGAGCCTTCGCCCACAACCGAATCCACCCAGACCTCGCCCTCCATCAGTTCGATCAGTTGTTTGGTGATGGCCAGCCCCAGACCGGTGCCTTCGAATTTGCGGTTGCGCTCGTCCTCGACCTGATTGAATTCGCCAAAGACGTGGTCGATCATTTCGGGCGGGATGCCGATGCCGGTGTCCTCTATCGAGATATGCACCCGCGTTTTGCCATCTCCCGCGTCCAGCCCGACTACACGGATGGCCACATGGCCTTCGTGGGTGAATTTCACCGCGTTGCCGATCAGGTTGGTCAGAATCTGGCGCATCCGGCCCGCATCACCAATGTATTGCGTGGGCAGGAACATATCGAAATCCACCAGAATTTCGACCGGCTTGTCCTGAACCGAGGGCTGCAACAGCGTGGCGATTTCATGGATGCATTGTTCCAGATCGAAGGGTTCGGAATTCAACGTCAGTTTGTCCGCCTCGATCTTGGAGTAATCCAGCACATCGTTGATGATCACCAAAAGGGCCTCGCCGGAATTCTTGATGGTATCGACATAGAGGCGCTGTTCGTCGTCCAGTGGCGTGTCTGTCAGCAGGTCGGCCATGCCCACAACCCCGTTCATCGGCGTGCGTATTTCGTGGCTCATGTTGGCCAGAAACGCCGATTTGGCGCGGTTTGCGGCTTCGGCGTTATCGCGTGCCTTGTTCAACTCGGCCTCGTGGCGGATTTGTTCGGTGATGTTCAGGGCCAGCGTCACCGTGTCGCCATCGCTGGCGCGGCGATCGACCAGTTTGATGTATTCGCCGTTCCACAGACGTATCACGCGCGGTTCAATCGGGTCGGTGTGCCAGCGCGTCAACATGCTGTCGCGCCATTCCATCGGGGTTTTGTTGCCGATATCAACGATGCCTTCTTCGACCAGTAATTGAACGATCCGCACATAGCTGACGCCGGGGCGGATTTCCTCAAGCCCGTCGAAAACCGACAGATAGGAATCATTGGCGTGCACCATACAGTCGTTCATATCGAATACGGCAAAACCGTCCTGAATGGTCTGGATCGAATCCCACAAGCGGCGCTCGGCGGTTTTCAGATCAGAACGCACCCTTGTGTTTTCGCCTTTTAGTTCCTCGGCCTCGTTGCGCTTTTCGATGATTTCCACCGATAGCGCGCGTGCATGTTGCCCCAGCCGTGAATTGGCGCTGAACAGTTCATTCTGTTTCTGCTCCAGCAGCCGTTCCGCCGCCAGACGCCCGCGCCGTTCCTGTGCCAGTTTTTCGCTCAGTTCCATTCATCCCTCCGAGTCACTGGATGTGTTCAAGGGGAAACATCCCATGAACATGGTGAACAACTGCTTAACCGGAACGGATTTTTTCACCCAACTTGCGATTGCGCCTTTTGCAGGACTGTGCGACCATGCCCGCATTATTTTAAAGGAGGGTTATTCATGCGCCTTGTCGTCAAAGCCGTCGCCATTTTCATTTTGTTCACAACATCCCTTTGGGCCAATGATCTGATCCCCGATCGCCGCCTTGCCATTACGCGGGATGTGGATTTTTACGGCTCGGACCTGCAATCGCTTTTTGATACCACCCTGCCTGCCTGCGAACGTGCCTGTCTGTCGGATGATCGTTGTCAGGCGTTTACGTTCAACGCGCGTTCGAATTCCTGTTTTCCCAAAAGCAATGTGAACGAAACCCAACCTTACGAGGGTGCCATTTCTGCCCGTGTGTTGCTGACTGACTCCAAGGTCCTTGCGGCAGCGTCGGAACGGGCGGCGGAACTGAATTTTTTGCGCCCCGAGGATTTTCAGGCAGCCAAGGATTTTGCAATCGAAATGGCGCGGCTTTACGACACAATGGGCGAAGATGCCATTTCCCTTTGGCGGATGGGCCGTAACGCACAGCCCTCGCTGGCACAGAGATATTTTGGCGCGTCCATCACCCTGTCGGATATGCCCGGACTTTGGGTGGAATATTCTCGTGCAGCAATGAACAACCGTTCCGGAGACTATAGCGACAAACGCCGCAACAAGGCGCGCGCGTTGTTGGCTTCGGTCAATGCCTATCTGCGCAGTGCATCCGATGGGGACAAGGTATCATCCCTGCTAGCACTGGCCGACGCACTGGAACTAAACGGGCGCAATCGCGAAATGTTAAAGGCGCTGCGACTGGCCGAAGGCATTTCCCCGTCCCAGAAGGTGATGGAGAAACTGCAATATGCCATCGACAAATACGGCCTGAAGGTTGCGGACCATGACATCGAAAGCGATCTGGCCGAGCCGCGTATCTGCGCACAGTTTTCCGAGCCTCTGGACAAAGCTGTCGATTACACCCCTTACGTTCGTCTGTCCGCAACCGGCCTGTCTGTTGAAGCCAGCGATAACCGTCTGTGCGTATCCGGCGTTGAACACGGCAAACGCTATGACATGGTATTGCGGGCCGGATTGCCTGCGAAATCGGGCGAGACATTGCTGGAACCGGTCAAGCTGTCGCTCTATGTCAATGACCGCAGCCCGACTGTGACCTTCCCGGGTCGCGCCTATGTGCTGCCGAAATCCGCCGATGCGGGTATTCCCGTGCAGACGGTCAATGTGACCGAACTGGAACTGGTGTTGCGCCGTGTCAGCGACCGCAATCTGTTGCGGGCGATTCAGGATGGGTATTTCGGAAACCCGCTGTCGCAATGGGAGATCCAGAATTTTGCAAATCAGGTGGCCGAGGAAATCTGGCGCGGCACCGGCGAGGTGAAAATGTCGCTGAATCAGGACATGACCACCCGCCTGCCGATGGGCGAGGTGATCAATGATATGCCGCCGGGCATCTATGCGTTGCAGGCCGGTGTTCCGGGGGCCGATCCCTATGATAACCCGCCCGCGACCCAATGGTTCGTGCTGTCCGATCTGGGTCTGGCCACCATGAGCGGCGCGGATGGCGTTCATGTCTTTGTCCGTGGTTTGGGTGATGCCGAGCCACGCGAGGGGATAACTGTCACCCTGTTGTCCCGTGCCAATGCTGTTTTGGCCGAGTTAGAGACGGATTCACGCGGTTACGCCCGTTTCCCCGATGCTCTGGCACGCGGCACAGGCGGGGCGAAACCGGCGCTGATTATCGCCAGGGACGGGGACGAGGATATTGCATTCCTGTCGCTGACTGATCCCGAATTCGACCTGTCCGATCGCGGGGTCGAGGGGCGCGAGCCGGCCAAACATATCGACGTGTTCATGACCACCGATCGCGGGGCCTATCACGCGGGCGAGGTGATCAATGTCACCGCCCTGACCCGCGACGCCACCGCTGACGCCATCATCGGCCTGCCGCTGACCGCAATCCTGACCCGCCCCGACGGGGTGGAATACAGCCGTCAGGTTTCGACCGCTGCCGATGAGCGCGCCGGTGGCCACATCTTCAACCTGCCCACCGGTCCCCGCGTGCCGCGTGGCACTTGGCGGCTTGAGTTGTTCACCGATGTGGATGCCCCCGCGCTGGCCAGCACCACCGTGTTGATCGAGGATTTCCTGCCCGAACGCATTGATTTCGATCTGACATTGCCGTTCGAGCCACTGCGCCTGTCCGAAGGCACCATGCTGACCGCCGAGGCGCGTTACCTGTTCGGCGCCCCCGGTGCCGATCTGCCGATCGAAGGCGAGGTGATGGTGCGTGCCAGTGACGGTTTGAAATCCTACCCCGGCTACAGTTTCGGCCGCTATAACGAGCGGCTGAATCCGTCGGTGAAAACCCTGCCGTCCGATCTGCGCACCGATGAAAACGGGTTTGCCCGCATCCCCGTGACTTTCCCCGATGTCGAGGCGACGGGCCAGCCGCTGGAAGCGCGCTTTACCGTGCGGATTGCCGAAGGTTCAGGCCGTCCGGTTGAACGCCGCATCACCCAACGCCTTGCCCCTGATGGCCCGATGATCGGTATCAAACCGATGTTTGACGATGTGGTGGCCGAAGGTTCCGCCGCCACTTTCCAGATCATCGCGATTGATCAGGACGAGGCACAAACCCCGATGCAGGTGAAATGGACCGTGAACCGGATTGAAACCCGTTACCAGTGGTATCGGCAATACGGCAACTGGAACTGGGAAGAAATCCAGACCCGCAAGCGTGTGGCTGGCGGCACCGCTGACCTGAACGGCGAGCCGGTTACCATCGAGGCCCCCGTTGACTGGGGCGAATACGAACTGGTGGTGGAACGTGCCGACGGGACCTATCTGGCCTCCTCGACCGGCTTCTATGCCGGTTGGTATGCCTCGGCCGATGCGGCCTCGACCCCCGATACGCTGGAAGTATCGCTGGACAGGCCCGCCTATAAAACCGGCGAAACCGCTACCCTGCGCATTGTGCCCCGTTACGCGGGCAAGGCGCTGGTGACGGTGATGTCAAACCACCTGATCGACATGAAAGTGGTGGATGTGGTGCAGGGTGAAAACCTGATCCCGCTGCCGGTGACCGATAAATGGGGCGCTGGCGCTTATGTCACGGCCACCGTGATCCGCCCGATGGATGTGGCCGCCGGCCATAACCCCGCCCGCGCGCTGGGCCTGTCCTATGCGCCGGTCGATCCGGGGGATCGCCGGTTGACGGCCGCCTTCGACATGGCCGGTGAATCCGCCCCGCGCGCCCCGATGCAGGTGACACTGAAGGTGGACGGGGTGAAGGCAGGCGAGACTGCCTATGCCACCATTGCCGCTGTCGATGTCGGCATCCTGAACCTGACGGGGTTCCAAAGCCCCGATGCGCCGGAGCATTACTTCGGCCAACGCAAACTGGGCATGGGCATCCGCGATGTTTACGGCCGGCTGATTGACGGGATGAACGGCGCGATGGGTGCTATCCGTTCCGGCGGGGATGCCGGTGCGGAAATGGGTATGCAGGCACCGCCGCCCACCGAAGAACTGGTTGCCTATTTCAGTGGCCCCGTTCAGGTGGATGAAAACGGTATTGCCCGTGCCACCTTCGATATGCCCGAATTCAACGGCACCGTGCGCCTGATGGCCGTGGTCTGGACGACATCCGGTGTGGGCAAGGCGGAAAAAGACGTTCTGGTGCGCGATCCCGTGGTCCTTACCGCCAGCTTGCCGAGGTTCCTTGCGCCGGGTGATACATCCCGCATGTTGCTGGAAATCACCCACGCCACTGGGCCTTCGGGCAAAATGGGGCTGGAAATCTGGGGGCAGGGTGTTGCGGTCAGCACCAGCGATGTGCCTGCCGAATTCACCCTTGGCGATTTGCAAAAGGCAACCTTTTCGGTGCAGATCACGGCCACCGATATCGGCACCCACAAGATCAACGTCAGCCTGACTACACCGGATGGCAAAGTGTTGAACAAACCGCTGACCATTGCGGTGCAATCGCTGGATCCCGAGGTTTCCTTTACCCGCCGCTTTACCCTGAACGCGGGCGATAGCTTTACGCTGGATGATAACCTGTTTGCCGAATTCAGACCCGGCACCGGATCGGCCATCCTGTCCGCAGGTCCACTGGCGCAGTTCGATGCCCCCGGCCTGCTGGCGGCACTGGATCGCTATCCCTATGGCTGCACCGAGCAAACCACATCCCGCGCCATGCCACTGCTGTATCTGAACGAAGTGGCGCAGGTGATGGGCCTTGGCGATCGTGACAAAATCGCCGAACGGGTGGATCAGGCGATTGAACGGGTGCTCAGCAATCAGGCCAGTAACGGCGGGTTTGGTCTGTGGGGGCCGGGATCGGATGACCTGTGGCTGGCCAGCTATGTCACCGATTTTCTGAGCCGCGCCCGCGCCAAAGGCTTTGATGTGCCCGACCGCGCCTTCCGGTCCGCCATTGATAACCTGCGCAACCGCGTCAACTATGCCCCCGACTTCGACAAGGGTGGCGAGGAGGTGGCCTATGCCCTGTTCGTTCTGGCCCGCGAAGGGGCGGCGAATATGGGTGATCTGCGCTATTACGCCGATGAAAAGGCGGGTGATTTTGCCACGCCGCTGGCCGTTGCCCAGATCGGCGCGGCCCTGGCCAGCTATGGCGATCAACCGCGTGCCGACGATATGTTCGCCCGCGCGGGCCGAATGATCGGCCGCAGTTGGGGCCGTGAGGAAACGCAATACTGGCGCTCGGATTACGGCACCAACATGCGCGATGCCGCTGCCGTTCTGGCGCTGGCCGTGGACGCGGGCAGCAACGCGATTGATACCGGCGATCTGGCGCATCGGGTGTCCACCGCATATGCCAACGACCGCTACCATTCCACACAGGAATCCATGTGGTCGCTGATGGCAGTGCGCGCGCTGCTGAATGATCCGAACATGCAGGGCTTTACCGTGAATGGCCAAGCCGTTACCGGCCCGATGGTCCGTGTGCTGAAAGACGGGGCAACGGCGGCCGGTCTCGCCATCCGCAATGGCTCGAACCGGGATGAGCCTGTCACCCTGACCACCTTCGGCGTGCCGGAGCAGCCCGAACCGGCCAGCGGTTACGGCTATGCGATCAAGCGCAGCTATTACACGCTGGAAGGTGAACCGGTTGATCCTTCGGGCCACCCTGTCGGCACCCGTCTGGTGGTGGTGCTGACCATCAGCCCCTTCAATGATTCCGAAGGCCGCCTGATGGTAAATGACCCGCTGCCCGCCGGGTTCGAGATCGACAACCCCGGTCTGGTTTCCTCGGGGGATGTGCGCAGCCTTGACTGGCTGGAATCCAATGCGGATGTGCAGAACTCCGAATTCCGCGCGGATCGCTTCCTTGCCGCTGTGGACTGGCGCAGTGATAAACCCTTTGATCTGGCCTATATTGTGCGCGCCATTTCGCCGGGCAGCTATCATCACCCCGCAGCCAGTGTCGAAGACATGTATCGCCCGATCTACCGTGCGGTTTCGGATGCGGGGCAAATCACGGTCACCGAATGATCCGGCGTCACGCCCTATTAACCCTCGCGCTGCTGCTGTTCATAACGGCAGCGGCGCGGGATGCGTTTGACGATTGGGTCGATTCAACGGTTTTGCCGCCTCTTGCCGCCGAAACCTCGGCCGAGGTTCTGGACCGCAACGGCACACTGCTGCGCGCCTATACGGTAGCCGACGGGCGCTGGCGGTTGCGCACCAAGCTGGACGCGGTGGATGCGACCTATATCAAAATGCTGATCGCTTACGAGGACAAGCGGTTCTACAGCCACGCGGGTGTTGATCCGGTGGCGATGCTGCGGGCCGCATATCAGGCTCTGACACAGGGAAAAATCGTTTCCGGCGGCTCGACCCTGACCATGCAGACCGCCCGACTGCTGGAAGATGGCACAACCGGCAAATGGGCCGGAAAACTGCGCCAGATCCGTTTGGCGCTGGCGCTGGAGCGGCGGTTAAGCAAGGATGAAATCCTGACGCTTTACCTGAACCGCGCGCCATTTGGTGGCAATCTGGAAGGGGTCCGCGCCGCAACCCGCGCCTATTTCGGCAAAGAGCCGCGCCGCCTGACCCCTGCCCAAGCCGCACTGCTGGTGGCTCTGCCACAGGCCCCCGAGGTCCGCCGCCCCGATCGCTACCGTGACGCCGCCCGCGCCGCCCGCACCCGTGTGGTGGAGCGGATGCTGTCGGCAGGTGTGCTGGATAGCGACATGGCAAAAACGGCCGGGTCAGAGCCTATTCCAGCGCAAAAGCACCCTTTTCCGGCCCTCTCCCCGCATATGGCTGACCGCGCGGTGGCCGAAAATGCCCGCCAGTTGACGCTGGACGCCACCCTGCAACGGCAACTTGAAACCCTTGCCGCAGCCGCGCTTCAGGGCAAGGGCGATGACCTGTCCATCGCCATTCTGGTGGCCGATCATACGACGGGCGAAATTCTTGCCTCGGTTGGCTCTGCCGCCTATCGCGCCGACAGCCGGTTGGGGTTTGTCGATATGACCCGCGCCCTGCGCTCGCCCGGCTCGACCCTGAAACCGCTGGTCTATGGCATGGCGTTTGATCAGGGCTTGGCCCACCCCGAAACCCTGATTGACGATGTGCCAACCGCCTTCGGTGCTTACGTTCCGCAGAATTTCGACGGCAAATTCCGTGGCACCATCCGCATCCGTCGTGCCTTGCAACTGTCGCTGAACATCCCAGCGATCAAACTGACCGAGGCCATCGGCCCCGCCAACCTGATGTCTGCCCTTCGACGCGCGGGTATGGACCCCGTGGTGCCCGGCGGCAAACCCGGCCTTGCGATTGCGCTGGGCGGGTTGGGGGTGACGCTGACGGATATGGTGCAGCTATACGCGGGCCTTGCCAATGGCGGTAAACCGCGCCCACTGATTTGGAAAAGCGGCTCTAATACAGGGGAAATCGGCAGAAACCTGATTTCCCCCGTGGCCGCGTGGTATGTGGCGGACATCCTGTCGGGTCTTGCGCCGCCACCCAATGCGCCGCGCAACCGGCTGGCCTATAAAACCGGCACCAGCTATGGCCACCGCGATGCCTGGGCGCTGGGGTTTGACGGGCAACATGTGGTCGGCGTCTGGTTGGGCCGCGCCGATGGCACGCCGGTGCCCGGTGCCTTTGGTGGCGGTCTGGCCGCGCCTGTGTTGTTCGAGGTGTTCAGCCGCATCAAACCCGCGCTAACCCCGCTGCCCTCGCCACCACCTGCCGCGCTGACGATCAGCAACGCCGATTTGCCGCAGCCGCTGCAACGGTTCCGTGGCCGCAACGCGCTGTTTGAAAAGCCAAAAGACGCCCCCACCGTCGCCTTCCCGCCGGATGGATCCGAGGTGGAAGCAGACGGCGGTTTTCTGGTGGTCAAGGTGCGCGACGGGGTGGCGCCGTTCACATGGCTGGCCAATGGCAAACCCTTTGCCGTGGCCACCTATGAGCGGCAATCCCTGCTGGAAACCGAGGGTGCCGGTTTCATCACCCTGTCGGTGATTGACGCAAAGGGGCGGTCCGCACGGGCAGAAATCCGGCTAAATTAAATCCGCTCTATCGCCAGTGCAATCCCCTGACCACCACCGATACACATGGTGATTAGTGCCCGTTTGCCGCCGATCCGCTCCAGTTCATACAGCGCCTTGACCGTGATCAGCGCGCCGGTGGCCCCTACCGGATGCCCCAGCGCAATCGCGCCGCCGTTCGGGTTTACGCGTGCCGGATCCAGCCCCAGAACCTTGTTCACCGCCAGCGCCTGTGCGGCAAAGGCTTCGTTGGATTCGATCACGTCGAAATCATCGACTGATAGGCCCGTTCTTTCCAGCAGATTTTGAACAGCCGGAATCGGCCCGATCCCCATCACATCGGGTGCAACACCGGCGTGGGCATAGCCCAGGACACGGGCAATAGGCTCTAAACCGGCCTTTTCCGCCGCACCACGCCGCGCCAGAACCAAAGCCGCCGCGCCGTCATTGATGCCCGAGGCATTGCCCGCCGTCACCGTGCCGTCCTTCTGAAACGCGGGGCGCAGACTGGCAAGGGCTTCGGCGGATGTGGCCTTGGGGTGTTCGTCCACCTTGAACTCCACCACCTCGCGGCGCACCTTCACTTCGACCGGCACGATCTGATCCTCGAAATACCCCGCATCAATCGCCTTGGCCGCCCGCGTCTGGCTTTCCAGCGCAAAGGCATCCTGTTCCTCGCGGGAAATGTCATATTGCGCCGCCACGTTTTCCGCCGTCACCCCCATATGGCCCGAACCGAACGGGCAGTTCAAAGTGCCCAGCAGCATATCCATGGATTTCACATCCCCCATTTTTTGCCCCCAGCGGGCGGCGGGCGTTATATAGGGCGCGCGGCTCATGTTTTCGGCGCCACCGGCCAATGCGAAATCGGCATCCCCCAGCATCAGCATCTGCGCCGAGGAAACGATGGCCTGCGCGCCGGACCCACACAGGCGGCTGACGTTCATGGCTGGCACGGATTCGGGCACACCGGCCTGCATTGCGGCGACGCGGCCCAGATACATATCCTGCGGTTCAGTGTTGATCACATTGCCAAACACCACATGTTCGATCAACGCCGGATCAATCCCTGCCCGCGCCATTGCCGCCTTCGAGGCGGTTGCCGCCAATGTTGTCGGGGCGATCCCTGCCAAAGCCCCGCCAAATGTGCCGATTGCAGTGCGGGCGCTGCCCAGAATAACGATGTCAGTCATTTGCTTTTTCCTTCAAAAGTGTCTCTAACGCTGCCCGAAAGCAGGGGGAATGATCACCCAAAGTGGCCAGAACGCTGGCCTCGTATTCCTTGGCGATCGGGGCCAGTTCATTGATCATCGCGTGGCCCTTTTCGGTCAGCTCCAGTTCGACTAGCCGCCGGTCGCCCTCGTTGATCCGCTTGCTGACATAACCCGCGACCTCGAGCCGTGAAGCGGCGCGCGATACTTTGGATTTGTCCATCGCCACACGCTGATGGATCTCGCGCACGCTGACCCGTCCTGTGTGCGACAGATGCGCGACCACGCGCCATTCCGGCAGGGTGATGCCGAACCTCTGTTTATACAGGGCCGCAAACCCGTGACTGACCTGTGCGGCCAGAACCGACAGCTGATAGGGCAGGAATGCGTCCAGATCAAAATCGCTCAACAGGAACTCCGCGTGTTTGTTACATTTGCAATGAACACATGTATCGCATGAGTAATCAACCGTCCACAGCGCTTGACTTCGTTGCATTTGCAACGATAGGGTGCCCGCAGGAAACGCCTTGATCGCTGACTGGAGACGCGCCCATGACAAAGGACAGGACAGACCACGGGATGACCCGTGCCAATTCCGCATGCGGAACCACTGATGGATATATGCCCGGATTTGGCAATGATTTCGAAACCGAAGCCTTGCCTGGTGCCCTGCCCCAAGGGATGAACAGCCCGCAGAATTGCGAATATGGTCTCTATGCAGAACAACTGTCCGGCACGGCGTTCACTGCGCCGCGCGGGCAGAATGAACGCACATGGTGCTATCGCATCCGCCCCTCGGTGCGGCATGTGTCGCGTTTTGCGCGGATTGAAATGCCCTATTGGAAATCCGCGCCGAACATCAATCCCGACACCCTGTCGCTGGGCCAATACCGCTGGGATCCGGTGCCGCACGGGGATGAAAAACTGACCTTTGTCACCGGTATGCGCACGATGACCACGGCGGGGGATGTGAATACGCAGGTCGGGATGGCGACCCATGTCTACCTGATCACTGAATCGATGCAGGATGAATATTTCTACTCTGCCGACAGCGAACTGCTGGTGGTTCCGCAAGAGGGACGGCTTCGGTTTTGCACCGAACTGGGCATCATTGATCTGGAGCCAAAGGAAATCGCCATCCTGCCGCGTGGTATGGTGTTTCGGGTGGAACTGATCGATGGCCCCGCCCGCGGGTTTGTTTGCGAGAATTATGGCCAGAAATTCGATCTGCCATCGCGCGGGCCAATCGGTGCCAACTGCCTTGCCAACCCGCGCGATTTCAAAACGCCCGTGGCGGCATTCGAGGATCGCGAGGCGCACAGCCGCGTGATCATCAAATGGGGCGGGCAATTCCACGAAACCTTTATCGATCACTCGCCACTGGATGTGGTTGCGTGGCACGGCAACTATGCCGCCTGCAAATACGATCTACGCACCTTTTCCCCCGTCGGCGCGATCCTGTTTGACCACCCCGACCCGTCGATTTTCACCGTGCTGACCGCGCCTTCGGGCACGCCGGGCACTGCGAATATCGACTTTGTGTTGTTTCGCGAACGCTGGATGGTGGCGGAAAACACCTTCCGCCCACCATGGTATCACAAGAACATCATGTCCGAACTGATGGGCAATATTTACGGCATCTATGACGCCAAGCCCGAAGGCTTTGTTCCCGGTGGCATGAGCCTGCACAACATGATGATCCCGCACGGCCCCGACCGTGACGCATTCGAGGGGGCCAGCAACGCCGATCTGAAGCCCGAGTTTCTGGACAACACCATGTCATTTATGTTCGAGACCCGCTTCCCGCAACACCTGACCGATTTCGCCGCTTACGAGGCACCGGTGCAGGATGATTATGTGGACTGCTGGGTCGATCTGGAAAAGAAATTCGATGGCACCAAGGGGGTGAAATGAGGCTCTATTCCTATTGGAGATCAACCGCCGCCTACCGTGTCCGCATTGCGCTGAACATGAAGGGGATTGCCTATGAAACGGTGCCGGTTGATCTGGTTGCGGATGGTGGCCGGCAACATGCGCCGGATTATGTAGCTTTGAACCCGGCACATCTGGTGCCGACTTTAATTCTGGATGACGGCACGCCCCTGACCCAGTCACTGGCGATCTGCGAATATCTGGATATCACCAACCCCGAGCCGCCCCTGCTGCCGTCTGATCCGGTGCAGCGCGCCCATGTCAAAGCCGCCGCTTTGGTTGTGGCCGCCGATATTCACCCCGTCAACAATTTGCGCGTGGTGCAGCATCTGGGCAAGACATTCGGTGCAACGCCAGAGGACAAAGCCGAATGGATGCGCCACTGGATGAGGACGGGTTTCGATGCGCTGCAACAGATGGTGCGCGATGATACGCCCTTTGCCTTTGGCGACATGCCGGGATTTTCGGACATTTGCCTTGTGGCACAGTATTATAACGCGCGGCGCTGGGACTTGGACCTGACCCCATATGCCCGCCTGACCGAAATAGAACAAAACTGTCTGGCCCTGCCCGCATTCGATGCGGCACGGCCCGAAAACCAACCTGACGCACAGATCTGAGGAACCATAATGTCCAACCTGCTTAAATCATGGATCACTTCGGCCAATTCCGCCGACACCGATTTCCCGCTGAACAACCTGCCTTATGGCGTGTTTTCCATTGGCGATAGCGACGCCCATTGCGGCGTGGCCATTGGCGATATGATTCTGGATGTTACCGCCGCCGAAGAAGCCGGGGTTCTGACGCCCGCAGATGTGCCCGTGTTCGACGTGCCGTTCTGGAACGATTTTATGGAATTGGGCGCCGAGGCATGGGCCGCTTTCCGTGCAGATCTGACTGCGGCTTTGGCCGAGGGATCCGAAAAACAGGCAGCGTTAGAGCCACATTTGGTGGCGCAATCCGGTGCCACCCTGCATATGCCCGTTGCCGTGTCCGAATACACCGATTTCTATGCCGGTATGCAGCACGCCAAGAATATGGGGTCGATCATGCGCGGCTCGCCCGACCTGCCCGCTAACTGGCTGCATATCCCGATCGGCTATAACGGCCGCGCCTCAACCGTGGTGGTGTCGGGCACCGATATTCACCGCCCGCTGGGTCAGACCAAAGCACCGGATACCGAGATGCCCTCGTTCGGGCCGTGCAAACGGCTGGATATCGAACTGGAGATGGGCGCGATTGTCGGCACAGGATCAACCATGGGACAACCGATTAGTGTGGATCAGGCTGACGCGATGATTTTCGGCTATGTGCTGCTGAACGACTGGTCCGCGCGCGATATTCAGGGCTGGGAATATCAGCCGCTTGGCCCGTTTCAGGGCAAGGCCTTCGGCACCACAATCAGCCCGTGGATCGTGACTGCTGCCGCGCTGGAGGATTTCCGCACCGCTACGCCGCCGCGCGAAAAGGAACTGCTGCCCTATCTGGCCGAAAATAAACCCGGCCTTTATGACATAAATCTGGAAGTCACCATGCAGCCCAAAGACGCCGCCAAAGCCACCACCATCACCCGCACCAATTACAGCCGGATGTATTACTCCGCCGCGCAACAACTGTGCCACCACGCGGTATGTGGCTGTGAAATGAACGCAGGTGATTTGCTGGGGTCCGGCACCATTTCCGGCCCGACCAAGGATGAATTCGGCTCATTGCTGGAACTCAGCTGGGCGGGGCGCGAGCCGTTTACACTGGACACCGGCGAAACCCGCAGCTTTATCGAGGATGGGGATACCCTGACCCTGAAGGGCCACGCGCAGGGGGATGGCTACCGCATCGGCTTTGGCGAATGTCGCGGGACAATCCTGCCGGCAGTGAAAAACCCGTTCGAATAGTGCGGGTTAGAGCCACATATCCGGCCCTAAAGCGCCGCCTGCCAATCGCGGATAATATCCAGCGGATACAGCAGCATGACGATGTTCAGCGTCAGCCCATCGCGGATCAACGCGGTGGTCAGCACCTCGAACCCGATCACAATTGCCACGCTGGCCCAGACCGGCAACCGCCGCGCCAGCCAGAAACCGACCAGCATCGCGAAAATATCGGCCATCGAATTGACCACACTGTCGCCGAAATAATCCAGCGAAATGGTGACCTCGCGATAACGCTCAATCACCGCATTGGTGTTTTCCATAATTTCCCAAGCGGATTCGACGATCGTGGCGATCACCAACCGCCAGCCGACATCCAGCCGCCGCGCAACCAGCCAAAGGATGGCGTAGAAAAGAATCCCGTGTATCAGATGGCTGGGGCTGTACCAGTCAAACAGATGCTGCGACCCTTCCGAGGTATTCAGCGCGAAATACCACAGTTTGACCGTGCCGCATTTGCAGATCAGCACACGGCCCATCGAATAAAGAATGCCGGCGGTTGCAAGGATAATGGCGAAAACAAGCCAATACGGAAAATTACGTCTGTTAATACTCATACAGGCACAGAATCACAGCAGCACACCGCTGTCTAGTTAAAATCAGGAGAAAGACCACATGGCCAAAGCATTCGCATCGCAAGGCGACATGACCGAGAAAAAGACCAGCTTTGTTGAAATCGGCGACGGGTTGTGGGCATTCACAGCCGAGGGCGACCCGAATTCCGGCGTGATCATCGGGGACGAAAGCGTCATGGTGATCGAGGCACAGGCCACCCCGCGACTGGCCGAAAAGGTGATCGCGGAGATCCGCAAGGTGACGGACAAGCCGATTTCCCATCTGGTTCTAACGCATTACCACGCCGTTCGGGTGCTGGGCGCATCGGCTTATGGCGCGCCGGAAATTATCATGTCGGACGCGGCGCGCGCCATGGTTGTCGAACGCGGCCAAGAGGATTGGGACAGTGAATTCCAACGTTTTCCCCGTCTGTTTGAAGGCCACGAGAGCATCCCCGGCCTGACTTATCCAACCACCACATTTTCCGATTCGATGACCGTTTATCTGGGCAATCGCCGCGTTGACATCATGCATCTTGGCCGCGCCCATACGGCAGGGGATGCGGTGGTCTGGGTGCCCGATGCCGAGGTGATGTTCACCGGTGATATCGTCGAATACCATTCGGCCTGTTACTGCGGGGACGGCCATTTTGCCGACTGGGGCGAGACGCTGGAAAACATCGCAAGCTTTGATCCGGTCAGCATTGCGCCGGGTCGCGGGGATGCCCTGATCGGGCGGGCCAAGGTGGCCGCAGCCCTTGAAAGCACGCTGGATTTTGTTGAAAGCACCTATCGCCCCGCCGCCCGTGTTGCCGCGCGCGGTGGCAGCCTGAAAGAGGCATGGGATGCGGTTCGTGCCGAATGTGACCCCAAGTTCAGCGACTATGCCATCTACGAGCACTGCCTGCCCTTCAACGTCGCCCGCGCCTATGACGAAGCTCGCGGCATCGACACACCCCGCATCTGGACCGCCCAGCGCGATATCGAAATGTGGGAGGCGCTTCAGGGCTGAAAAACAGTCACTAATCCGGCGAAATACAGGGAATAACCACCATGAGCAAAATCTTTGAAACCCCGATGTATCCGTACAAACGGTCAAAGGATCAGGACAAAACCAGGCCCGTCCGCCATCCTGTTGTGGTGATCGGGGCCGGCCCGATCGGGCTGGGCGTGGCGATTGATCTGGCACAACAGGACGTGCCGGTGGTTATTCTGGATGACAACGACAAGGTGTCCTTCGGATCCCGCGCGATCTGTTTTGCCAAACGCCCGCTGGAAATTCTGGACCGTCTGCGCTGTGGCGAACCGATGGTCGACAAGGGCGTGGTCTGGGACACTGGCAAGGTGTTCTTTGATACCCGCGAGGTCTATAAATTCAACCTGCTGGACGAGGATGGCCACAAAAACCCCGCCTTTATCAATCTGCAACAGTATTATCTGGAAGAATACATGGTGAACCGCGTCCGCGAATTGCAGGCGGATGGCAAGCCGATTGAATTGCGCGGCAAAAACCGGGTCGAAGCGATCGGCACTCATGATGATCACGCCACAATCGAGGTGGAAACGTCGGATGGCTCATATCTGCTGGAAGCGGACTGGCTGATCGCCTGTGATGGTGCCAATTCCCCGACCCGCCGGATGTTGGGGCTGGATTTCGTGGGCCGTGTGTTCGAGGACAACTTCCTGATTGCCGATGTGGTCATGGAGGCCGATTTCCCGACCGAACGCTGGTTCTGGTTTGACCCGCCCTTTAACCGTGGCCAATCGGCCTTGTTGCACAAACAGCCCGATAATGTCTGGCGGATCGACTTGCAACTGGGCTGGGACATCGACCGCGATAAGGAAATGAAGCCGGAAAACGTGATTCCGCGCCTGAAGGCGATGCTGGGCGAGGATGCGAAGTTCGAGCTGGAGTGGGTCTCGATCTATACCTTCCAGTGCCGTCGGATGGAGGCATTCCGCCATGGCCGCGTTCTGTTCGCCGGTGACGCCGCGCATCAGGTTTCGCCGTTCGGGGCGCGCGGCGCCAACAGCGGGTTGCAGGATACCGACAATCTGGCCTGGAAGCTGAAGCTGGTGCTGGAGGGCAAGGCGCCCGATGCCCTGCTGGATACCTATAGTGACGAGCGGGTGTATGGTGCGGATGAAAATATTCTGAACTCCAGCCGTTCGACCGATTTTATCACGCCGAAATCCGACATCAGCCGTGTATTCCGCGATGCGGTTCTGGACCTGTCCGAACATTACGAATTCGCCCGCCCGCTGGTGAATTCGGGCCGCCTGTCGGTGCCCTGCACCTATGATGGTTCGGTTCTGAACGGGCCGGATGATGAGTCGCTGCCTGTGGCTCTGCGCCCCGGCTCGCCTGCTGTGGATGCGCCGCTAAAGGGTGGCTGGTTGCTGGACGGGCTGGGGAACCGGTTCCAGTTGCTGGTGATTGGCGACAAGGTGGATGAGGCGCTTGATATCGGCGGAATAGAGACTGAAATTATCCACCTGTCCCCTGATGAAAGCCCTGAATTTGCCACCCGTTATCTGGGTGATGCGAAATCCGCTGTCTATCTGATGCGCCCCGACCAACACGTTGCGGCTCGCTGGCAAAATTATGACAAAGCCGCCGTTCTGGATGCTCTGAAAACCGCCACTATGCAGAAAGGCAAGTAAATGACCGATCTGATCACCACCCCGAATATCAAAGGTGCCGATGATTTCTATGCCGATCTGCTGGCCCTGCATGATGGCCACAGCAAAGAGGAATCGGATGCGATCAATGCCCGTCTGATCTTGCTGCTGGCTAACCACATTGGTGACCGCAAGGTGCTGGAACAGGCGATGAAGGCGGCCAAAGGGTAAAGGCTTGCCCAACATCATGGTGCATGTCACTTTAAGCCCATGGTAACGATCAAATCCTTTGACCCGCTGACACCCGCCGAAGAAAAGCTGCTGGCGGAATGTGCCAGCCCCGCCCGTATCATGGTGGGGGATGGCGAACTGCCGCTCGAATCCACACCGGATTGCACCATCCGTGCTGCCTTGATCCGCTATATCCTGATGGGCGGGGTCGATCTGGACCAAAAGGGCCTGCGCCTGCGCGGGGCGTGGATTAAGGGCACGCTGGATCTGCAAGGCAGCGATTGCGCCCGCGACATCACCCTGACCCGTTGCCGGATTGACGAGCCCCTGACGCTGGTCAACGCCAGCCTGCGCGGGCTGCATATATCGGGGTGCCACATCAAGGGACTGTCGGCGGACAACGCCAGTTTTACCGGTTCCGTATATATGCGCGGGGGAACACAGGTTGGCGGAGAAATCGGTCTTGCCGGTGCGCGGATCAAAGGCGATTTGCAACTGTGCGATCTGGTGATCAACCCCACCGGACAGGATGCGGTTTTCGCGCCTTCGCTGCGGGTTGAAGGGTCGGTTTTTCTGGGGAATTACCCTTACGGCGATGGGGCCACGACGTTAACCGCTAACGGCAGTCTGTTCTTTTCCTCGGCGCGGGTCGAGCATGACTTTTTCGTCTCTAACACGGCCATTTCGCCGATGCATGCCGCACTGGGCGATGCCGTATTTGGCGCAACCGAGGAACACGGCAGCGACATAGCCCTGTCGCTTGCGCGGGCGCGGATAGGGGGCTTGCTGTATTTTCAGGACAATCAGGTATCGCGCGGGATTGTCAATCTGGCCGGCGCGCAGGTGGCGCGGCTAAAGGATGAACCGGCGGGGCCGGGGGCGAATTATCCGGTGCGGCTGGACGGCTTTCGCTACAAGGATTTTTCGCGTCATACCGATACCTCGGTGGCTTCGCGTCTGGCATGGCTGGACCGCCGCCCCGTCGGCACGCCCTTCACCACCCAGCCGTTTGAACAGCTGGCCTATGTATTGGACCAGATGGGTCACCGCAACGATGCCCGCACAGTGCTGATGCACAAGGAACGGCTGCAACGGGCCGAGAACCGCCGAATATTGAAACAGGACGGGCGGCCGGTGCGCTGGTTGCTGTCGGTGATAACCGATCCGGTTTTGCGGTTTACCATTGGTTACGGGTATAGGCCGGTGCGCTCGGTCGGGCTGGCGCTGATTCTGATCATCGGTCTGGGGCTGTTTTACCGCGCGGTCTGGGAGGCGGGCGACATGACCCCGAATTCCGCCCCTATTCTGGTATCCAAAGAATGGGTCGAAGCCACCGAAACCCACCCCGAAAATCCGGCCGCCTTCTGGTCGCAACCCGGGCAGGCGGGGCAGGATTGGGAAACATTCTCCGGCTTTGCCTATGCCGCCGATCTGGTGATCCCGATTGTTAACTTAGGCGAGGAAAGCGCATGGGCGCCATCCACATCCCGCAGCCCGCTGGGCCGGATCGGCTGGTGGCTGCGCTGGTTTGCCAAAGGGTTGGGCTGGATCGTGACCGCGCTGGGCGCGGCGGCGATCACGGGCGTTATCCGCAAGGATTAGAGACTGTTTTCAGGTCGTAAAGGGGTGCGTCCGTTATCGCCCAGAACCCAGCAAACGGTGCCCTCGAATACAGCGGCAGTCAGGGCTTTGCCATAACCTGCGCCGCTATCCAGATTGATCCGGTTACCATAATGCGTGGCCACATCAACCGGTGTATGGCCATGCACGATCAGGGCTTCAAACGGGCCGGTGTGGTTCAGAAACGGGTCGCGAATCCATAGCAGATCATCCTCGGTCTGCTGATCCAGCGGCACATCCGGCATGATGCCCGCATGGACAAAGGCAAGATCGTCAAACCGCTGTATCAACGGCATTTGCGTCAGAAACTGTTTGTGACTGTCGGGCACCGCGCGCTGCACCTGATCGTGTGGCGTGTGTTCGTCCACCCCGTATGAGGCCAGCGTTTCAATGCCGCCAAGGCGCGGGTGCAGCCATGTATATTCGGGCCGCAAACGGGGGTCGTGATATTCGCGATCCTTCAGGAAACCGGCAAACATCCGGTCATGATTGCCACGCACCGTCAACCATGGCTCGCCGCGCGCAACACCGTCAATCAGCAACTGGATCACGCCTTTGGTATCCGGCCCGCGATCGGGCAGATCGCCCAGATGTATCACGGGTGCAGCCATGTCGCCTGTGCGCGCACGGTCGACGGCAATTCGTTCATGCGCCTGATGCAGCAAGTCAATCTGTCCGTGAATATCGCCAATCGCATAGACGCGCATTATGCTTCCCCTTTTCCTGACCGCACCAAAACCAAAGGCCCCCTGAATGTCCAGAGGGCCTTTGGCAATTGTGTCTCTAATAGCGGATTAATGAACGCCGAATTCCAGTGGTTTGACTGATTGGAACAGGCCGGTGCTGCCCAGATCCGAAATCGCCTTTTCACATATCGGGTTGTCCAGATACAGCAGCGCAATCGCATCACCGCCCACATGGGTCCGGCCCAATGTAAAGTTGGCGATATTTACGTTGTTTTCACCCAGAACCCGACCCAATGTGCCAATAATCCGCGGCACGTCCTTGTTGGTGGTGTACAGCATGTGTTCGCCGATTTCGGCGTCAATCTGGATGCCCTTGATCTGGATAAAGCGCGGTTTGCCGTCGCTGAACACGGTGCCTGCAATGGTGCGTTCGATCGTATCCGTAACCACGGTCAGTTTGATATAACCGTCAAACACGCCCGATTTTTCCTGCGTGGTTTTGGATATCTGGATGCCGCGGTCTTTGGCGATCACTGGGGCGGAAACCATGTTCACATCGGGGTTGGTGGCCTTCATGATACCGGAAATCGCACCGCAATCCAGCGCGTCCAGATTCATTTCGGCGGCAACGCCATCATACAGGATGTTGATGGCTTTGATCGGCTCGTGCGTCAATTGACCGACAAAGGCCCCCAGATGTTCGGCCAGTTTTAACCACGGACCCATGACCTTGGCCTCTTCGGCGGTGACCGATGGCATGTTCAGCGCGTTAGTGACAGCACCGGTCAGCAGGTAATCCGACATTTGTTCGGCCACTTGAACGGCCACGTTTTCCTGTGCTTCTGCGGTGGATGCGCCCAGATGCGGGGTACAAACCACGTTGGGCAGGCCGAACAGCGGGCTGTCCTTGGCGGGCTCGACTTCGTAAACGTCGAATCCGGCGCCGGCGACGTGGCCGGATTTAAGGGCATCGGCCAAGGCGGCTTCGTCCACCAGACCGCCACGGGCACAGTTGATCACCCGCACGCCTTTTTTCATTTTGGCGATGGCTTTGGCGTTCAGGATGCCGCGGGTTTTATCGGTCAGCGGCACATGCAGGGTGATGAAATCGGCCCGTGCCAGCAGATCGTCCAGTTCTACCTTTTCCACACCCATTTTCGCGGCGCGTTCTTCCGACAGGAAGGGGTCATAGGCGATCACCTTCATCTTCAGGCCCAGCGCGCGGTTGGCAACGATCGAGCCAATATTCCCCGCGCCGATCAGGCCAAGGGTTTTATTGGTGATCTCGGTCCCCATAAAGCGGGATTTTTCCCATTTGCCCGCCTGGGTCGAGGCATTGGCCTCGGGCAATTGCCGCGCCACGGCGAACATCAGGGCGATGGCATGTTCGGCAGTGGTGATCGAATTGCCGAATGGTGTGTTCATCACGATCACACCCTTTTTCGAGGCGGCGGGGATATCGACATTGTCCACCCCGATACCGGCGCGGGCAACAACCTTGAGGTTTTTCGCGGCCTCCAGGATTTTCGGTGTGACCTTGGTTGCCGAGCGAATGGCAAGGCCGTCATAGGCCGGGATCGCGGCCAGCAGGGCGTCTTTGTCTTTGCCAAGGTCGGGCATGAAATCAACATCAATGCCACGGTCGCGGAAAATCTGGACGGCGGTTTCCGAGAGTTTATCGGAGACGAGTACTTTGGGTGCCATTGTTAAGGCTCCTTTGAATTTGAAATGTAAGGGGGGACGGCCCCATGGGCCGCCCGGAAATTACGCGTTGATTTCGGCGTTAAAGACCCAGTCCAGCCATGGCATCAACGCCTGAACGTCAGCGGTTTCCACCGTCCCACCGCACCAGATCCGCAGGCCCGCAGGGGCATCACGGTAGGCGCCGATGTCATAGGCGACACCGGCATCTTCCAGACGTTTGGCCACAGCCTTGGCAAAACCGGCACCGTCGATGATGCGGCTGTCGGTGAATTTGAGGCACACCGAGGTATTGGAGCGCAGCGCCGGATCCTCGGCAAGGAATTCGATCCAGTCGTGTTCCATTACAAACGCTTCTATTACAGCGGTATTGGCATCCGCGCGGGCGATCATGCCCTTCAGGCCGCCAACCGATTTGGCCCAGTCCAGCGCGACCAGATAATCCTCGACCGCCAGCATGGACGGGGTGTTGATGGTGGCCCCGCTAAAAATACCGTCGATCAGTTTGCCGCCCTTGGTC
Organism: Profundibacter amoris; assembly: GCF_003544895.1. GTDB lineage: Bacteria > Pseudomonadota > Alphaproteobacteria > Rhodobacterales > Rhodobacteraceae > Profundibacter > Profundibacter amoris. Next base: position 41,449 of record NZ_CP032125.1, read on the forward strand.
AGGCGGAAAATTTTCGGCAGGGGCCATGGCGGGGTGTAGGATTCCAGCCGTTCAACCGCACGCGGCGACAGGATCAGCATCCCGTGGGCTGCTTCGCCGCCCAGCACCTTTTGCCAACTGAAAGTGGTGACATCCAGCTTGTCCCACGGCAGGTCCATTGCGAAGGCCGCCGATGTGGCGTCGCAGATGGTCAGGCCCTGACGGTTTGCCGGAATAAAATCGCCATTTGGAACGCGCACGCCGGATGTTGTGCCGTTCCATGTAAACACCACATCGGCGTTGAAATCGACGGCGTTCAGGTCAACGATCTGGCCGTAATCGGCCACTGTTACCTTGGCGTCCAGTTTCAGCTGTTTCACCACATCGGTGACCCAGCCCGCGCCGAAACTTTCCCAGGCCAGCATTTCAACCGGACGGGCGCCCAGCAATGACCACATGGCCATTTCCATTGCGCCGGTGTCCGAGGCGGGAACGATGCCGATTTTGTAATCGGCGGGAATTTCCAGCGCGTCACGGGTGGTTTCGATCGCTGCTTTCAGCTTGGCTTTGCCAATTGCAGCGCGATGCGAACGGCCCAGCGGCGCGTCGGACAAGGCATCAAGTGTATAGGTGGGGTTTTTGGCGCAAGGGCCGGACGAAAAACGCGGATTCGCCGGCTTGATTGCCGGTTGTGCAGGTATAGACATGGTATCCTTCCAGATATAATGCCCCTCGTTGGGGAGGGGTAGCCCACTTGCGGCAATACTGATACGCGGGGGGGCGCGCAACCGCAAAAGTGTCGCATAGCGGCGTTTGAATCGGAAAAAACGACATAAAGGTTATGAGAAATGTTTACAGTCACGCTTTTGTCCAGCCCGTCAAACCCTGTGGTCGGCCCCGCTGTGGTCGATTCCCTGCGCAATGCCTGGGGCGGCGGGGATGCGCTGTGGCTGGCACCGGATGTGGCGGCGGAATTTCAGGTGGAAACCGTGCCTGCGAACCGCTGGGCTGTCTGGGCCGACTTGCAGGGCATGGGTGTTGATCTGGTGGTGCAGTCCTGCGAGGGGCGGCGCAAGAAGATGCTGCTGGCGGATATGGACAGCACGATGATTCAGCAGGAATGTATTGACGAATTGGCAGCCGAGGCCGGAATTGGCGACCATGTGGCGCAGATCACCGCGCGGGCGATGAATGGCGAACTGAACTTCGAGGACGCGTTGCGCGAACGGGTCGGGCTGCTAAAGGGGCTGGATTCTGCCGTAATAGAGACTGTTCTGGCCAATCGCATCACCTTGATGCCCGGCGGCAAGGCGCTGTTGGCGACGATGAAGGCCAACGGGGCCTATGCGGCGCTGGTGTCGGGCGGGTTCACCGCCTTTACGGGAATGGTGGCCGAAACGCTGGGCTTTGACGAACATCGCGCCAATACGCTGATCATTGCGGATGGCAAGCTGACGGGCGAGGTCGGGCAGCCGATTCTGGGGCGCGATGCCAAGGTGGTGGCCTTGAACGAAATCACCGCCCGGCTGGGCCTGTCAACGGATCAGGTGATGGCCGTGGGCGATGGCGCGAATGATCTGGGGATGTTGGGGCTGGCAGGGGCCGGTGTTGCGCTGCATGCGAAACCGTCAGTGGCGGCGGAGTGCGATATCCGTATCAACCACGGCGATCTGACGGCGCTGCTGTATATTCAGGGGTATAGTGTGGAAGAGTTTGTTTAGCGCAACATTGTCATCCCCGCGCAAGCGGGGACCCCTCAAAGCGTTGCGCTAAGTTTCAAAAGGTCCCCGCTTGCGCGGGGATGACAACAGCGCTCTAAAACACCCCTTCCGCAGGCCTCACATACCCCGTGGTAATCCCGTTGCAATTCGTAATCGGCGCGTTCATGCGTTTCAATGTGGCAGGATGATTAGGCTCTAACATGCCCAGTTTCACCAATATCGCCGCAATCGCACATTCCGAGGCACGGAAACTGCCATCAGCGATTTTCACCGCCACGCCCAACTTAAGTTCAGGGATGATCGCGGCAAAAACCGCCTCGGCCCCTGTTTTCAGCGCCACGCGCCCGTCCATCGCCCGCATCAGTTCCGTGCAGGCGCGCCCTTCGCCGGCCACCAGTTCGGGATAGGTGGTCATCGCCTGAACCAGCGCCGCCGCAGCCCGTTCGCGCACCGACCCGCCATCTTCGCTGGCTGCGGCGAAAAACGCCATCGCGCGGGCGAAGCCGTGCATGGTGGTGGCGAAATTGGGCGCGGAACAGCCGTCAATGCCAAAACCGGGGCTGTCCATGCCGGTCACATCCTCGAACGCTTCGCGCACGGCCATTTGTACGGGGTGGTCGGGGTCATTGTATTCCGGCCCGCCGCCAAGGTGTTTGTTCAGGGTCAGAAAACCGGTGTGCTTGCCCGAACAGTTGTTGTGGATCTGACAGGGTTTTTCATGGGCGCGGATCAGGGCGTGGTGGGCCTCGGTATCTTTGGGGTCGTGCGAGCCGCAACGTAGATCGGATTCCGACAGGGAAAGTGTCTCTAACCATGCCGAAACGCGGTCTGTATGGATCGCGGCACTGTTGTGCGAGGCACAGGAAAGCGCCAGCTGATCGGTGCCAATTCCGGCCGCCGCCGCCGCGCCGCTTTCGATCAAAGGCAGCGCCTGAATCATCTTTGACGACGAGCGAGGCAGCATCATAAAGTCAGGATCACCCCAGCTTTCGACGATATTTCCTGCCGCATCGCAGATCACCGCGTGGCCCGAATGGACCGATTCCAGAAACGGCCCACGCCAGATTTCAGCCATTGGAACAGGGTTGCTCATCACATTTCCTCTCTGCCTTGCGCGAAAATTTGCCAACAGGGCTTTAATTACTGGGCGATAATACGTTAATGTGTATGTATCGAGTTGAAAACACGCTCGCCCAAGCAAAAGGTCAAGACAAAATGACCACTGGCGCGGCATTAATTGAGGTAAAAACAGCTGGAGGCTGTGAAGGACATGAAATCTATTATCGCTAGAACACTGGGCGGCGCGCTGATTGCCATGTTGGCAACGGGTGCAATGGCGCAGCAATCGACCAACCGCGTGGCGGCCAAAACCGACTGGAGCGTTTTTGTCGAGGATAACCCGACCGAATGCTGGGCTGTTTCCAGTCCCAAGGAAACCGTGAACACCAAGGACGGGCGCGTTGTGGCCGTGCGGCGCAGTGAAATCCTGCTGTTTGTATCCTACCGTCCCGGATCGGGCGTAAAAGGCGAGCTGTCGTTTACCGGCGGTTATCCGTTTGCCAAGGGTTCGACGGTTTCGATGCAGATTGGTGACAACACCTATGAATTGTTTACATCAGGTGAAAATGCATGGCCTGCCACACCGGCGGATGACGCCAAGCTGATCACCGCAATGAAGCGCGGCGCCAAGGCTGTTGTGACCGGTCGCTCTGGACGCGGCACGGTGACCAAGGACACATTCTCGCTGCTGGGCTTTACCGCAGCGGTGGAAGAAGCGGCCAAACGCTGTTCCAACTAGGGTATAGCCCTGTTTGAAATTACCGGCACCCCGTCGCGTTTGTGGCGGGGTGTTTTGTTTGGCAATACCTTTGCGAATCCTTTAAAGGGTTCGTTCTAACCCCGCAGGAGATCGCAATGTCAGACAAGGCCCCCATCACCCCCGAAGTCGTGACCCTGCCGCGCAAAGCGGATCAGGAGGGCAAAGCGAACCTTGTCGGTCTGACCCGCGAGGCACTGCGCGATGCGCTGATCGAGGCAGGCATCTCCGAAAAGCAGGGCAAGATGCGGGCGGGGCAGATATGGCAGTGGATTTACCAAAAGGGTGTCCGCGATTTTGCCCAGATGACCAATCTGTCCAAAGACATCCGCGCCATGCTGGCCGAAAAATTTGTGGTGGCGGTGCCCGAGGTGGTGACCAAACAGGTTTCCAGCGATGGCACCCGCAAATATCTGGTGCGGATCGCGGGCGGGCATGAGGTCGAGATCGTTTACATTCCCGAAGAGGGGCGCGGCACCCTGTGCATTTCCTCGCAGGTGGGCTGCACCCTGACCTGTTCGTTCTGCCATACCGGCACGCAAAGGCTGGTGCGCAACCTGACCGCTGCCGAAATTATCGGGCAGGTGATGGTGGCGCGTGATGATCTGGGTGAATGGCCGGAATTGGGTGTGCCAAACCCGCCCGAGGCCCGGCTTTTGTCTAACATTGTGCTGATGGGCATGGGCGAACCTTTGTATAATTTCGATGCCGTGCGCGATGCGATGAAAATCGCGATGGACCCCGAGGGGATATCGCTGTCGCGTCGCCGGATCACCCTGTCGACATCTGGCGTGGTGCCGGAAATTGCCCGCACAGCGGATGAAATCGGCTGCATGTTGGCGGTGTCATTCCACGCTACCACGGACGAGGTGCGCGACGGGTTGGTGCCGATTAACAAGAAATGGAACATCGAGGTGTTGCTGGATGCGCTGCGGGAATATCCCAAGGCCAGCAATTCGGAACGCATCACCTTTGAGTATGTCATGCTGAAGGGCGTGAACGACAGTGACGAGGATGCGCGGCGTCTGGTGCAGTTGATCAAGGGGATACCGGCCAAGATCAACCTGATTCCGTTCAATGAATGGCCCGGCTCGCCCTATGAGCGTTCATCCAACAACCGCATCCGCGCGTTCTCGGATATTGTGTATAACGCTGGTTATTCATCGCCGGTGCGCAAACCGCGGGGCGAAGATATTATGGCGGCCTGTGGTCAGTTGAAATCGGAAAGCGAGCGCATCAAGAAAAGCCGTAAAGGTACGGCTGCCGATATCTAAGATGGGCCTCGCAAAACATTACAGGTGGTTTTATCAGTCAGGTTTCTGCAGATAATATATTGGTGTTTGTCTGCTGAAATTGGTCGCCCTTGCCAATAGATCGAGCAGTCAGTGGTTTCATTTTCTGCAATTTTGCAGCCGACGGACCACCCAACTTTATAAGCTGCAGAATAACTAAAAGCGTTTCCACATTCGTATTCCATCGTTGTTACATCGCATTTTGATTTATAACATATCTCAAAGACGGGTGCGGACATCGACAGGCTCCCGTCTGTAAAGTTATCGCACCCACCAAAGGCTTGGTTGGTTGCCAGAAAAACAAAAGCAATTGCCAGATTAAGTGATATTTTCTGCATCACTTATGCCCCTACTCGTCACACTTCCCAGTTCTCGATCACCTCGACCGCCTCCTGCGCGGTTTCGACAAATTTGAACAGGTCCAGATCCTCGGCCGAAATCGTGCCCGCATCGGCCAGTACCTCCCAGTTGATGATACTACGCCAGAATTTTTCGCCAAACAGCAGGAAGGGAATACGCTCCATCCGGCCGGTCTGGATCAGGGTCAGGGTTTCAAAAGTTTCGTCCAGCGTGCCGAACCCGCCGGGGAACACGGCCAATGCTTTGGCGCGCATCAGGAAATGCATCTTGCGAATGGCGAAATAGTGGAAATTGAAACACAAATCGGGCGTCACATATTCGTTCGGTGCCTGTTCATGCGGCAGCACGATGTTCAACCCGATCGAAACCCCGCCCGCATCCAGTGCGCCACGGTTTCCCGCCTCCATCACCCCCGGCCCGCCACCGGTGACGATCACGTTTTCCTTGCCGCCATTGCCGTTGCTTTTCAGCGTCATCAGACGGGCAAACTCGCGGGCCTCATCATAGTATTTCGACAGTTCCGCCAGTGTTTTGGTACGGGCTGTATCCTTTTTGGCCGGTTCCGGAATCCGCGCCCCGCCAAACAGAACAACGGTGGAATCTATGCCGGCCTCGTCCAGCGCCATTTCCGGTTTCAGCAGCTCCAGTTGCAACCGCACGGGGCGCAATTCGTCTCGGCACAGGAATTCGTCATCGGCAAAGGCCAGCCGGTAGGACGGCGCGCGGGTTTGCGGCGTGTCCGGTATTTCGAGGGCGGCTTCGATATCCTGCCGCGAGTGGCGCATCGGGTGTTTGCGATGATCTTTGTTCATAGTGCTTCCTTGAATTCCATGTGATGCAACAGTCCTGCATTAAAGCGGTGTTTGTCGGCAATGCCAAGCGCAAACAGATCGCGTTCCCGTGACTTGAACTTCGCCGCCGACAGGCATAGTCACATTGCAAAACCCTGTTATCATTGGTCCTCACATGCAAACTCCTATCCCCCTGATCCGCGATGTTGTTATGATTGGCGGCGGTCACACCCATGCGCTGGTGGCGCGGATGTTCGGTATGAAACCGATGGCAGGCGCGCGCCTGACCCTGATCAATCCGGCCCCCACCGCGCCCTATTCCGGCATGTTGCCGGGCTATATCGCGGGGCATTACGCGCGGATGGATCTGGAGATTGACCTGGTTCGGCTGGCCCGTTTCGCCGGTGCACGGCTGGTGCTGGGGCAGGTCACGGGGATTGATCGTGTAGCCCAACGGGTACAGGTGGCGGGGCAGGCGGATATTGCCTATGACATTGCTTCGGTCAATGTCGGCATCACCACCGAGGCCCCGACCATCCCGGGCTTCACCGAAAACGCGCTGGGGGCGAAGCCGCTGGCACGTTACACGGCGGAATGGGACCGGTTTTTGTCGGATGCCACCGCTGGCCGTCGCACCCCTGACGTGGTGGTGATCGGTGGCGGTGTTGCCGGTGTGGAGCTGTCGCTGGCGATGATGCACCACCTGAAGGCCAACGGTGTCACGGGTGCCCGCGTCACCATTCTGGAGCGGGCTGATACCCCCCTTAGCGGCATCGGCAAAGGGGCGCGAAAGGCCCTGCTGCACCACATTCAGCGACTGGGGGTTGTGTTGAAAACCGGTGCCGAAGTCACCCATATCGCCCGTGATCAGGTGCATCTGGCCGATGGCACATCTGTCCCGAAATCCTTTTGCGTGGGCAGCACCACGGCACGCCCGCATGACTGGTTGCAGGATACCGGCTTGACAAATGATCGCGGTTTTATCGACGTTGGCGAAACCCTGCAAACGCTGTCTGATCCGCTGATTTACGCGGCTGGCGATTGCGCCGACCTGACCCATGCGCCACGCCCCAAGGCCGGTGTTTATGCGGTGCGCGAGGCGCCGGTTCTGTTCCACAACCTGCGCGCCGAACTGACGGGCGGGCAGCGCAAGGCCTTCAAGCCCCAGAAAACATTCCTGAAACTGATCCAGACCGGCGGCAAAGGCGCGATTGCCGATAAGGCCGGTTTGCGGCTGGACGGGCCGCTGTTGTGGAAATGGAAAAACCACATTGATCTGAAATTCATGCGCCAGTTCGAGGAATACCCCGAAATGCCCGCCCCGCCCCTGCCGCGTGACGTGGCCCAAGGCGTGCGCGAGGAAATGGGCGATGTGCCCCTGTGCGGCGGCTGCGGTGCCAAGGTGGCCCCCGCCGATCTGCAAACCGTGCTGCAAACCCTGCCCGCAACCGTGCGCAAGGACGTGCTGTCCGGCCCCGGCGATGACGCCGCCGTGCTGGCCTGTGGCGATGGTGAACAGGTGCTGACCACCGACCACCTGCGCGCCTTTGTCAGCGATCATTACCGCATGGCACGGATCACCGCCATTCATGCCATGGGCGATATCTGGGCGATGGGAGCCAAACCGCAAGCGGCGCTGGCCAGCATTATCCTGCCCCGTATGGGCGCCAAACTACAGGCCGAAACCCTGCGCGAGATCATGCAGGCCGCAACGGAAACCTTCGGGGCCGCCGGTGCCGAAGTGGTGGGCGGCCACAGCAGTCAGGGGGCAGAGCTGACCATCGGGTTTTCCGTTACCGGCCTTGCGGGCGAACGAACCATTTCCAACAGTGGTGCGCAGGCGGGCGATGTTTTGATCCTGACCAAACCGATTGGCACCGGCACCATTCTGGCCGCCGAAATGCGCCTGTTGGCCCAAGGCGGCTGGGTTGAAGCCGCCTACCGGATGATGGAACACCCGCTGGATACAGCCGCCGGTATTCTGACGCCCGTGGCCCATGCGATGACCGATGTCACCGGCTTCGGGCTGGCGGGGCATCTGGATGTGATGCTGAAGGGATCGGATGTGGGGGCAACCCTGAACCTGACGGATATTCCCCTGCTGGAGGGGGTCGCCACGTTGGCCGATCAGGGCGTGCGGTCTACCATCTGGGCGGCGAACCGTGCGGCGGTGCAGATGCAGGCGGATATGACAACCGCGCCGGAAATCCTGCTGTTCGATCCGCAAACGGCAGGCGGGTTGCTGGCGGCGGTTCCGGCGGCAAAGGCGCAAATGATCCTTGAGAAACTGCAAGACGCAGGAGAGCCGGCCGCGATCATTGGCGAAGTAACGGAGGGTAGCGGAATAATGTTGGCTTAGAGCGCAGCCAATCTAATCAAAATACTGCATTCGTCGTGCAACCCGAGGCAGCGTTTGCATTAGCAAATGCGTTCGGGTTGCGCGGCGAATTCAATTGGATTGGATTTGCTCTAACCCAGCAATCTTGCAATCCGGTCTGCCACATCTTCCAGATCATCCCGCCCCAGACCGGCCACGGGTAGCGGCGTGATGTCGTCCGTGCGCTTTCGGGCCTTGCCGTAGCGGGCGTCGTAATGCAGCGCCATCAATTCGCTTGCCAGTTGCTCCATATCACCGGATGCGGCCAGCGCGTGCCAGTCTTTGACCCGCTCTGCCGGATGATAGGGGCGTAACCGATCCAGCGTTTCGGTCAGTCGCGCGGTATCCCCGATCATATCCCGATAAGCCGTGACCAGGTATTTCGCCCGTGCGGCCAGCGGCGCCTGAACCTCCAGACGCGGGGCGTTCTTCATTGCGGCCCACAGCATTGGTGGCACGATCCGCTCACCGACCTTGGAACTCTCGGCCTCGACCACCACGGGCCGCGACGGGTCAATGCCGATGACCACCTGCGCCAAGGCCCCCTCGAACGCCTTTTGCGACGGCTGCCCCCCTGCCATCGCACCAAATAGCGAGCCGCGATGGTTAGCCAGCCCCTCAAGATCAATCACCTGCACCCCGCGCGCTTGCAGCAGGGCCAAAATCTCGGTCTTGGCGCTGCCGGTGTTGCCATCCAGCAGGGTAACGGACGCGGTAAAAGGGGTGTCATAGACCGCCTGTTTCACCAGCCGCCGGTAACTGCGATAGCCGCCTTCCACCACCTTTGCCCGCCAGCCGACCTGTTTCAGAATGGTGGTGAACGATCCCGACCGCTGCCCGCCGCGCCAGCAATAGACCAGCGGTTTCCAGTCGCGGTCATGCTCCATCAGCTGGTCCTCGATATGCTTTGCCGCGTTACGCGCCACCAGCGCCGCGCCGATCTTGCGGGCCTCGAACGGGGAGTCCTGAACATAAATCGTGCCCACCCGCGCGCGCTCACCGTTGTCCAGAACCGGCAGGTTTATTGCGCCGGGGATATGGTCTTCGGCATATTCCGCAGGGGAACGCACGTCGATAACGGTATCAAACGGCAGGGCGGACAGATCGGAAAGGCTGTTCAACTGGTAAGGCATGGGTGCGGTTTACGCCTGTTGGCGGGCGGGTAAAAGGGCCAATCAGCCGCAATGTGGATGCGCGATTTTCTATTCCCGCCGGTCCGCCACTGGTATAAAGCAATCCCTGAACCGCGAATTATTGGAGAAGCCGCATGTCGAATGATCAGTTGGAAACCGTTATCGAGGCCGCGTGGGACGCCCGCGACACCATCACCCCCGCCACAACAGGCGTGGTTCGCGATGCCATCGAGGACACCCTGAACGCGCTGGACAGCGGCAAATTGCGGGTGGCCGAAAAGCAGGCCGACGGCAGCTGGCATGTGAACCAGTGGGCCAAAAAGGCGGTGCTGCTGGGGTTCCGCATCAAGGATATGGAGCCGATGGACGGTGGCCCGCAAGGGACCAGCTGGTGGGACAAGGTAGACAGCAAATTCAAGGGCTGGGGCGCGAACCAGTGGGCGGCGGCGGGGTTCCGCGCGGTGCCTGGTGCGATCGCCCGCAAATCGGCGTTCATCGCCCCCGGTGTGGTTCTGATGCCGTCCTTCGTGAACCTTGGTGCCTATGTGGGCGAGGGGACGATGGTGGATACATGGGCCTCGGTCGGGTCCTGCGCGCAGATCGGCAAGAACGTGCATCTGTCGGGCGGTGTGGGGATTGGCGGAGTTCTGGAACCTATGCAGGCCGGTCCGACTATCATCGAGGACAATTGTTTCATCGGCGCGCGGAGCGAGGTGGTCGAGGGCTGTATCATCCGCGAAGGCTCGGTTCTGGGGATGGGTGTTTACATCGGCCAGTCGACCAAGATCGTCGATCGCGAAACCGGCGAAGTGATGTATGGCGAAGTGCCGCCCTATTCGGTGGTGGTGGCAGGCAACATGCCGACCAAGAACAACATCAGCCTTTATTGCGCGGTGATCGTGAAACGGGTGGACGAGCGGACACGTTCGAAAACCGGAATTAACGAGCTGCTGCGGGACTGATGCACAACATAGGGCAGCGCCCGACACTGGAGGGCATTGGATGGTTGTTTTGCAAATATCCAGAAGATCAATTCCGGCGCTGGTGACTGTCACAACATTGCAAAAGCGCCCTCCTGGGGGAGGGTCGGGCGCTGCCCGGCGATGCCGGGCGAAAGGATGCTATGACTGACAAACCCGAAAAGAAATCCCGCCAGCAGGTTTACACCCTGCTAATCGAAGTGGGTCGCAAGGATGGTGACGGTTTGCCCAAGGGTGCGACCGGTGCCGCGTTGATGGTCTATGCCAGCGGTGTGGACGAGGCCGAGGCGGTGCGTGAAACCGTGGCGATCCTGAAACAGGCCGACATGGCGCCGCTGGATGTCACCGGTTACGGCACCTTGCAGGAACGTCTGGAACAGGGCCACGACATCAGCGACGAGGAAAAGGAACTGATGCAACGCGCACTGGATGAAAATTCGGTGGTGGTGGCGCAGATGACTCCGTTTTTCGAGGACCAGAAGCCCGCCGGCAAAGGTCGCCCCAATTGAAAACCGTTTTTCTGGACCTTGACGGCACCCTGACCGACCCCAAGATCGGTATCACCAAATCCTTTATCCATGCGCTGGAAAAACTGGACCTGCCCGCGCCGCATATGGATGAACTGGAGTGGGTGATCGGGCCATCCCTGATGGATAGTTTCACCCGTATGCAGGTGCCCGACCCGCAGCTGGCGATTAACCTGTATCGCGAGCGGTATACTTCGGTCGGTCTGTTTGAAAACAGTCTCTATTCAGACATTATTCCGGCATTGGAGCAATTACAGGGTGCCGATTACCGCATGTGTCTGGCCACCGCCAAACCGCATGCCTATGCTCGCAAGATCACAGCGCATTTCGGGATTGCCCCGTTTCTGAACCACGAATTCGGCCCCGAACTGGACGGCACCCGCAACAACAAGGCTGATCTGCTGGCCCATGCGCTGGAGCTGACAGGGATAGACCCCGCGCAATCGGTGATGGTAGGGGACCGGCACCACGATTTTGACGCCGCCCGCGCGGTGGGAATGAAGGCGGTTGCGGTCACTTGGGGCTATGGATCAGCCGAGGAATGGGCCACAGCGGATGTGGTCTGCGAGGTCCCGCAGGATTTGCCCGCAGTGATCAGGGAAATCCTGCCGCTTTAGCGGTCACTGACACCGAACCATTTGCGATAGATTTTGCTGTATGTCCCGTCTTCGCGCAGCCGCAGAAGGCTTTGGTTGATCGGCTCGGCCAGCGGGGATTCAGGTGGCAGGATGATGCCGTAATTTTCCCGCAGGAAGACCGGACCTACCAGTTCGGCTTTGCCCATCCCTTCGGTATTTACATAATAGGACAGAATTGGCGCATCAAAGACCACGGCATCCAGATCGCGGCTTTCAAAAGCGGCCAGCAGGGTGTCCAGATCGCCATAGGTCCGGTGCCTCACCTCGCGTGTGTCCAGATAGGCGCTGGCGGTCGATCCCACGGTTGTTCCGACTGATTTCTTTTGCAGGTCATTCACCGAATTTACAGAATTCTGGATACCGGCAATGGTGAGTGTCGCTGTAATTTTGGCAACCACGACAGAAACGATAAACAGCGAGGAAACCACCAGCAGCACACCAAACAAACGCCCGAATACCGATCGCGGCACCCGTTCTTCGAACCCGCCGTTTACCACAAGGTTCAAGGCCCACCAGAAGGCCGGGAAAAGGGCGCGATGTGGCGGCAGGTTGAAATAGTCCTGTTTTTTGCGTTCGAAAAACCACATCACCATACCGCCACCCAGAAGGGCGACAAAGGACATGGCAATTGCCATAAGCAGTTCTTTGGACCAAAGCGCCGACCAGATAGATGGTGCGTTGTTGGCGTCGGAATGCACCATGATTTGTAAACCGCCCTCGAAAATGGGATGGGTGAAATCAAACCGGCTTTCGCGCTTGGCGGTGATCGAGATATTGGCAATTGCCGCATCTGCCTGTCCCTTTTCGACCATATTCAGCATTTCCGGGAATGTATCGGCACGGATAACCTGCGAGTTGCGCCGCATGTCGATCATCAACGCTTTCCACAGATCAATGCTAAAGCCAATGCTCTCGCCGTCTTTCTCCATCGAGAAAGGCGGTCGGGTCACTGTCGCGACGCGCAGCTCTTGAGCAGATGCAAATGTAGGTATAACGCTGGCCAAAAAAGCCAGAATCAACAAAATGCGCATGATATTCCCCCAGGTTGATGTTTCTAATGCACCACGAAGTGACGAATCGCAATCCAAATTTTCCTTTCCGTGGCGTGACAGAATGATGCGCCTGACCGGCAGAAATCCGAAGCGTGGTATGGCCAAGGATTGCGGCCAATCCGGTATCGCTATATCGCTGGTGGCAAGCCTAGGAGAGATAAAATGACCAACCCGATTGATCCCGTCCAGTTAACCGCCGATTTGCTGCGGTGCCCGTCTGTCACCCCGATCGAAGGTGGCGCGCTGGTTTTGATGGAGAAACTGTTGTCAGAGGCCGGTTTCACCTGCACCCGTGTGGATCGGGGCGAGGTGTCCAATCTGTTCGCCCGCTGGGGCAAGCGGGGCAACGGCAAAACCTTCGGGTTTAACGGCCACACCGATGTGGTGCCTGTCGGAGACGAATCCGCCTGGACCCGTGGCCCGTTTAGCGGTGACATTGTGGACGGCTGGCTGTGGGGGCGCGGCGCAACCGATATGAAATCCGGTGTGGCCGCCTTTGCCGCCGCCGCAATTGATTTCGTGCGGGATACGCCGCCGGATGGCTCGATCGTGATGGCGATCACCGGTGATGAAGAAGGCGACGCGGTGGACGGCACCGTGGCGCTGCTGGACTGGATGCAGGCGAACGGCGAGCGGATGGATGCCTGTCTGGTGGGCGAACCCACTTGTCCCAATGAAATGGGCGAGATGATGAAGATCGGGCGTCGCGGTTCGATGACCGCCTATTTCACGGTGAGCGGCAAGCAGGGCCATTCCGCCTATCCCCACCGCGCCAACAACCCGCTACCGCCAATGGCGCGGCTGATTGACCGGCTGGCGGGGTTTGAACTGGATCAGGGGACGGATCATTTTGATGCCTCGACGCTGGCCGTGACCACAATCGACACCGGCAATCCGGCCAACAATGTCATTCCGGCCGAGACCCGCGCGACGGTGAACATCCGGTTCAATGACGCGCACAGCTCGGACAGCCTGACCGAATGGCTGCGGGCCGAGGCCGACAAGGTGGCGGCGGAATTTGGCGTGGAAATCGCGATGACAACGCAGGTATCGGGCGAAAGTTTCATCACGCCGCCCGGTGAATTGTCCGATCTGATCTCGGCGGCGGTTCAGGCCGAAACCGGCGTAACACCGGAACTGTCCACTTCGGGCGGCACATCGGATGCGCGGTTTGTCAAAAACCACTGTCCGGTGGTCGAATTCGGGCTGGTTGGAAAAACCATGCATCAGGTGGACGAACGGGTCGAGGTGGCGCAGATCGAACAGTTGAAATCCATCTACAGCCGGATCCTGCGCGACTATTTCGCATGACCCGCTGGATTGCCAAAACCTGCGATCTGGAAACCTGCCTGCTGTTGCGGCGCAAGGTGTTCATAGACGAGCAAAACGTCCCCGAGGAGGAAGAGGTTGACACCTATGACGAAACCGCCATCCACCTGCTGGCGTTCGAGGGCGATACGCCCGCCGGCACCGCGCGGATTGTGGTGCAGGGCGAGGTTGGAAAAATTGGCCGCGTTTGTGTTCTGAAAGAATATCGCGGCTCGGGGTTGGGTGCCGATCTGATCAATGCCGCGCTGGAACAGATGCGGGATTTGCCCGATGTGACCATCGCCCGACTGGGCGCGCAAACCCATGCGTTGGGGTTCTATGAACGGCTGGGATTTGCCGCCTTTGGCGACGAATATCTGGACGCCGGCATCCCGCATTTCGATATGGAGCGGGCGTTGTGAGGCGGCAAACCCTTGTAGTGATGGTGAAAGAACCCCGTGCCGGACGGGTAAAAACGCGGCTGGGGCGCGACATCGGCATGGTGCCGGCTGCATGGTGGTTTCGCCATTCCGTGCACCGCCTGTTGCGCAATGTGACCGACCCGCGCTGGGATCTGCTGCTGGCGGTTTCGCCGGATGTGGAAGGGCTGCGCAGCCGTGTCTGGCCTGAACACCTGCAGCGCATCCCGCAAGGGCGCGGTGATCTGGGGCAGCGCATGGCGTATCTTTTGGCCCAGCCGCAAAAGGGGCCTGTGGTGATCATCGGTGGCGATATTCCCGGGGTGCGGCGACACCATATTGCCGATGCATTTGCCAAATTGGGCAGGAACAGAGCCGTATTCGGCCCAGCCACCGACGGCGGTTACTGGCTGGTTGGCCTGAAACGCACCACCCCGCCGCCGCGCGCAATGTTCCATGGCGTGCGCTGGTCCACCGAACATGCGCTTACTGATACGCTGGCCACCATGCCCGGCTTTGATCCCGCCTTTGCGGCCACATTGCAGGATGTCGATACCGTGGCGGACCTGTCCAAGATTGCCCCATGACGCCGCTGCTTGGCCGTGATAGGCAAGCGATATGAAACGTATTCCCACCAAAGAGGAAATCCTGACATGGATTTCCGATAACCCGACCCTGACCAGCAAACGCGACATCGCCCGTGCCTTTGGCATCAAGGGCGCCGCGCGGATTGATCTGAAACGCATCCTGAAGGAACTCGAATCCGAGGGCCATCTGCAAAAGCGCCGCAAAACCTATCGCGATCCCGACAGCCTGCCGCCGGTTTCGGTGTTGCAGGTGATGGAACCCGACAGCCACGGCGATCTGTTTGCCCGCCCGATGGAGTGGCATGGCGAGGCCGAGGAACCGCGCATCCTGCTGGTGTTGAAATCATCTGATCCGGCGCTGGGCGCGAATGATCGCATCCTTGCCCGCCTGACCGAGGTCAAAGGCGAGGATCACCGCTATGAAGGCCGCTTGATCCGGCGCATAGGCTCTAACCCGATCCGCCTTTTGGGGGTTTTTCGCAAATACGCCGAGGGCGGGCGGATCATTCCGATCGACAAAGGCAGCGACAAGGAATGGCAGGTGTCGGAACGTGACGTGAACGGCGCCAAGGATGGCGAGTTGGTCGAGGCCGAGCGCGCAGGCCCGAAAAACCGCATGGGCCTGCCCAACGCGCGGGTCATAGCGCGGCTGGGGGATCCGTCACAGCCCAAGGCGATTTCGCTGATTGCGATCCATCAGCACGGCATCCCCGATGCTTTCCCCGACGAGGTGATTGCCGAGGCCGACAAAGCCAAACCCGCGCCGCTGGGAAAACGCGAAGACCTGCGGGATATGCCGCTGATCACCATTGATCCGGCCGACGCGCGCGACCATGACGATGCCTGCTATGCCCACCCCGATGACGACCCCAAGAACAAGGGCGGCCATGTGGTCTGGGTGGCGATTGCCGATGTGGCGCATTACGTCACACCCGGCTCGGCGCTGGACCGCGAGGCGTGGAAGCGCGGCAATTCCACCTATTTCCCCGACCGCGTGGTGCCGATGTTGCCGGACCGTTTGTCGGGTGATTTGTGTAGCTTGCACGAAGGTGTGCCGCGCGCCTGTATCGCGGTGCGGATGGTGCTGGATGCGCATGGGCAAAAGATCAGCCACCGCTTTACCCGGGCAATGATGAAATCCGCCGCCTCGCTGAATTACGAAGAGGTGCAAGCTGCCGTTGATGGGCGACCCAACGACAAGACGAAACCGCTGCTTTCGCCAGTGTTAGAGCCACTTTATGCCGCTTATCATGCCCTGAAAACCGCCCGAAACCACCGTCAGCCGCTGGAACTGGACCTGCCGGAGCGCAAGATCATTCTGTCGGACGAGGGCAAGGTGGTCTCGGTTGATTTTCGTGATCGGCTGGATGCACACAAGATGATCGAGGAATTCATGGTGCTGGCCAATGTCGCTGCCGCCGAGGAACTGGTTGCCAAACGCACTCCGCTGCTGTTTCGCGTGCACGAAGAACCCAGCCCCGAGAAGCTGGAGTCCCTGCGCGAGGTCGCGCAATCGGCAGGGCTGGTGCTGGCCAAGGGGCAGGTGTTGCAAACGCGGCATCTGAACAATCTGCTGGAACAGGCCGAGGGCACCGAGTTTGACGAACAGATCAACCTGTCCACCCTGCGGTCGATGACGCAGGCCTATTACGGGCAGGAAAATTTCGGGCATTTCGGCCTTGCGCTGAAGAACTATGCGCATTTCACCTCGCCGATTCGCCGCTATTCCGATCTGATTGTGCATCGGGCGCTGATTTCCGCGAACAAGTGGGGCAAGGACGGGTTGTCCGAGGCCGAGATCGAGCGGCTGGAAGAAACCGCCAAGCATATTTCCGAGACCGAGCGCCGCTCGATGATGGCCGAACGCGACACCACGGATCGTTATCTGGCGTCCTACCTGTCCGAACGGGTGGGGGCGGAATTCAATGCACGGATTTCCGGCATTGCCAAATTCGGTGTCTTTGCGCGGCTGGATGAAACGGGGGCCGATGGTCTGATCCCGATCCGCACCATCGGGCGCGAATACTACCGCTTTGATCCCGACAGCCAGACCCTGACCGGCGAGGAAACCGGCCTGACTTTGGGCCTTGGCGTGCCAGTTACGGTGCGGCTGGCCGAAGCGGTGCCGGTCACCGGCGGGCTGACGCTGGAGCTGCTGACGGTGGACGGCAAGGCCCTGCCCAAAGGCGGCGGTGGGCGGCGTGGCAAGGGGCCGGTGCGGCGAAAGGCGAATAAATCGCGCAAGAAATCGGCCAAGGTCAAGCGCAAGCGGAAATAGGCGGGCAGGCCCCGGATCAGGTCCGGGGCAGTGCGGTTATTGCGGGATATGGTAAAGCGCATCCCGCATGCGGGCGATGTAATCGGTCAGCACAGCGTCGTTTTTCACCAGATTGCTGACCTCGGTTGGTAGCGGGATCGAGACAAGGCCCGACAGCATAGGGCAAACGCTGGCATCCGCCGCCGTGGGGGAATTGCCAAACAGATAGGGTTTATCGCCCAGTTGCAGCTTGATCGCTTGCAGGTCTCTTCCTGCTCTTTCGGCACGCTCTGCCTCGGTGAAACGCGCGATGCCTTGGGTATATAGACCAGCCTGCAATTTCTTGCGGATTTTGCCGCTGATAATCCCGCGGATCGGTTTGGGAATCGCCTCGAAAATCACATCCCGTGTTACGGCCCAGACATCATCGCGCAACCAGCGGTCAGCGACCTGATGGAAATAGAGGTGCTCCTCGGCCATGCGGATAAACGCGCGCGAGGCGGCCAGGTCACTGTCAGACAGGCCCGCATCGAACTCGGCCCCCTGTTCTTCCAGATAGCTGCGGATGTTTTCGCTGTCGGGGATCAGGCGCTCGCCCACTTTCAAAACCGGCAGTTTCTGCTTGGGCATTTTGCGCACATCGGCCAGTTTCCGTTGCCACGGTTGCCCCGACATATTCAGCAGGCAAATGGATTTGACCACAAAGGGGCTACTGCCCGGTTCGCCAAAATGGTCGGGAAAGGTTAGAAGGGTCAGCATCACGTTTCTCCTGTGTGTTTTCCCACTGTTTACAGTATCCTACTGTCAATTCCTGTCAGTATGGCGCATACTGCCCGCATGTCCCGTACTGATCGCCTGTTCCGTCTGCTGCAAGCCTTGCGCAATTTGCCGGCCCCCGTGACCGCTGCGCGGTTGGCGGAGGAAACCGGCGTGTCCGAACGCACCATCTATCGCGACATCGAAACCCTGCGTGGGGTGGGGGCGATTATTGATGGCACGGCGGGGTTTGGCTATGTGCTGACCGAAGACGCGGCCCTGCCGCCGCTGTCCTTTTCCAACGAGGAAATTGAGGCGCTGGTGCTGGGGCTGCGCGAGGTGGCGCAGATAGGTGACCCTGAACTGGCCGAGGCGGCAACTACGGCTCTAACCAAGCTGAAAGCGCGCCTGCCCGAGGGTCAGGGGCACCGGCTGAAACACGCGGTTTTGTCGGCCAAACGGTTTGCCGAGATCCCCGCGCCAACGGTGGATGTGCCGGCCTTGCGTCGCGCGTGCTGGGATGAACGGGAAGTCGAGTTTGCCTATTGTGATGCCAAAGGGGCGCAAACCCGGCGACGGATCAAACCGCTGGGGATTACCTTTATGGATCGCTCGAACTGCCTGCTGGCCTATTGCCTGTTGCGGCACGATTTCCGGGCTTTCCGGTTGGACCGGATGATGGACCTACAAGTCACAGACCAATCCTTTCGCCCGCACCGCGTGCCGCTGTTACGCGATGCTAAACTGCATTTTGCCACGCATTAGAGCCTGTTTGGCCATGATATGCCCATTTGAACAATCACATCTTTTCGCGAGTCGATAATCAGGTTACATTTGCTGCCAATGTATAAAAAAGAGCAGGTGTAAAAGTGCGCAAGATTATTATGGCCCTCGGGCTGATCGCGGGAACAGTCGCAGGGCCGGTTCTGGCAACAGGAACGCCGGTAGATGGCGCAACCAGACCAGTGGTGCGTCCAACCGTTCCGTTTACCCAAATACGTCCGGCAGCCCGCCCGCAAGAGGCCCCCTTGCCGCAAATACAGGTGGCGGCATCCAACGTCCGTTTCAAGCAATGGATCAAAGCATTTCGTGGTCGTGCGTTGGCGCGGGGGATCAGTGGCAACGTATTTGATCGTGCGTTTCGTGGCGTGAAATATGACCCCGAGATTATTGCCAAGGACCGGAACCAGTCGGAATTTACCAAACAGATATGGGATTATCTGGATAGCGCCGCCTCCCCCGTGCGGGTCAAGAACGGGCAGGCGGCTTTGCGTAAATATGGCCGGACTCTGGACCGGATAGAAGCGCGCTATGGTGTTGATAAAGAGGTGGTTGCGGCGATCTGGGGGCTTGAAAGCGCCTATGGGGCGCATCGTGGCGATGTGGATATCATTCAGGCGCTGGCCACATTGGCCTTTGACGGGCGGCGCGGTAAATTCTTTGAGGCGCAGTTGATTGCGGCGCTGAAAATCATCCAGTCCGGCGATGTGCCCCCCCGCAAGATGAAAGGGTCATGGGCCGGCGCGATGGGGCATACGCAGTTCATTCCCACCAGCTATCTGGCCTATGCACAGGATTTCAACGGCGATGGCAAGCGCGATATCTGGTCGAATGACCCGACCGACGCACTGGCTTCGACTGCATCCTATCTGGCGAAATTCGGCTGGCAAAAAGGACAGCCCTGGGGGGTCGAGGTGGTTTTGCCCAAAGGGTTTAATTTCGGGCTGGCAAACCGCAAGATATTAAAAACGCCATCGGAATGGGGCGCCTTGGGGGTTCGGGCCGCCAGTGGCAAGCCTGTTCCCAATTATGGCCGCGCCTCGATCCTGCTGCCCGCGGGATCGGCGGGGGCTGCATTTATGATTTTCAACAATTTCTCGGTGATCGAAAAATACAACAAGGCCGACGCCTATGTGATCGGGGTTGGCCATCTGTCCGATCGTCTGGCCGGCGGCCCGCCAATCAAGGCCAGCTGGCCCCGTGGCTATGCGCCGCTGTCATTCCGGCAAAAGAAGGAAATGCAGCGCCGGTTGATCCGCAAGGGGTTCGATCTGGAGAAAGTGGACGGTATCATCGGCCCGAACACGATCAATGCCATCCGAGCGTTTCAGCAATCGGTCGGGGTAACGCCGGACGGCTACCCTTCGCAGGACTTGCTGAAGTTATTGAAACAGCGGTAATTCCCTGTAGGGCGGGGTTCACCCCGCCTTATGCCGGCTTCAGCTTGATCATCAGATAGACGTTGTTGGCCTTGAAATGGTCCGCTGTTCGGGTCTTTTCCATCAGGCGTTGGTGCAGGCGGAACCGTTTGCGTTTGCTCATCACTGTGGCCAGTGCGCGTTTGATGAACCAGCGGGTTTTGCGTTTCTTCTGGCCCAGTTCGGTATCAATCCGTGTGATGGCGTGGCCAAAGACGTTGAATAGGGCCTGTTCCAGATCGACCGAGGGGGCGACCGAGGCAGTGATGTCTTCTTCTGAGACAGTGGTTAGCGGCAATGCGGCCAGGGATTCGCGATAGGTGCCGATGCGGTGGCCCCCTCCGACGGTTGAGCCAACCTTTTGCCGTTCAAACCCTTTGGAGCGAAAGCAGTCTGAGACGATAATTTCGCCGCCCTCATCCAGATGATCGGCTGCTTTTTGCAGGGCGATATCGACGGGGATATACTGGAAGCTTTCTGAAAACAGGCAGAGGTCGAATTTCTTGTCCACCTGCAAATCCTCGAACATACATTCATGCACCGTGGCCGCAGGTGCATTTTCACGGCAGCGCCCGGCCAGAAAGGCGCTGGGCACGACGATGTCCACGCTGTGCCCCAGATCCAGCAGCTTGCGGGCGGTTTCACCGGCGCCGCCGCCGATATCGAGTATCCGCAAGGGGCCATCGGGCAGCATTTTGAACAATTTGGTGGTATAGGCGTCCTGCGCGGAGCGCAAATTTCCCGCTGTCACCTCCAGCCCGTCCCACAGGCCGTAGTGCAGGTTTTCGGCACCGGTCAGCCATTTGATGAACGACAGGCCGACATCAAGGCCGATTGCGCGGGTATCTATTTTCTCTCTCATGGGGGAGGGGTTAGCGAATGGCGCGGGATATGAAAAGACCTATCTGCGATCCGGATTGCAAACGCCACCCCGCAGGCATTGCAACATACGGCGTTTTTCGTCTTTGGTCGGTGTATAAAACTCTGATCCGCTACATGGGCCAATCGTCATCCTGTGGCCATACGGGGTGACTTCGAGAAAGGTCATCAACATCCCGTCCATCGCCACAGACCCGCACCATGCGCCAGCACATGTTGTGCTTATCGCAACTGTGGTTTTGATAGGCCGGTCGAAACCGGCGCGGGTTCCTTGATGGCCGATAAAGGTTGCGGTGAAGTTTTCGGATCGGCCGCCGACCACGTCCTCTCGTTCAGGTCCGGGAACTACATTGCGTCTGTTGGTCAAATAGCCAAATACCAGGATATAGCGTTCTTTGGCCTGGCTATGCTCAAGAAAGCTACCTTCGATAGTTGGGCGCGCGCAAGACAAGGCAAGGGCAGGCCCAGCAGTCAGGGCCAAAAGGCAGGTTATCGCCAACAGGCGTTTCACAGTCGCCCTTTGAATTGATCGAACACGGCTGCATATACATGCTGTTTGAAGGGAACAATCCGCTTCATCAACTCATCCGGCTGCATCCATGTCCATTTGGAAAACTCGGGGTGTTTCAGGGCAATATTGACCTGATCGTCGCTGCCGTGAAACCGCATCAGATACCATTTCTGTTTCTGGCCACGATAGCGCCCTTTCCACAGCTTGTGCAGCAGTTCCGGTGGCAGGTCGTAGGTAACCCAGCCATCGGTTTCAGCCTCGATTGTCACCAGATCGGGGGTGACGCCGGTTTCTTCGGTCAGTTCACGCAGGGCCGCATCGCGCGGGGTTTCGCCTTTGTCGATCCCGCCTTGCGGCATTTGCCATGCATCGTTCAGCGCGTCGATCCTTTGACCGGCAAACACCTGACCGTTGCCGTTTGCCAGCACAATACCAGCGTTGGCGCGATAAGGGAGGTTTTCAATATCTTTTGGTGCCATCATGTAAAAAGGGCCGGCGCATGTGGCCGGCCCGTCCTTGTTACTGGTCTTTTGGTGCAAGGGCCGACAGCCCCTTGAGCAGATCAACCGCATAGGCCAGTTGCGCATCTTCTTCGCGCAATTTGGCGGCCTCTTCGGCCTTGGCGCGCTCTTCCTCGATCTGGCGGCGCTCTTCTTCGGTATAGCTGTCGTTGTTCAGCGCATCGCGCAGGTCGGCTTCGGAACGGAATGCCGGGCGATCGCTGTCGATTGCATCCTTGTCCGGATTTTGCTGTGGCTGTTCGACAATGATGTCGGGCGAAACACCCAGCCCCTGAATCGAGCGGCCGGACGGGGTGTAATACCGCGCCGTGGTCAGACGCATCGCGCCGCCGCCTTTAACAGGCATAATGGTCTGAACCGAGCCTTTGCCAAAACTTTTGGTGCCAACGACAACAGCGCGGCGATGATCCTTGAGCGCACCGGCAACGATTTCGGACGCAGAGGCGGATCCGCCATTGATCAGAACCACAACAGGTTTGCCCTGTGCCAGATCGCCGGGGGTGGCGTTGAAACGGTCGCCGTCCTGCGGTGTGCGTCCACGGGTCGATACGATCTCACCGCTTTCAAGGAAGGCGTCGGAGACCTTGATGGCCTGGGTCAGCAGCCCGCCCGGATTGTTGCGCAGGTCGAT
Organism: Profundibacter amoris; assembly: GCF_003544895.1. GTDB lineage: Bacteria > Pseudomonadota > Alphaproteobacteria > Rhodobacterales > Rhodobacteraceae > Profundibacter > Profundibacter amoris. The sequence goes on from NZ_CP032125.1 coordinate 64,182, forward strand.
GACAAAGCCGTTTACCTTGTCCATGCCGCCCACTTCTTCGACCGATTTTTCCAGATTGCTTTTCAGGTTGGCATAGGTTTGATCGTTAAAGGTGGTGACCCGCAGCACGACGGTCTGCCCTTCGGTGCGGGACCGCACGGCTGTCAGTTTGATGGTGTCGCGGATGATTGAAATGTCGAACGGCTCGTCCTTGCCTTTGCGCACCACGGTGATGATGATTTCCGAGCCAATCGGCCCACGCATCATGTCAACGGCTTCGTTCAGGTCCAGACCCAGCAGGCTTTCGCCATCCACATGGGTGATGAAATCGCCAGCTTCGACGCCAGCGGCATCGGCTGGGGTGCCATCCATCGGCGAAACCACTTTTACAAAACCGTCTTCCTGCGTCACCTCGATGCCCAGTCCGCCGAATTCGCCATGGGTTTGCACTTGCATGTCGTCGAAATCTTTTGGCGGCAGATAGCTGGAGTGCGGATCAAGCGATGCCATCATCCCTTTGATCGCGGCCTCGATCAGATCGCCTTCGTCCACTTCGGTGACATATTGCGCGCGGATGCGTTCAAACACATCGCCAAACAGGTCCAGCTGTTCATACACAGTCGCTTTGCTTGCGGTTTCCTGAGCGATCAGCGGCCCGGCAATCTGTGTTGTGGCGATGACGCCAGCCAAAGTGCCACCCAGAGCGGCCATGACGAATTTCTTCATAGTTTCCTAATCCTTGCTTAGTCCGGTTTCGATGCGAACCATGGTTCGGGGTCCAGTGTCTCTTTCCCGTATCTTAGCTCTATATAGAGCGTTTCTGTGCGGGTTGAACCAGCGCTATCACCGGAAAGTGACAAAAAATCACTATTATTCGGTGCATTTCCGCCCATCAGCCCCACCGGTGCACCCGCTTGCAGGACTTCACCGATTTCGCCATAGACACGGTTTAGACCAGCCAGCACCAGAAGGTAACCGTCTGATGGCTCCAGAATCATCACGTTTCCGTAGTCCAGCAGCGGCCCGCGATAACGGATTGTGGCTGCCCAAGGGGTGGTGACGATGGACAGCGGGCGGGTGGCGATCAGCAGGCCGGGGCGGCGGATACCGGCGGCGTCGGCCTCGTCAAACCGGCGCAGGATGGTGCCGTTGACGGGCAGCGGCAAGGTGCCTTTGGCGTCGGCAAACACCGGCAAGTCGATTTCCCGCTCGCCATCATCGGCAAGGTGGGACAGGCCACTGGCGAACCCTTGCAGCGTTTCGCTGCTGTCCAGCAGGATTGCGGTTTTCACCGGGTCTTCGGTAAATTTGCGGGGCAGATCGGTGCGGTCCGATATGGCTTGGGACAATCGGGTGCGGGCGGTCTGAACCTCTTTCAATCCGTTTGCCAGCACTTCGGCCGAGCTTTGCTGAAGGCTGTGCAACAGCGCCACCTCTTCCAGTTGGCCACGCAATTCTTCGGCCTGTGCCTGCAGGGCCGGGGTGACTTCGGACAGGATCATGCCGGAACGCGCGGTGCCGATAGGGCCGGCGGGGTGCAGCATCAACAGCGGCGGGGATGTGGATTCCATGCTCATCAGAACACCCAGCAATTGCGCGATGTCGTCGCGTTTGGCATCGAATTCCAGTTGCAGCGACTGTTCGCGGATGGCGGCGTGACGCATCCCTTTGCGCATCGCGACCAGACCGGATTCATAGGCCTGAACGGTCCGGGTCAGCGCCGCAATCCGGTCGCTGGCCTTATCCGCCTGACGCAAGGCCAATGACGCCGCGTTCAACTGTAATGCGGCCCGTTTGGCCAGAAATGCCGCATCCGGTTCGGCCCATGTGGCGGGGGCCGAAAGAAGCAACACTATGGTCAGGAGCAGGCGACGCATCAGGCCGGTTTGTCGATCAGGCTGTGGCCGGTCATTTCCGGTGGCTTGGGCAGGTTCATCAAGTCCAGCAATGTCGGTGCAAGGTCCGATAGGCGGCCCTGATGCAACGCCGCGCCTTTTGGTCCACCCACCATGATCACCGGCACGGGGTTGGTGGTGTGGGCTGTATGCGGCCCGCCGGTTTCGGGATCAATCATGGTTTCGCAATTGCCGTGGTCGGCGGTGACAATCATCGCGCCGCTTACTTTTTCCAATGCGGCCAATGCACGGCCCAACCCCCGATCCACCGCTTCGCATGCCTTGATCGCGGCGGGGATGCTGCCGGTGTGACCCACCATATCGGGGTTGGCGTAATTGACGACGATCAGATCATAGCGATCGTTGATTGCCTGCACCAGATGGTCGGTCACCTCGGCGGCCGACATTTCCGGTTGCAGGTCATAGGTGGCCACCTTTGGGCTTTGGGCCATATAGCGGTCCTCGCCCTTTTCCGGCTCTTCCTTGCCGCCATTCAGGAAAAAGGTGACATGTGGGTATTTTTCGGTTTCCGCCAGCCGGAACTGGCGCAACCCCTGTTTGGCCACCCATTCGCCCAGCGTGTTCACCAGATGCCGTTTGGGGAAAACGGTGGTCATATAGGCGTTATGCTTGTCCGAATATTCGACCATTCCCAGCATGGCCACCAGTTTCGGGCGCGGTGCGGGATCAAACGCATCGAAATCCGGCTGACCGATGGCCGCCAGTATTTCGCGGGCACGGTCGGCGCGGAAACTAAGGAAGAACAGCCCGTCGCCATCCTGCATCCCTTTGTAGCCGGCAATTACCGTGGGTTTGATGAATTCATCGGTTTCATTGCGGGCATAGGATTGGGCAACGGCATCCGCTGCGGTATCGGTATTCAGTCCCTTGCCGTGAACCATCGCCTCGTAGGCCAGTTGCACCCGTTCCCAGCGGTTGTCGCGATCCATTGCGTAATAGCGGCCAATCACGGTGGCGACCTGCGCCCCTTCGGGCAGGCGGTTTAGCAGATCATTTATAAAATCCGCAGCCGATTGCGGCGGCACATCGCGCCCGTCGGTCAGGGCATGCACCAGCACAGGAACGCCCGCCGCAGTAATCACCTGCGCGGCGGCAATGATGTGGTTGATATGGCCATGCACTCCGCCATCCGAGACCAGAGTGGACAGATGCGCAGTGCCGCCCGAGGCTTTCAACCTGTCGATGAAATCCAGCAGGGCGGGGTTTTTGAAAAAGCTGCCATCCTCGATCGCCAGATCGATCATTCCCAGATCCATCGGCACCACACGGCCGGCACCGATATTGGTATGCCCCACCTCTGAGTTCCCCATCTGCCCGCTGGGCAGGCCCACATCGGGGCCGTGGGTGATCAGTTGCGATGACGGGCAGTCGCGCATAATACGGTCGAAATTCGGCGTATCGGCCAGGGCGGGGGCGTTGGCATCGTCCGCCTCGCGGATGCCCCAGCCATCAAGGATGCACAAAACGACGGGTTTGGGTGTGGTCATGGGTGTGGTCCCTTTTGGAAGGTCAGGGGTGTTTTACGACCGGAAAGGGGGGAGGGCAACTGGTAGGATAGGAGACGGTCTGCTAAAATAACGGGGTAGCAGAAATATAGGTTCCCCTAAAGACAGGGTTAAAGAGTCAGTAACATGTTAATAAAGCTTCGGGACTACGAACGAATTTATAATATAATCCGCTCTGTCATTGCAAATGAAGGCAGTGAAACATCAGGGGCTTGTGCATATTTTAGTGCCTTTGGAGCCTATATTCTTACCAAACACTATAATCTTGACCCTGAATTGAAATGTGGCCTTGCCGCGTTTTACACGGGAGGTAACCATGAAGTTATTTTGTTTGGCGAAGAGCATAATGGCACGGTTACGGGAGCGCTAGACAATTTCCATTGTTGGATCGAAGTCGATGGCTGGGCTATTGACTTTATGGCTCCAGAATTTTCGAAGTTTGATACAGGTAATTTCGATGTGCCCACAAAAATGTTTCAGAAACGCCTTGGTGATATGGCTTCAAATATTAATGATATGGCAGCACCAGGGGACTTTTTCTTTTCGCCAAATACAGAAAAAACACAACTTAATTTGGAGCAGTTCACCTCAAAAATTGGTTATAGTGATTTAGCCGAGATTTGTTCTTCATGGTTCAGGAAATGTCCCAAAAAAATACCTCCGAAGATAATGATTGGAGATGGTAAGGGCAACAATAATTTGGTGACCTTATCTGGGCCACCAATAAAAGGTAGATGGTAGAACACCCTCAAACCCGATGATACGGCCCGCCCGCCAATATCGTCGCCGCCCGATACAGCTGTTCGCTTAACATCACCCGCACCAGCATATGTGGCCAGACCATCGCCCCGAACGACAGTTTGAAATCGGCGCGATCCCGCAGGGTTTTCGCAATCCCGTCAGCACCTCCAATCACAAAGGCCAGATCGGATGTGCCCTGATCACGCCAGTCGCCCAGCTTTTTGGCAAATTCCGGCGAAGGCATTACGCGGCCTCTCTCGTCCAGCGCACAGATCACAGCACCTTTGGGAATGGCGCGGTCCAGCAACGCCGCCTCGGCATCCATCCCGCCGCCCTTTTTGTCCTCGACCTCGTGCATCGTTACGGGACCAAGGCCAAGGGCCCGCCCCGTGCGGTCAAACCGTTTCAGGTAATCATCCAGCAATTCGCGCTCGGGTCCGGCGCGCATCCGCCCCACCGCGCAAATGTGGACGCGCATCAGGCGTCTCCGGGGCCGGCCCCCTGCCACAGCTTTTCAAGCTGGTAGAATTCGCGCACTTCGGGGCGGAACACATGCACGATCACATCGCCTGCATCGATCAGCACCCAGTCGCCCTGTTCTTTGCCCTCGACCTTGGGGAAAATCTCGAATTTCTGTTTCAGGTCATCGGACAGCTTTTCCGCAATCGCACTGACCTGCCGCGACGAGCGGCCGGAGCAGACGATCATGAAATCGGCGATCTCGGATTTGCCCTTCAGGTCGATTGATATCACATCTTCGGCTTTGTTATCGTCAAGCGAGGATAGGATGCTTTCAAGCAGGGCCTTGCCTGAAACCTTTTTAGCTGTGTTGGACAAACCTGTCCTCCTTAAGAAAAGCGCGGGTTGTGCCACATTGGTAGCACCGGAATCGGTAAATCTCAATGTGCGCTTATGGGCCTGTGTTTGTGCGGGTTCAAGGGGGGAAATGCGGTGGGCGCTGATTGGGCCAGTCGGTGGCCGCGTGCCATGTCTGGCCAAGTTGCAGAATGCGGGCATCCGTGCCGCGCTGGCCGATCAGTTGCAGGCCCGTCGGCAGCCCCTGTTCGCCGAACCCCACCGGCACATTCAGCGCGGGCAGGCCGGTGAGGGAAGCAGGCACGACCACCTCCATCCAGCGGTGGTAAGTGTCCATGTCGCGGCCCATCACAGTTTTGGGCCAGTGCCAGTCGGCGTTGAACGGGAATATCTGGGCCGAGGGCAGGGCCATCACATCGACTTCGGTCTGGCTGGCGAATGCGGCGAACCATTTGCTGCGGATCACGCTGGCGTTGTGGATATCCAGCGGGGACAGGGACAGACCGCGTTCAATCTCCCAGATCATATCCGGTTTCAACAGATCGCGGGTTTTCGGGTTCTGGTAAAGCGGGGCCTGTTTGGTGGCGATGGCCCAACTGCGCAGGGTGGTCCATGCGTGCCACAACTGTTCCGGTGCGATGGGCGGAATGAAGGAAACCACGGTGGTGCCCAGTTCGCGCATCTGTTCCAGCGCGTTTTCGCACAGGGTCAGGATTTCGGGGTCTATCGGGTAATATCCGCCCCAGTCACCAACCCAGCCGATGGTGATGCCGGACATGGTGGATGTGTCGGGCAGGGGCTGGAAGGCGGCCATGCCATGCGGCAAGCGTGCGTCCAGTGTGCCGATGACTTGCAACAACAACGACAGATCGCGGATGCTGCGGGCCATCGGGCCGTTGGTGGATAACTGGTGCAGGAAGGTGTCGCCGACGGGATCGCCTGGCACCAGCCCGTATGAGGGCCGGAACCCGTAGACATTGTTCCACGCCGCCGGATTGCGCAAAGACCCCATCATGTCCGAGCCATCGGTCAGCGCCAGCATCCGCGTGGCCAGCGCCACCGCCGCGCCACCGCTGGAACCGCCTGCGGATCGGGTGGCATCATAGGGGTTGCGGGTGGTGCCGTAGACGGGGTTGTAGCTGTGCGACCCAAGGCCGAATTCCGGCGTGTTGGTTTTGCCGATGATAATCGCGCCCGCCGCGCGGATGCGGGCGACCATCAGGCTGTCGGCAGTCGGGATGTTGTCGGCGAATACGGGCGAGCCAAAGGTGCTGCGCACCCCCCTGGTTTCGGCAAGGTCCTTGATGGCAATCGGCAGGCCGTGCAGCGGGCCTTTGGGGGCAGTGGTATCGGCGGCTTTGGCCTCGGCCAACAGATCGTCGGCGGGGCGCTGGGCCACGATGGCGTTTACGGCGGGGTTAACCGCGTCAATTCGGGCAAGGGTCTGGGCCATCAGGTCGGCGGCGGATATGTCCCTGTTGACCAGCGCCGCAAGGATGCCGGTTGCGTCATTATTCAGGATCATTTCGCGGGTTCCTCAAGCAGCTTTACCTCGCGCTGCGGGAAGGGGATCGAGATATCGTTTTCCTTGAAGGTATCCCAGAGCGCCAGAAACACATTGCCGCGGATGTTGGTCAACCCGCCGGTCGGATCGGTGATCCAGAAGCGCAGAATGTAATCGACCGAACTGTCGCCAAAGCCGACGATATGGCAAACCGGCGGGCGCATCGCCAGAACACGATCAACCGAGGCGGCAGCGTCGCAGGCCAGTTTGCGCACCAGATGCGGATCGTCCGAATAGGCGGTGCCGAAATGGATATCCAGCCGCACGAAATCATTGGTATGGGACCAGTTGACCACCTGATTGGTGATCAGGTCCTCGTTCGGGATCAGGAATTCCTTGCCGTTGCGGGTAACGACCGAGGCATATCTGGCACCCAGCGTATTGATCCAGCCGAATGTATCGCCCAGCGAAATCACATCGCCCGGCTTGATGGATTTATCCAGCAGGATGATGATGCCGGATACAAGGTTCGACACCACCTTTTGCAGGCCGAACCCAAGACCGATGCCGATGGCGCCTGACAGAACCGCAAGGCCGGTCAGGTCGAACCCGACGGCCTTTAGCCCGATGAAAAATGCCGCGCCATACAGGATCACCTGCATGAATTTCACCATCAGCACTTGCATGGATGGCGATATTTCCTTGTTCCCGCGAATGCGTTTGGTGGTGCCGGACGAAATTAAGCGGGCAAGGGTGAACAGCAGAGCCGTTACAACCAGCCCCTTGATGACCACCAACAGTGACAGGTGAAGCCCGCCCAGATCAACCGCGACCTGATCCAGCAATTGCTCGGCGGCTGTGGTCAGGTTCAGGAAATAAAGTGTTGCATATATCCAAGCCCCCCAGGTCACCATACGACGCAAGAAGTTGTTATGGATAAAGCGGGCCGCAAAGACGATCAGCAGCCATGTCAACGATATGGTGCCGACAATGGCCAGCAAATAGGTGCGGGACGGGAACAGGCCCAGCCCGTGGCGCATAAAGGCAATCACCGACCAGATCAGTATAACAAAGGCGATCAACCGCATCCGCCGGTGCAGCATCACCAGTATCCGCAACTGCCATTTCGGCCGCCCTGTCAGCCCGTGCATCCAGTCGCGGAATTTGGGGCCGAAATAGAGTTTGACCAGATAGGCCACGATCAGCAGACCAATCATGATCCCCATCTGGGTCAGCCTTGATGGCATCATCAGGGAATTGCCAAAGGCAAGCAGTTTGTCGAACAATGTCTGTATCTGCGCGCCTGCGCTTTGTGTTTCCGGCTCCATATCCGCAGGTTTGCACAGTTATTATCGCCGTGACAATGGCCAACGCCCTTGCCCATGCCTCGTGTGCGATGTATCCCCGCTGGTATGACTCGGATTTTTGATATGGACGACCACGCCCGCCTGCCCTGGCGGTTCCACGGTCAGACGCTTGCGATCCACGCCGACCTATAATGGTCCGGCGCCCTTTGGCGCTGTTTGTCACCCCTCTCTGTAACACCCTGCGGGAAAGGAAAAACCATGACCGCCCCGAAGACACTTTATGATAAAATCTGGGATGCCCACGTCATTACCGAAGACGACGACGGCACCGCCCTGCTGTATATCGACCGCCATCTGGTGCATGAAGTCACCAGCCCACAGGCTTTTGAAGGCCTGCGCGATGCCGGTCGCAAGGTGCACGCACCGGATAAAACCATTGCTGTGCCGGACCATAACGTGCCGACCACGCTGGACCGCGCAGGCGGTATTATCAGCAACGAGGAATCGCGCATCCAGCTGGATGCGCTGGACAAAAACGCCCGCGATTTCGGCGTGCATTACTATCCGGTCGATGATGTCCGTCAGGGTATCGTGCATATCGTCGGCCCCGAACAGGGCTGGACATTGCCCGGCATGACCGTGGTTTGCGGCGACAGCCACACCGCCACCCACGGCGCGTTTGGCGCACTGGCACACGGGATTGGCACATCCGAGGTGGAACATGTGCTGGCCACGCAGACGCTGATCCAGCAGAAATCGAAAAACATGAAGGTGGAAATCACCGGCAAGCTGCGCCCGGGTGTGACCGCCAAGGACGTGACTCTTGCCGTGATCGGCGCCACCGGCACGGCGGGTGGCACCGGCTTTGTGATCGAATATTGCGGTCAGGTGATCCGCGACATGTCGATGGAAGGCCGCATGACCGTTTGCAATATGGCGATCGAGGGTGGCGCCCGCGCCGGTCTGATTGCGCCGGATGAAACCACCTATGAATATGTCAAAGGCCGCCCGCACGCGCCCAAAGGGGCCGAATGGGAAATGGCGATGGAATGGTGGAAAACACTGTTCACCGACGATGACGCCCATTTCGACAAGGTTCTGGTGCTGAAAGGTGAAGACATCGCGCCGGTGGTTACATGGGGCACCTCGCCCGAGGATGTTCTGCCGATCACCGCATCCGTCCCCGCGCCCGAGGATTTCGAGGGCGGTAAAGTAGACGCCGCCGCGCGGTCGCTGGAATATATGGGCCTGACACCGGGCACCAAACTGACCGACATTCCGATCAACACCGTCTTTATCGGCTCCTGCACCAACGGCCGGATCGAGGATCTTCGCGCCGTGGCCCAAATCGTCAAAGGCAAGATGGTGGCCGATGGGGTGCGTGCCCTGATCGTGCCCGGCTCGGGCCTAGTGCGGGCGCAGGCCGAAGAAGAAGGGCTGGGCGAAATATTCACCGAGGCCGGTTTTGAATGGCGTCTGGCGGGCTGTTCCATGTGTCTAGCGATGAATGACGACCAACTGGCACCGGGCGACAGAAGTGCATCAACCAGCAACCGTAATTTCGAGGGGCGTCAGGGCAAAGGGGGCCGCACCCATCTGGTCAGCCCCGTCATGGCAGCCGCTGCAGCGATCACCGGTCATCTGACTGATGTTCGGGAAATGTTGTAAGGAGAGCGACAATGGATAAATTTGAAAAAATCACCGGTGTCGCAGCACCCATGCCCCTGATCAACATCGACACCGATATGATCATCCCGAAACTGTTTTTGAAAACTATCAAACGGTCGGGTCTTGGCGTGCATCTGTTTGACGAGATGCGTTATAACGATGATGGCAGCGAAAAACCCGATTTTGTGCTGAACCAGCCCGCCTATCGCAACTCCGAAATTATCGTCGCTGGCGATAACTTTGGCTGTGGATCGTCGCGCGAACATGCGCCATGGGCGATCAAGGATTTCGGCATCAAATGTGTGATCTCGACCAGCTTCGCTGACATCTTTTTCAACAACTGTTTCAAGAATGGCATCCTGCCGATCGTTTTGCCGCAAGAGCAAGTCGATCTGTTGATGAAGGACGCTGAAAAAGGGGCGAACGCCCGCATGACGGTGGATTTGGAAGCACAGGAAATCACGACTTCGGATGGTGAAGTGGTGAAATTCGATGTGGATGCCTTTAAAAAGCAATGTCTGCTGGAAGGGCTGGACGATATCGGCCTGACTTTGAAGAAAGCCGATTCGATTGCTAGCTATGAAACCATGTCCGCTTCGTCCCGACCTTGGGTGTAACGGGCTTCTAGCGGATCAAACCACGAAAAACACACAATATAGGGCCCGGTCATAGGTCGGGTCCTTATTGTTGCCAGATTTGATGCAAAGTCGCACCAGTTTTTCCACGAAATTGCCTTAAAAATTCGTTTAAATTTCCCAGTAACTTGTGCTGGGAAGTGAAAGAAGGCAGGAAGTGGCTGATATTAATGCAGACCGCGAAAGCATGCGGAAAATTCGAGGGACAGAGGAACAGCAAGGTGCTGTTTCTCGTGGGGTAGACGGTGTGAAGACAGTTTTTTCCCAACTAACAAGCGCCTTTGTGCGTGCCATTCTGGTGCTTGTTGTTATCTCGATGCCGTCAGTTCTATTGCCAGGGGTGAATGCGGATACAGCGCAAGTCGTGGCGCTGGTTAGTCTTGCGGGTGCCGTTCTGGTTTTCTTTGAATATTCGTCCGCCTATCCCAGCCTTGTCGAATTTCGCGATGCGCCGCCGTTTAACCGTGTGCGCTATGTTTCGTTACTGATAACAGTCTCCCTGCTGACAATCATTGTGCGCGGCGAAGCAGATCCTTCGACCCTGAGCATGTTTGCCAAGGCAACCGGGAATATCATCGGCGAGGCGATTAATTTCGAATACAGCCCGGTTAATCTGGTTGCGTTGATGTTGCCCGCAGATGCCGGGCTTGACCAACTGGTCCTGGTCCGCTCGATCGCCGGGCTTAGCTATCTGATTTCCCTGATGACGCTGGTTGCGTTTCTGATGCTGATCCGGATTCAGGGCTGGCCATCCCGTGGCAAGACATTCAACGTCTGGGTGAACCTGCCCACGTTTGACCCTTCGGCGGGCGGTGATGTTGTTGCACGTCTGGTGCGTGACGGGCGTGTGAATATCATTCTGGGGCTGGTTTTGCCCTTCTTGCTGCCGGTGATGGTTTTGGCCGCGTCCAAGGTGTTTGACCCGATTGTGCTTGATTCCCCGCAAACAATGGTGTGGACAATGACAGCATGGGCATTTCTTCCAACCAGTCTGTTTATGCGCGGGATCGCCATGCGGCGGATCGCGGCGATGATCAAGGAAAAGCGCAAGCGCAGCAACGCCTATGTCGAAAAGCATGGCTATACGCCTGCCTGATCGCGGCTACGCTGGTGTCGCCGGTTCTGGCCGATACCTACAGGATTGCAACCTATAATGCCGAATTACAACGCCGTGGCCCCGGCCTGTTGTTGCGCGATATTCAGTCGGGCAAGGATAAGCAGGTTCTGGCGGTTGCAGATGTGATCCGGCGGGTTTCCCCCGATGTGTTGTTGCTGAACAGGTTTGACTATGATGCGGGTGGTGTTGCGCTGGCGGCCTTTGCCGATCTGCTGAATGATTACCCCTACCGCTTTGCCCTGCGCCCGAATACGGGGATGCAGACGGGGCTGGATATGGACGGGGACGGGCGCGTTGGTGGCCCGCGCGATGGGCAGGGGTATGGGCGTTTTGCCGGGCAAGGGGGTATGGCCATCTTGTCGCGCTATCCACTGGATGCGGAACATGTGCAGGATTTTTCGGCGCTGAAGTGGGCGGCTTTTCCCGATGCACTGTTGCCAATGGTTGATGGCAAGCCGTTTCCGTCACCGCAGGCTTTGGCTGCGCAAAGGTTGTCGTCTGTTGGCCATTGGGTGGTGCCGGTGAAATTACCGGACGGGGTGATCAACCTTATGGCATTTCACGCCGGCCCGCCGGTGTTTGACGGCCCCGAGGACCGCAACGGCAAACGCAACCATGACGAGGTGCGGTTCTGGAGCGTTTATCTGGATGGCGGGCTGGATACGCCACCCGCCAGCGGTCCGTTCGTCATTCTGGGGGATGCCAATCAGGATCCGTTGGATGGCGAGGGGCTGAAAGACGCCATTCGTGGCCTGTTGGCACATCCATTGGTGCAAGACCCCCTGCCGCAAAGTGAAGGGGCTGTGGTGGCCGCGCGGGAGCAGGGCGGGGTAAACGCAAGCCACCAGACCGATCCGACGCTGGATACGGTTGATTGGAAAGACACCCCTGCGCCGGGTAACATGCGGGTGGATTATGTGCTGCCCTCAAAGGATTTGCAGGTTGCGGGCGCGGGGGTTTATTGGCCTGTCGGGGATGCGGATGGGTCGCGGCATCATCTGGTTTGGGTGGATGTAGAGATGGTAAAAAAGCGCTAGAACTAGACTTTTTAGTATCATGTAACCTGTTGATATAGATGCGATAATTTATTGGCAAACATATCCACTAAACCGGTTAAATGGATATGTTTCCAGCAGAGAAATTTACCTGAAAACAAGGTCAGGTGTATTTTCTGACGGGTTCGGATCAGGTATTTGGCAACACCGTCTATTTCACCCCGACCGCTAACGGCATGGCCTGTGCCAACGGTGTGTATTCAAAATCCGGCAGAAAATTGTTGAACGTTGCACCATCAATCCGGTGCGGTTTATTCCACTGGTAACGCATTTCCAGAATGTGTTTGGCCATCGGCCAGAACGGGCGGGCAATCCGGATCGGCAGCCAGTTCATTTTCTTTAGCCGCAAAGGTTGCCCATATGCTTTTTCCACCGCCGCGCATAGCTCGCGACCAGTCAACGCGTATCCGGGAAACGGGATGTCAGCGAAAGCGGGCAGGTCATCGCGCATTTCGGCCAGATCAACGGCCGCCCGGGCCAGATCGGGCAGCCATGCCCACGCATGTTCGATTTCGGGATTGCCGGGGTAGATGAATATGCCTTTGCCGATCTTGGGCGTGATCATCATATCAAACCAGTTGCCCGAGGCCTGCGTATCAATGAAATCCCCCGCCCGTAGCACGATGGTGCGCACACCCGAGGCGCGATAGGCCGCTTCCATTTCGATCCTGATCCGGCCCAGCGGGTTCTTTGCCCCATGTGGTGTGTCTACACCGTAAACCGATGGGGCATCCGCGCCGTAGTTATAGACATTGCCGGGGAGGATCACCGTGGCCTTGGTGGATTTGGCCACCTCGATCACCTGCCTGGTCAGCTTTGGCACCTGCGCGGCCCAGTCGGGGTAAAGCGGGTTCCAGCCGTTCACGATCACATCCGCGCCCCATGCGGCATCCCACAAGTTTTCGGACTTGCGATCAAACTGGCGCACCTCCCAACCACGGGCCTTGAATGCGTCAGCGGCGTTGCGGCCAAAGCGGCCACGTCCGCCAAGGATCAGTACAGTATTGGACATTTGAATAGCTCCTGTGTTGTATTGATCCCAATCTATCCATTCACAGAAAACTATAAATTGCGAAAAAATGCAGATCGTGTATTCATTAATGAATGGATAAATCACTCGCCAATCTCGACTGGTCTCTTATGCAATCCTTCCTTGCCGTGGCCGAGGGAGGCTCGCTTTCTGCTGCTGCGCGGCGTTTGGGGGCCAGCCAGCCAACGCTGGGGCGACAGATTCGGCAAGCCGAACAGCAACTGGGTGTCACCCTGTTCACCCGCAAATCACGCGGGCTGCAACTGACCGATATTGGGCAGGCCCTGCTGCCCGCCGCCCAGACCATGCGCGAAGCGGCGGGGCAGATGGCGCTGGCGGCGGCAGGTCAGGAACAGCAGATCAAAGGCACCGTGCGCATCACCGCCAGTGTTTTCGTTTCGCATCACATCCTGCCGCCGATCATCGCGCATATAGTGCGGCAGGAGCCGGATATCGCCATCGAGCTAACCCCGAACGACGCCAGCGAAAACCTGTTGTTCCGCGAGGCAGATATCGCCATCCGAATGTATCGCCCGACGCAGTTAGATGTGGTTGCAAAACATCTGGGGGATTTACCGCTGGGGGTGTTCGGGTCGGTCGATTATCTGAACCGCAAAGGACGGCCGGAAACGATCGAGGAGATGCTGAACGACCATGATCTGATCGGCTATGACGCGGACGAACAGATCCTGCGCGGGATGCGGCAGATGGGGCAGGATGCCCAACGAGACTGGTTCCATGTTCGTTGTGACAACAACGTGGTTTACTGGGAACTGCTGCGCGCAGGTTGTGGCCTTGGGTTTTCGCAAATCTATGTGGCGATGGATGATCCGCAAGTGGAACAGGTCCTGCCTGATCTGCCCATCCCGCCACTGCCCGTCTGGCTGGTGGCCCATCAGGCCATGCGTCAGACCCCGCGAATACGTCATGTCTGGGATATGCTGGCGAACGGGTTGTCGCCCTTCGTTTCTTGACCCGACGCGCCCAAAAGGTTACGCGGTTGGCAACCCATTTAGATCAAGGACAATAGCAACATGAGCAACCCTTCGCTTCTTATCCTCGCCGGTGACGGTATCGGCCCCGAAGTCATGGTCGAAGTGCGCAAGATCATCGACTGGTTCGGTTCCAAACGCGACCTGACAATCGACGTGACCGAAGACCTTGTCGGTGGCGCCGCCTATGACAAACACGGCACCCCTCTGCATGACGACACCATGGCCCATGCGCAAGAGGTGGACGCGGTTCTGCTGGGCGCTGTGGGCGGCCCGGCCTATGATGATCTGGATTTCTCGGTCAAACCCGAACGCGGGCTTCTGCGCCTGCGCAAGGAAATGGACCTGTTCGCGAACCTGCGCCCCGCGCAGTGTTTTGACGCGCTGGCCGATTTTTCATCACTTAAGAAAGAGCTGGTTGCCGGTCTGGACATCATGATCGTGCGCGAACTGACCTCGGGCAGCTATTTCGGCGAACCCCGCGGCATTTTCGAGGAAAACGGCGAACGCGTGGGCATCAACACCCAGCGGTATACCGAAAGCGAGATCGACCGCGTGGCGCGCTCGGCATTCGAGCTGGCCCGCAAACGCGACAACCGCTTGTGTTCGGTCGAAAAGGCTAACGTGATGGAAAGCGGCATCTTGTGGCGTGAGGTTGTCACCAAAATCGGTGCCGAGGATTACCCCGATGTCGAGCTGTCGCATATGTATGCCGACAATTGCGCAATGCAGCTGGTCCGCAACCCGAAACAGTTCGACACCATCGTCACCGACAACCTGTTCGGCGATATCCTGTCCGATTGTGCCGCCATGCTGACCGGATCACTGGGGATGCTGCCATCCGCCTCGCTGGGGGTGCCAATGGAGAACGGCAAACCCAAGGCGATGTACGAACCTGTGCACGGTTCGGCCCCCGATATTGCCGGACAAGGCAAGGCCAACCCCTGTGCATGCATCCTGAGCTTTGCAATGGCGCTGCGCTATTCCTATGACGAGGGCGCCGAGGCCGACCGTCTGGAAGCCGCAGTAGAAAAGGTTCTGGCCGATGGTGTGCGCACCGCTGACCTGATGCAGGCCGGCGCAGCAAAACCCGCCAACACAAGCGAAATGGGCGATGCGGTGATTGCGGCATTGGATACGAGCCTGTAAACTATTGGTTGAAATGCCAATCGAAAATGTTAAGAAAAAGGGGGCAGTTTTCTGCCCCTTTTTGTATTTTCGAGGTATCTACTTATGAATCGTATATATATGGCATGTGCCCTTTCAATGGCGCTGGCATCTCCGCTTGCCGCAAAAACCCTGACAGAAATGTTCCCCGACATCTCCGAAACCTATAATGACGAAGGCATAAAGGCGCTTGAATCTCTGGATTTCAAACAGGGCAAGATAACAGTTGGCAGCAATCTGGCAACGCTTGATCTGACGGATGAGTTCTATTTCCTTGATGCCAAGGATGCCAATTATGTCCTGACAACACTGTGGGGGAATCCCCCGGACGACAGCACTTTGGGCATGGTTTTCCCCGCGGACAAAACCCCGTTGGATGATACATGGGGGATTGAGGTGTCGTTCGATGATATTGGCTATGTCTCGGATGAAGATGCAGGCAGTTATGATTATGACGAACTGTTAAAAACAATGCAGCAGGACATGCAGGATGAAAACGAATGGCGGCGTGAAAATAACTATCCCTCGCTTGAACTGCTTGGTTGGGCATCTCCGCCACGTTATGATTCCATAGGGCGCAAACTGTATTGGGCAAAAGAGTTACGTTTTGATGGTGATGAGACCACAACGCTGAATTACAATATCCGTATTCTGGGGCGCAAAGGTGTGCTGATTGTGAATTTTATCGCTGATATGGATATGCTGGATCAGGTGAACAAGGCAGTTCCGACGGTTCTGGAAATGACAAACTTTACGGATGGGAACAAATATTCGGATTTCAAGCCATCTATTGATAAAGTCGCGGCTGTCGGAATAGGCGGGCTGATTGCCGGCAAGGTTCTGGCGAAAACCGGCCTGATTGCCGTTGCGCTGATATTCCTGAAGAAGTTTTTCTTTCTGCTGCTGATCCCGCTATATTGGCTTAAGAATCTGTTCGGCCGCAAGAACAGCTGACTGGTATGACATGGGTGGCCGTTATGGCCTTGCCATTCGCCGCCAGATTTTGTAATCCGCCAAACAGTCGGAGTGTAGCTCAGCCTGGTAGAGCACTGCCTTCGGGAGGCAGGGGTCGGAGGTTCGAATCCTCTCACTCCGACCATTAAACAAAGGCCCCTGCGGGGGCCTTTTGCGTTGTGCGGAAACTGGCCGCAATGGTATTCGCAATGTTTCAATTGTCTTATATGCTTGGCACATTCACTTTTATGCCCGCTTCGTCCAGATTGATAAACCAATCATATCGATGCAACATAGATCTTAATATGC
This sequence comes from Profundibacter amoris, assembly GCF_003544895.1. Classification (GTDB taxonomy): domain Bacteria; phylum Pseudomonadota; class Alphaproteobacteria; order Rhodobacterales; family Rhodobacteraceae; genus Profundibacter; species Profundibacter amoris. Next base: position 80,877 of record NZ_CP032125.1, read on the forward strand.
TGCTTCGAGCCAGTCAGGCCGTGTAACAACGTCAAAATCCGGAAAGCTCGTTGCGATATCGGCCAAAATCCTTGATGATTGATTGCAGATCCAATGGTGCACATCCTCTGCAAGCTGCAAATTATGTGAGTTGGGATTTGTCACCATGCAGTAGTTCTTATTTGTTTTCAGTGTCCTGGGCAGCGCGGGTATCAATAACCCCTCTCGCAGTAAATAACTGCAGGACGTTACATAGCCGAGCGCCGCACCGCGTCCGTTCAATGCCGTTTGCAAAACAACTGAGTAATCCGGCACACGGATTTCTGGCAGGGAGGTGTTGAGAGATTGACCCGTAGCGTTAAGGAAATTTCGCCACGAAATTCTTGGGCTATCTAGTTTGACCAATGAATGCGCACCACCGGCAAGAGGCGCATCAAGCATCCCGTTTTTCTTAATATACCCGGGTGATGCAACAGCCACGAGCCATTCGGGCGCGAAGGGTACGGCATGATCCTCTGATGCTACATTTGTTTCAAGGCGCAGGCCCAGATCGCAACTCCCCAAGGCGCCGGTTACCTCGCCGCCAGTCAATTGATAGTTCAGCGTGACATCGGGAAAATCGCGGCGGAACTCGGGCATTTGGGGGATCAGCCAATGAGCGGCGAAAGATGTCGAAAGTGACAGCGTCAGTACATTTTTCTGTGCAATGTTGTGTGAAATCTGATCAATTGCGACCTCGATCGCGGCAAACGATAGATGGAGCGCGCGATAAAGGGTTTCCCCGTCCGATGTTAACATTAGCCCCGACTTTTCACGCAAAAACAGCCGTGTTCCCAGATGCGTTTCCAACGCTGCTATGTTTTTGCTGATCGCCGGCTGGGTCACGTTAAGAAGAGCACCGGCGTCGGTAAAGTTTAGCGTCCGCGCGGCACTTTCAAAGGCAAACAGGGACTGGGCAGATGGCAGTTTTTTCCGTAAGGTCATAACTACAAGTTATCCATACCATGAAAATAATCAATATTCTTTTGCACTCGGGCGCATGATCTATTCCAGGATAACGACTCATCTGCAATTGGATAATCAAATTGACCGAACCTCGCCGCCGCAGGAAAAAGCCCTCTGCTTCGCAAGAAGTCGCGCCGCTGTTGCCCTACATTACCAGAACAGCACCGGTTTATGACATTCTGAACGAGGAACAGATCACCGCAATCGAGCAGGCCGCCGAGGATATTCTGGAAAAAATCGGTGTCGAAGTGAGGCATGAGCCAAGCCTGAATCTGTTACGCGAGGCAGGGTGCAAAGTTGAAGGCGAGCGGGTGACGTTCGAGCGTGGATTTTGTCGCAAGCTGGTGGTGGATAATGCCCCGTCCGAATTTGTGCAACATGCCCGCAACCCGGAAAAGTCGGTCAAAATTGGCGGGGATGCGCTGGTTCTGGTGCCGGTTTATGGTCCGCCTTTTGTGGCAGCGAGTGACATAGAACGGCGCTATGGCACGCTGGAAGATTTTAACAATTTCGTGCGCTTGGCACATATGAGTTCAGAGATGCACCACACGGGCGGCCCTATTTGCGAGCCGACCGACATCCCCGTGCCCAAACGGCATCTGGACATGAACTATGGTCATCTGGCGCTGTCGGATAAATGCTTTATGGGGGCGGTGACAGCAAAGGATCGCGCCGAAGACACAATGCGGATGTGCGAGATCGTGTTTGGCAAGGAATTTGTCGATAACAACTGTGTCGTCACAGCGCTTATCAATCTGAATTCGCCGCTGGTTCTGGACGAAACTATGCTGGACGCCGCGCATGTTTATGCTGCGGCAAATCAGGCCACGGTCATTACCCCGTTCATGATTGCGGGCGCGTCCAGCCCGACCACAGTTGCAGGCCTTTGCGCACAATCCCTGGCCGAAACGCTTGTGGGCATGGCGATCACCCAGTTGGTCCGCCCCGGTGCGCCGGTTGTGTTCGGCTTTATGATGCTGGGCATGTCGATGCGTTCGGGCAGCCCGATCCGGTATGATGAAACATGGAAATCCATGTTGATTGCCGGACAACTGGCGCGGCGTCTGGGGGTGCCTTATCGCTGCGGAGGATCGTCATCTAATTCCAAACTGCCGGATGCCCAATCTGGTTGGGAAGGGGCGCTGTATGTCATGTATGCCATGCTGTCCGGCGTGAATTTTCTGATCCATGCCACTGGCACACTCGAGGCCGGTCTGGTGGCGGATTTTGACAAATTCCTGATTGATTGTGACATGCTGGGCGCGGCCTCGAGGATGATGTCGGGCATTGATACAAGCCCGGATGCCCTGGCGTTCGATGCCATTGCCGAGGTTGGCCCTGCAGGTAATTTCCTGTCCTGCGCCCATACAATGGCGCGGTATAAAAGCGTTTTCTATCAGCCGTCGAATGCGGATGGGGATTCTTTTGAACAATGGACGGCCGCTGGTGGGCTGGATGCGGCAGAGCGGGCTACAAAGCGGCGCCATGAAATGCTGGCGGAATACAACGCCCCTGCCCTTGATCCCGAAATTGACGCGGCATTGCAGGCCTTCATGGATGAACGCCGCGCCGTATTACCGGATAGTTTCGCATGAAGGATATGATGGAACAAAAAACTACAACCAAAGATCCTCTGTTGCAGCCTCTTACGATCCGCGGGTTGACGTTGAAGAACCGTGTGATGAGCACCTCGCATGCGTCCGGTATGGACGACGACAACATGCCCGCCCTGCGCTACCAACGCTATCACGAGGAAAAGGCCAAGGGCGGTCTGGCGCTGACAATGTTTGGCGGGTCTTCCAACATTGCGCCGGATTCACCATCGGTGTTTCGGCAACTGAATGCGGGGACGGATGCAATCATTCCCCATTTTCAAGAGTTTTCAGAACGTATTCACCAACATGGCACGGCCCTGATGTGCCAGATTACCCATATGGGGCGGCGTGGGGATGCGCAGGCGGAACACTGGCTGCCGACCATCGCACCCTCACCGGTGCGCGAGGATTTGCACCGGAATTTCCCACGCGAAATGGATCAATACGATATTGACCGCGTGGTTGCTGCCTTCGGTCAGGCGGCACGGCGCTGCGTCGAGGGCGGGCTGGACGGATTGGAAACGCTGGCGGGTGGCCATCTGATCGGGCAATTCTTTTCGCCAAAGACCAATCTTCGCAGCGATGGTTACGGCGGCAGCGTTGAAAACCGCACGCGGTTCGCGCTGATGGTCCATGAAGAAATACGCCGCCAAACGGGCGATGATTTTGTGGTCGGTATGCGCCTGACACTGGATGAGGGCGAAGGCGGTTTACGATTTGACGAGGTCATGCAGATCGCGGAAATCCTCAAACGTGAAGGGGCGATTGATTTCTTTAACTGCATGGTTGGCCGCATGGATACCGAGATCACGCTGGTCGAGGAAAACATGCCGGGGATGAGCCGCCCGCTGGCCCCATACCTTGATAAAGTAGGTGAGTTCCGCCGCGAAATCGGTGTGCCGATATTCCATGCCGCCCGCGTGACAGATGTGGCCAACGCGCGCCATGCGGTGCGCGAGGGCGTGCTGGACATGGTCGCCATGACCCGCGCCCATATTGCCGACCCGCAGATCGTCAACAAGATCATGCGCGGCGAAGAGGACCGTATTCGTCCCTGCATTGGTGCGTCGCACTGTATCCACAAGAAAATCCATTGCATTCATAACCCCGCCTCTGGCCGCGAAACCCTGTTGCCAATGGAGGTGCCTGTCAGCGCCGCACCCGGCAAAAAGGTGGTGGTGGTTGGCGGTGGCCCCGCCGGAATGGAGGCCGCGCGGGTGGCGGCCGAGCGCGGGCACAAAGTGGTTTTGTTTGAAGCCGCGCCAAAGCTGGGCGGGCAAATCCAGTTGGCTGCGAAAACCACATGGCGCAAGGATTTGATCCAGATTGTTGATTGGCGCGAGGCCGAGTTGGACAAACTAGGCGTTGATGTGCGCTGTAATATCTATGCCGAGGCTGCGGATGTTCTGGCGGAAAATCCGGATCATGTATTTGTGTCAACCGGCGGGATGCCGGCAGGGCAAACCCTGCCGGGTGCGGATCTGATTGTCAGCAGTTGGGATATTCTGTCTGGCGATGTGCGGGTCGAACAAGATGTTTTAATATGCGATCATACGGGTCGCCATGAAGCCGTGGCAACGGCTGACCTGTTATCCTCCAAGGGTCACAAGGTGACTCTGACTACCATCGATGCCCACGCGGCAACCGAGATGGGCTATACCGACCGGATTGTTTTCCACAAACGTCTGGCGGCGCAAGGCGTTACAACACTTGCATATCTTAAACTTGGCGCTCTGCGCAAAGAGGGCAACCGTCTGGTGGCGACTTTGACCCACGAGCTGACGGGACAAACACAAGAGATCATCACCGATCAGGTCGTGCTGGAAACCGGTACGGACCCGATGGCAGACGTGTTTTTCGAGCTGCGTGACGGCGCTGCCAACAAAGGGATCAGTGATGTCGATGCGATGGCCAACTGGTCGCCACAACCACAAACCTACACACAGGGATATACGCTGCATCGGCTGGGCGACGCGGTGACCTCGCGCACCATCCATTCCGCGCTGTTGGAGGCCTACCGTTTGGCTATCCACCTATGAGATTGAAAACCAGATACCGGAAATTCCGGAAAAACCGCGCCAAACCAGATTTGGCAATAAACCAACCAAGGGAGAAAACTATGAAACTGAACAGAAGAATATTTACACTGACCGCTACAGCGGCTTTGGCAATATCCACCAGCATGTCATTTGCGGGTGAAGCGCTTGACCGCGTCATGGCGGCAGGTGTTTTGAAAGTCGCCACTGACGCAAACTGGGCGCCGCAATCGTTCATCAATGACGACAATAAAATGGATGGCTTCGATGTGGATGTGGCCCGCGAGATTGCAAAACGTCTGGGCGTTGATGTCGAATTTGTAACGCCTTCATGGGATGTTATCACTGCTGGCCGCTGGAATGGCCGCTGGGACCTGTCTGTCGGGTCAATGACACCGACCAAAAAACGCGCCGAAGTGCTGGCTTTTCCGGCTGTGTATTACTACACACCCGCGTCTATCGCCGTGCACAAAGACAGCCCTTACCAAAAGATATCCGACCTGAATGGCAAGGCCGTTGGCGCGGGCACAGCAACGACGTTCGAACTGTACCTGCAACATGATCTGCAAATTGATGCCGAAGGTGTGCCACCTTTCGAGTATCAGCTAACAGCTGAAAACAAATCCTACAAAGACAGCACTGCTGCGATGGACGACCTGCGCCTGGGTGATGGTGTTCGCTTGAACGGCATGGTTGGATCTTTGCCAGCAATCCTTTCGGCAATAAAGGCGAACTATCCGCTACGGGTGCTGGGCGAGCCGGTATTCTACGAACCGCTGGCGCTGGCAATTGATCTGGGGGATGCGGAATTCAACGACAAACTGGCCGGATTTGTGGCTGATATGAAGACTGATGGAACGCTTACCGACCTATCCATGAAATGGTACGGCGTCGATTACACCTCTACTGCCGAATAACTATCTCGCGATGTTTTGAAATATAATCCGGCCCAATCAGGTTTGGGCCGGATTGCGACACAGGGGAGAGAACATGCTATTTGCAGATACAGTGGTGGCCGATCCAGCAGTCCACAAGCCAAAAGTCATGGCGATTATTTTCATAATCGGCTTTGTCATATTCAGCCTTATGGGATTGAATGATACCATCTTTGGCGAGTTCCTGCGCCCGGCGATTGGCGAGCCAACGGAATCCGGCCTGCTCGGAAATTTAGCCATCGGTATGGTTATATCGATGATATTCACCGCAAACATTATTTTGATCGGTTTTTTGCCATTTCGGCTGCAGGTCCTTATTGTCTGGTTTGAGTTGCTCCTGTTGTTTTTGACGTTCTTTTACAGCTTCGGGCTGGATTTTGCCTTCATCCGCTCCAAAGTCTGGTTCATGATCTCGCAAGGCGTGTTCACCACGCTTTACATATCGGCGATATCCATCACCCTCGCCTCGATCGTGGCTATTTTCGGGGCTGTGGCCAAACTGTCGTCGAACGGGTTCGCCTATGCGATTGCAAGTTTTTACACATCGTTTTTTCGCGGTCTTCCGCTGTTGATGCAGGTCTATCTGATTTATCTGGGCCTGCCACAACTGGGCTATGTCATCGACGCGGTTCCAGCAGGCATTCTGGCGCTGACCCTGTGTTACGGCGCCTATATGACCGAAATTTTTCGCGCCGGCATCCAGTCGATCAACAAGGGACAGTGGGAAGCGTCGCGCTCCATGGGCTTTAAGTTCGGGCTGACCATGCGTCGCATCATCCTGCCCCAAGCCATGCCTTTGATTATTCCCCCCACCGGAAACCAGTTTATCGCGATGCTCAAAGACAGCTCGTTGGTGTCGGTCATCGGGGTTTGGGAATTGATGTTTCTGGCGCGTACCTTGGGCAATAAGGATTTCAAACATATGGAAATGCTGATCACCGCCGCGCTGATTTACTGGTGTCTGACGATGGTTCTGGAAGTAATCCAGAGCCGCATTGAACGCCACTATCGCACCATAAGCCATTAAGGAGACCGCCCATGTCAGAACCTATTATTCAAATGATCGGTGTCAGCAAATGGTATGGCAGCTTCAGGGCCCTTACCGACATCGACTTTACCGTGAACAAAGGTGACAAGATCGTGGTTTGCGGGCCGTCCGGCTCTGGTAAATCCACCATGATCCGCACCCTGAACTGGTTAGAGGCACATCAGGAAGGCAAGATCATCGTCAATGGCATCGAGATGCACGAAAAGATGAAAAACGTTGACGCGGTGCGCATGGATATTGGCATGGTGTTCCAGCACTTCAACCTGTTTCCACATATGACGGTCCTGGAAAACCTGATGGCGGGGCCGATGTGGGTGCGGGGTGTTAAAGAAGATGAAGCGCGCAAAACCGCGATGAAGTTCCTTGATCGCGTGCGCATCCCCGAACAGGCCGAAAAATATCCGGGGCAATTATCTGGCGGCCAGCAACAACGTGTGGCAAACGCACGTTCATTGTGCATGAAACCCAAAGTGATGCTGTTTGACGAGCCAACCTCGGCGCTTGATCCCGAAATGGTTGCCGAGGTTCTGGATACTATGATCGAACTGGCCAATGACGGTATGACGATGGTTTGCGTGACCCATGAAATGGGGTTCGCCAAAGCGGTTGCCGACCGCGTTGTGTTCATGGATGAAGGCGCGATTCTCGAGGAGAGTGACCCGCACAGCTTTTTCGACAACCCGCAAAACCCACGGACGCAGAACTTCCTTAGCCAGATCCTGCAACATTGAACAATATCATATATTAAGTTGGTGCAGCGATGGCCTTTGCGGCGTGATTTGCACCCAATGTCCGATCTGAGGAAACCGTACCGGATAATGTTTGGATAAACTGGACCTGTCACGAAATTGTGCCGCTAAGGGTTTATGTTGTACAGATCGGCAGAACAAGACGGTTTGATGCTCAGATCAGTTTATTGCCCACAGCCGTCGAAACCACTTGTGCCAGTGTTTTGCAGCCCAGTTTCTTTTTGGCAGATCGAACAAGGTTTTTCACCTTGCCCTCGCTAATACGATGTAATTCGGCGACTTCTTTTTGGCTGGATCCGTTGGCAAAGGCTTTCAATACCAGAATTTCCTCTCTGGTTAGGGAACTGCGATCCTCAATCGTATCCAGAAACTCAACGAATAGGGTATCGGTAAGATCAAGCTCCTCGTCACTTAATTGCCGGTCAGGGCGACTTATGGAGCACCACGAAAATGTTAAACCTTTGCGACGGGCAAAGATTGCTCCGTAATTCAGATCGTATTTCGTTGCTTCTTGTAAAACCCTGCTTTTACTGGTGAAGGCAATTTCCGACCAGCGTTTGTAACCCGTGTGTGTGAGGGTCCATAGGAATATTGGATCTTTTAGGAAATAACCGCGATCCTGATAGATTGTTTGCCATGCCTTGGGAAAGGAAGTGTCAAAATACTCGGGCCCGCTAATTGTGTAATTCAGCGCAAAAACATAGCCGGACGGTGCGATATCCCGCAGAATTTTTATTCGTTCGTTATAGTTAATAATTTTGTCTGGGAGAGGAAGAACGTCCACTGGTTAAGGCCCTTTATTCATTACAATTTGCCCTATTGGACGATTACACATGTCTAATTGGACAATTATTACAGATAATTCAAGTTTTTCTTTCTACCAATGCGATAGTGGTTATGCCTGATTTCAACAACCAGCGAGTAGGACCAATGGTCGACACCGAAATGCCAAACACCCTAGTTGCCGAGTTTACCAGCGATATGCTGCACACACTGGTTGAGTACTTTGACTATTTCGCCTGCGATGAAGGGGTCATCAGCATCGAGGTGAATATGATGGGCATCTGGCTTGAGGATCCCAACACAAAAACGAAGAAATTTGTCGGTAAGGCCAGGCTATCGGAGCAGCAAAAGAAAAAGATGCGACAGGCAGAGAAATGTCGCAAGGAACACTAGGAAATCAGATGAATATTACAGTCGGAAATCTATGTGATCAAAGTGGCATCAATAGTGTTATTAACGGGTTTCTTAAACTTAGGAAGCAGGTGTTCATCGAAAAGATGGATTGGGAGCTGATCTCGCAGGACCAGATCGAGTATGAGCAGTACGATATGATCACAACAACCTATGTTATCGCCCATGAACAAGGCGAGGTCGTTGGTGGCGCAAGGCTGGTTAGAACCGATACCATTTTACCAACAACATTTGGCAGGACGCATTATTCATACATGATCCGTGATGCCTATCTGGGCCTGCTATCGGGTTTACCCAAAGAGCTATGTTATGACGAGCCGCCGAGAGATCCCAAGATTTGGGAACTGACACGATTTGTGGTTACGGACGGCGCAAGGGTTGGCGCGGCTATTCTGGAAAAGGTGAATGAATACCTGAAAGAGCAGGGTGCCGATAGCTGTCTGTTTCTGGGCCCACCCGCGTTTATGCGAATGAGCAAAAGCATGGGTTATCAACCAAAACCGATGGGAAAAATTGTGGCCAATGAATCCGGAAGGTTTTTGGCATTTTCATGTGATGTTGTTTAGTGGTTAAGGATTTTTGAAATGGACCGAGAGAAAGATCTTGCCGACCGGGTGCATGGTTTGTTTCAAGCAGATAGCGGTATGATTGACATAATTCCGTCAGAAGCATCCCATATCATTATTGACCGCAATACAGGTAAAGAGATCGGTCTGCTTTTCCGCTTGGCGAGCGGTCTTTCCCTGCCATTTTGGTATGCAGACAAGAAAACGAAAATGAACATCGCATTTTTGGACGTTGGATAATCCAGAAGTCCAGCACTCAAGCCGTAATACAACCCATTATCAAAGGTTTACCTGTTCTTAGGGTAATCGGGGCTTAGCCGCCGAATATAAGTTATAGTTATTGAAATAATACCTATCCTGCATCATACTTGCAGTTGATAGCTTTACAGTTTCCGGTCAGGATCGCCAATCTACTATTGGTACCGGGAAACACCAATAGCAGGGCATATATGCAAGCAGGGGTTAGCCGATGAAACGTCTTATGAAATATCTGGTCCGGTTCCTGTCTGTTACGATCCCATTGGGGCTGGGGGTGCTGTCGATCATCCTGTTTGCCGGCATGAAATCCCTGCCGTCGGCCAAGGAAACATCGCCGCGTGTGACGCAGGTGCGGGTTATCACGCTGGCACCTATTCCGGTTGTGCCCCGTGTATTCGGCTATGGCAGCGTCAGCCCAACCAAAGAATGGCGTGCGGTGGCGCGGGTCGAGGGGGAAATCCTTTGGGCATCGGACAATCTGGAAAACGGATTGCTGGCCAAAGCCGGTGAGGAACTGGTCAAGATCGACCCCAGCGGGATCGAGCTGACGCTGGCGCAGATCGACGCACAGATTTCCGCAATCGATGCACGGGACGAAACCGTGCGTATCAATCTGGAAACCGCCGAAGCCGAGCTGGAAATCAGCCGTGCGGATCTGGCCCGTCAGCGCGATCTGGCCGCGCGTGGTACCGTGCCGCAAACAGCTGTTGATCAGGCCGTGCGTCAAGAGCTTGCCTCGCGTACCAACATCAATTCCCTGAAGAACCAGCTGATCCTGAACGAAGCCGAGCGTAAGGTGCTTGTGGCCCAGCGCAATATTGCTGTGCGCGATCTGGGCTTCACTATTATCAAAGCCCCCTTTGCAATGCGGATTGGCGAAGTCAGCGCCCAGACCGGCCAGTTTGTGAACCGCGGGCAGGTTCTGTTTGCCGCCGAAGGGATCGAGGCTGTTGAGATCGCCGCCCAGTTCCCGATTGGCCGCATGTCTGCGCTGATGCGCGGCAGTCAGCAAACCGGAACGGATGGTCCGACCGGCCTTGAGGCTATTGTGCGTTTGCAATCCCCGGTGCGGACGATCAAATGGGCGGCACGGGTGGATCGGGTCGGGGATCTGATTGATCCGCGCACCCAGAGCATCAATGTGGTGGTGGTGGTGGATCAGCCTATGCAACAGGCCCGCGCCGGACAAAAACCACCCCTGCGCCGCAATATGTTCGTCGAGGTCGAATTGCGCGCGGCAGAGCGTCCGGCACTGGCCGTTCCCGCCAATGTCATTCACGGCGAAACGGTTTTTGTCGTCAACAGCGACAACAAGCTGGAAAAACGCAAACTGAAGATTGCCTATACCATCGACGGGGTGGCCGTGATTGCTGATGGCCTGAGCAAGGGCGACCGTCTGGTGGTCAGTGATCTGGATATCGCCATGCCCGGCAAAACCGTCAAACCCGTCGAGGATAAAACCCTCAAGGCGCAACTGGCCGCAGAAGCCCTTGGTCAGGAAACCGGCAAATGATCCGCCTGTTTGCTGCCCATCCGACGGCTGCCAACATCCTGATGGTTATCATCATGGTGGTTGGCCTTATCGCCGTGCCGCAATTACAGCGCGACACATTTCCGGTAACCCCGCCCTCGGTGGTCGAGGTGCGCATCACCTATCCAGGTGCTGCCCCCGCCGAAGTGGAGCGGGCGATCTGCACCCGCATCGAAGACCCGATCCGCGGGGTTGATTATCTGGATGAATTGCGCTGCGTGGCCCGTGACAACATCGCGGTTATCAGCGCCGAAATCGTTGAAGGGGCCGATATGGGTACCTTTTATGACGACGTGACATCGGCAGTTGATACCATCACCACCTTCCCCGACGAGGTGGACAAACCAACCAGCCGCGTTGTTGAACGGATCGCCACGGTGGCCTCGGTCGCCATCACCGGACCGGATGATCCGCATGTGCTGTTCGCTTATGCACAGGGTTTTGCCGACCGGTTGAAAACCCATCCGATGATTTCGCAAACGGTAATCAACGGCTTTTCCGACCGCGAGATTTCGATCGAGATACCAGCGGCGACATTGCTTCGCTATGGGTTAAGCATTGATGATGTCTCCAATACCCTTGTGCGCAACAGTTTCGATTTGCCCGCAGGCACCATGGAAACTCCCGATGGCGATGCACTGTTGCGGTTTGTCGGTGAACGCCGCAAGCCCGAGGATTTCGCCAATATCCCGCTGACATCCTCGGCCCTTGGGGCCGAAGTTCTGTTAGGTGAAGTGGCCGAAATCACCGAGCAATTCGCCAATGATTACGACACCGCCCTGTTCAACGGCAAGCGCGCTGCCATTGTCACCGTCACCAAAACACCGGCACAGGATGCGCTGCGGGTGATGGATGTGATGATGAAGATTCTGGATGAAGAACGCCAGAACGCACCCGAGGGAATTACGTTGGAGGTTTCCACCGATTCCACCTCGAATATCATCGACCGGCTGCGGATCATCACCGACAACGGCATTCAGGGCCTGATACTGGTGTTTTTCGTCATGTGGCTGTTCTTTGGTCTGCGCTTTGCCTTTTGGGTGGCGATGGGGCTACCGGTATCATTTCTGGGCACCATCTTTGTTATGCAGATGGCCGGATTGACCATAAACATGATCACCATGGTTGCGTTGTTGGTGGCCATTGGTTTGTTGATGGATGACGCCATCGTTATATCCGAAAACATCGTCAGTCGTCGCCACAAAGGTGATTCACCACTGCACGCCGCGATCAATGGCACCAAACAGGTGCTGCCGGGGGTTATTGCATCATTTTTGACCACGGCGATGATTGTCGGGCCGCTGGGCCTGATGGCTGGTAAAATCGGGGCGGTGCTGAAATTCCTGCCGATCGTGCTGATGGTCACCCTAACCGTCAGTCTGATCGAGGCATTTCTGATCTTGCCGCATCATTTGAAACATGCGCTGAAAAACCCTGAACCGTCGCGGTTCAGCAAAGCATTCTCGAACGCCTTTGACCGGTTCCGTGACCGTGTGATCGCCCCGATGTCTATGCTGTCGCTAAAGGCGCGGTATTTTACGCTGGGTTTTGCGGGGTTCCTGATCCTGCTGTCCATCGCGCCAATCGTTGGCGGGCAGATCAAGTTCCAAAGTTTTCCCAATCTGGAAAGCGACACCATCGAGGCGCGTCTGACACTGCCCCAAGGCACGCCATTGTGGCGCACCGAAGAACGGGTGGCGCAGGTGGTCAAGGCCTTGCAAACCCTGAACGATGAACTGACCCCCGAACAGCCCGACGGCGCAACACTGGTGAAAAACTATACCGTCTTTTTTGGCAGCAACGCCGACACCGATGAAACCGGTGCGCAACTGGCCACGGTCAGCGCCAGCCTGTTGCGCGCCGAGGCCCGCAGTACCAACGTAACCCAGATCGTCGAACGCTGGAAACAGCTGACCGGCCCGATGCCGGATATGTCCGGCCTGCGCTTTACCGACAAGGATCGTGGCGTGGGCGGCAAGCCGATTTCGATCCGCCTACAGGGTGAAGATCTGGACGAACTAAAGGCCACCGCGGTCGAGATGCGCAAATTCTTTCGCGGTTTTAATGGTGTGCGCGATGTGCTGGATGACCTGCGCCCGGGCAAACCAGAATATATCATCACCCTGCGCCCTGCTGCTGCCAGCGCCCTTGGGGTTTCGGCCCAAAGCATCGCCGGCCAGTTGCGCCGCGCCTTTCGCGGGGACACACCTTTGCAGGTGCAGGACCGCTATGGATCGCTTGACGTGATCGCCCGCTTGCAGGCCGATGACCGTAATTCCGCCAGTGATGTGCAAGACCTGCGCATCGCTGCCGCCGACGGCACCCTGGTGCCGCTGTCGGCTGTGGCCGAGGTAAGCCAGAACCGCGGCTATTCCCGCATCCAGCGCATCGACGGGCGGCGCACCGTTACCGTCGAGGGGTCGATCAACCCGAATGTTGCCAATGCCGTTGAACTGATGGCCGCGCTAAAGCAGGATTTCCTGCCGCAACTGGCGCAAAAACGCCCCGATGTTGATGTTATCATAACCGGCGAAAGTCAGGACACCAAGGAAAGCGGCGGATCGCTGTTGACGTTTCTACTGATCGGGCTGGTCGGTGTTTACCTGATCCTGGCCTTCCAGTTCCGTAGCTTCATTCAGCCGGTGGCCGTATTCGTCGCTATTCCCTTGGGCCTGATCGGTGTGGTCTGGGGGCATATGTTGATGGGCATTCAACTGTCCTTGCCCAGCCTGATCGGGCTGGCCACTTTGGCCGGAATCGTGGTGAACGACAGTATCCTGCTGGTGGCCTTTATGAAGGAACGCTATAACGAAGGGGCCGAGCTGATCGACGCCGCCAAGGGGGCTGTGCGCGATCGGTTTCGCGCTATTTTCCTGACCTCGCTAACCACGGTGGCCGGTCTGGGGCCATTGCTGTTTGAAACCAGCACGCAGGCGCAATTGCTGTTGCCGATTGTTGCCAGCCTCGCATTTGGTCTAACGATTGCCACCATGCTGTCGCTGTTCGTCACGCCGGCAATGTTTTTGGTGCTGCATGACATCGGGCTGATCCGCCGCGCCAAACCCGGGGATAGCGAAGAGTGATACCAACAGGTCGGCGCTTGAGGCATCTGTTTCATTGGCCGGGATTAGAGGATGCAACCTCCCGCTGTGGCCAATACAAACCCAGAGCACAGGTGAATACCAAGGCAGATTGCCCACCACATCCTTAGACATGATGGGCAATTTGTTAGTGGGTTGCTGGTGTTACCATTGCGTCAATGACAGCTTTCATGGTGATCTCGCCGATTGCTGTTCCTGATGTGTCGGTAATTGCCGCCACGTTTTCATTTGAGTACGTCAGTTTTTGTGCTGCGATCTCAAGGCTGCTTCCGGTCGGGATTTGCAAAGTTGATGATGATGGTTTGGGGGACATGATCGTATCCACCTTGATCACACGCCCACGGTTCACTTCTTTTACAAAATCCGCGATATAGGCGTCTGCCGGATGCAGCACGATTTCCTGACCCGTGCCTTGCTGGATTACCTCGCCATCACGCAGGATGGCGATCCGATCCCCCAGGCGCAGGGCCTCGTCCAGATCGTGAGTGATAAAGACGATGGTCTTGTGCAATTCGTCCTGTAGTTCCAGCAGGATGGTTTGCATATCCATGCGGATCAGCGGGTCAAGCGCTGAAAATGCTTCGTCCATCAGCAGAATGTCGGCGTCATTGGTCAGGGCGCGGGCAAGGCCAACGCGCTGTTGCATGCCGCCGGACAACTGGTTGGGATAATTGTCCTCGAACCCGTCCAGTCCCACGCGGTTCAGCCAGTGGCGCGCCCGTTCTTCGGCTTTGCCGCGGGGAACCCCCTGAAGCCCGATGCCGAAAAGGGTGTTGTCGAGCACCGTGCGGTGCGGCAGCAGGGCGAATTTCTGGAATACCATCGCCGTTTTATGGCGACGAAACGCCAGAAGATCGGATTTGGACATTTTGCAAATGTCCTGTCCCTGATAGATCACCTCGCCGACAGTGGGTTCAATCAGGCGGTTGATGTGGCGGATCATGGTGGATTTACCCGACCCCGACAGCCCCATGATCACCTGTATTCTGGCTGACGGCATTTTGATATTGATGTCCTTCAGGCCCAGAACATGTCCGTATTTGGCGTTCAGTTCCTCCTTGGATATGCCGTCCTTGACCATCTGGATATATTTTTCGCCATGCGGGCCAAAGATTTTATAAAGGCCTTTAACCTCGATACTGTTATCAGCCATGGATCTTCTCCGAGTGTTTTTGCAGGCGTTTGCCGAATTTCTGGCTGACGCGGTCAAATACAATCGCGATTGTAACAATGGCCAAACCGTTCATCATGCCATGGGTCAGATACTGGTTGTACACAGCCTTGAGCACTTGTGACCCCAGCCCATGCGCCCCGATAAGCGAGGCCACAACAACCATCGCAAGGGCCATCATGATGGTCTGGTTTACACCGGCAAACAGGTTGGGCAGGGCCAAAGGCAGTTGCACCTGCATCATCTTTTGTCGCGGTGAGGCTCCGAAGGCATCGGCTGCCTCCAGCACATCCTTGTCCACAAGCCGGATGCCAAGATTGGTCAGGCGCACCACGGGCGGGATGGCGTAAATGCAAACCGCAATCAGGCCGGGCACCTTGCCGATCCCCAGAAGCATCAGCACGGGGATAAGGTAAACAAAGGCGGGAATGGTTTGCATAATGTCCAGAATGGGCACGATTACCGCCTGAATACGGTCGGATTTCGACATCAGGATTCCAACCGGAATACCGATTGCAATGCAGACGAATGTTGAAACTGAAACCAGCGCTAGCGTGCGCATGGTGTCTTCCCACATGCCAAGATAACCGATCACCAGCAACGCGATGGCTGTTCCGATAACCATTGTAATACTGCGGGCGCCCAGCCAGACCAGCAGGCACAACACCGCGATCATCAGGGGCCAGGGTGTTCCCAGCAACAGCTTTTCAAACCACACCATGAACATCTTCAGCGGATAAAAGAAATTCTCGATGGCTTCGCCGTTTTCACGGGTGAAAGTGCGGAATGACTGGTCGATCCCTTTTTTCAGGTCCCGCAAATCGGCGCGCCCCATTTCGGGAAATTCGGTCATATATTCGGGTAACATTTCTTTCAGCGACATGCCCCACCCCCTATTTTATGTCTTCCAAAAAACTGAACCGCCCGAAAAGAGCGGTTCAGCTTTATTTCCAGTTCTCTTAAAGAGAGCTTTTGATTTTTTCAGCGGCTTCAGGTGAAACCCACTTGGTCCAGACATCCTGATACTTTGTCAGGAACTCGATCGCGGCATCTTCGCCAGCGGCCTGTTCATCAGCCATATAGACCAGCATTGCGCCCATAACCTCACCCGGGAATACGCGGGCAGCTAGATAGGCGTTGATATCCGCATTACCTTTGTAAAAATCATCCGTGACAAGCGTATAAACCTCGGATTTGATCCAGGCTGATTTCTGGGGATCGGTACAGTCATCTTTTGCGATACAGTTGGTCCAGTGCTCATTCCCGACGAATTCCACACCAAACGGTACGGCTTGCAGGTTGTATTTGCCGATGATGGCGGTTGGCGACCAGTAGTAGCCGAACCAGTTTTCGCCGCGCTCGTTTGCTTTGGCGATCGAGCCGTCCAGCCCAGCAGCCGAACCCGGATCAATCAGCTTCCAGCCTTTGGCTTCCATATCGAATGCCTTGAACAGGTTGGCATTCACAGCTTGGCAGCCCCAGCCCGCAGGACAGCCGACGAATGCGCCCTTGCTTGGGTCTTCTGAATCTGGGAACAGCTCTGGGTGTTCGATGATATCCAGCGCGGTTTTCAGATCGGGGTGGGCTTCGGCGGTATAGGGGGGGATCCACCAGCCTTCGCCCAGACCAGTAATCGGGCCTTTGTTCACGGCGTGAATACGGCCTTCTTCCAGTGCGGGGTCAAGAACATCACGCAGGGCGTTTACCCATTGTTCGCCTGCGATTTGCGGTTCGCCTTTTTCATTCATCGAGGTAAAAATCGCCGATGTACCACCGACAACCAGTTCGATCTCACAGCCGTATCCTTCTTCGAGGATGATTTTATCGACATTAGCCATCAATTCGCCGGATGCCCAGTTGAACTCGGCCATTTTGATGCTGCCGCATTCAGCGAATGCGCTGCCTGCTGTCAGGCTGGCAGCCATCATTGCCGAGGCAAGTAGTAGTTTCTTCATTTAGTCTCTCCCTAGGTAAAATTCATTGGTTGGGCGCAGTAAACCTTGCCAAGCCTGTGTATGTAAAGGGTTTACCCCTGCAATCCTTGCAATAAGCGCGTTTACTATGAAATGACGTGTCGTAAACTGCCGGTAAAGTGTCGGTTGTATTAATCGGCACCATCCGGAGTTGTCGTTTCCCGCCATTCCCCAATCTGTTCAAGCAGTGATTCACGGGTCATTCCGTCGGGTAGGCCATCCATTTGAAGGGGGATGTATTCGACAGGGGAAAGCAGCAAAAGGACAAGGTTTTTGTAGGGGACAACATCAGTGATGTAGTCCCAGACCAGGTCGTTTTCCTGTGGGGGCCCGAAATCGGATACTCCGTTTTCCGAAAGAAACACCGAGCGGTTGTTACGGCGCAAGGGGGTCTCGATTAGATCTTGGAAAAGGCGTTTTTTCCACAAAGTGTTCAGGATGGTCATTGCAAGAAACGCGAAATATATCGGAGCCATTGCCGCAAGCCAGTTGCGTTGTTGAAAACGGTGCGGCAGCAGGTGGTCCACGGTCAGTATTCCCGCAACCAAAACAAATAATGCAACCCCCCAGATAACAATACCCGGCCACAGGCCATAATATCGTTTGGTCAGGAAACGATTGATTTTGGGGCGATCTAGTTCACCCCAGTCACGCTGGATTTCGATTACATCCGTCATACCATCTCTGCGATCGTTACCCATGTATCCCCATACCGCCGCTGGTCGTGCAGTTCAAACCCGTCCGGCGGAAACTGGGCGCTGTTTTCCTCCCAGACGATCAACGCGCCGCCCGACAGCCATCCGTTCCCCCGCCCCGATAGCAGGGCCTGTTCGCCCAGCCCCTTGCCATAAGGCGGATCCATAAAGACCAGAGTGCACGCAGGGCCTTTGTTGGCGGGCAGGCGGGTGGCGCTGGTTTTCAGGACGGTTGTGTCACCTGTCCGGCGGGTCAGGGTGATATTTTCGCGCAGCAGGCTTTGGGCCTTGCGGCCGTCATCGACAAAGGTGCAATGCGCCGCCCCGCGTGACAGGGCTTCAAGCCCCAGCGCGCCGGTGCCTGCGAACAGGTCCAGCACAGTGGCGCCGCGCACCGGATCGCCATAGGCCCCGCCCAGCAGCACCGAAAACAGGCTTTCGCGCACCCGGTCCGAGGTCGGGCGCAAATGCGCCGCCGCGTCCCCCTTGCCGACCGAGGCAAGCGTCAATCCGCGATGCTGTCCGGCAATGATCCTCATGTCTTCAGCAGAGCTTTCATATCGGTTTCGGGGTTGGCGACAACATCTGGCGCGGGGGATTTTCCGCCCTCGATCAGCCGCTTGCCGATCATATAGGCCCGCGCATCGTTCATCGCGTCCACCGCCAGCAGGGTATCGCCTGCGTAATACCAGTGTGACTGCGCCCCGTCCTTGTCGCCTGCCCGCGTGACCACCTTGTCATAGCCGGTATTCAGCCCCGCGATTTGCAGTTTCACATCGAACTGATCCGACCAGAACCACGGGGTTGCGATGTAATCCTTGCCGGCGCCTTGCATGTTTTCGGCCACCACTTCGGCCTGGTCAATCGCGTTTGGAACGCTTTCCAGCCGGATGCGGGTCTCTTTGTAAGGGAAGGACGCGCAATCGCCTGCGGCCCAGATATGCGGCGCGGATGTTTGGCCCTGGGCATCGGTATTGATGCCATTGTCCAGCACTATCCCGGCCGATTCGGCCAGCGCGGTGGCGGGGCGGATGCCAATGCCGGTGATCACGAAATCAACCGGTAGGGTGTCGCCATTGGTCAGGGTGGCGCTTGTCACGCGGGCATCGCCCGACAGATGGTCCAGCCCGACGCCTTCGATGATCTTGACCCCGTGGCCCGCGTGCAGATCGCGGAAATAGTCCGAGGTTTCGGGCGCTGCCACCCGTTGCAAAATCCGCTCGGCCATTTCCACCAGTGTCACATCCAGACCCAGTTTGGAGGCAACCGCTGCGGCCTCAAGCCCGATATAGCCACCGCCAACAATCAGCACCTTGCGGCCCTTGGAAAATTCAGGCTCCAGCGTATCAATATCGGCCAGCGTGCGCACCACATGCACACCGTCCAGATTGCCACCAATGGTATCGGGCAGATGGATCGGGGTGGAGCCGGTGGTGATGGCCAATTCGTCATAGGCCAGCACGTCGCCGCCCACCGTCACGGTTTGCGCATTCGCATCTATCGCGGTCACGGTCTGGTCCAGACGCAGGGTGATATTCTGGTCGGCATAGAATTGTTCGGGGCGCAGATACAGCCGTTCGCGCTCCATCTCGCCCAGCAGATAGGCCTTGGACAGCGGCGGGCGCTGATAGGGGGGCACGGGTTCCTGACCGATCAGGGTGATGTCGCCCTCATAGCCAAGGTTGCGCAGTTTGGCGGTGAGGGATGCGCCGGCCTGACCGGCGCCGATAACGATGATGTGGGGCATGGGTTGGGTCCATTCCGGCTGTGGGTTTGCACCAAGGGTAGCGCAGCAGGCGCGGGCATTAAACCGGTTTAATGGTTCTATTTTCGGGATGTGGACAGAAACCTTGAGTTTCCTCTCGAAACCCGACAAGTTATCATTTGAACACATATGACAAGGAGCCATGCCATGCCTGCCGTCCAGCCCCCCAAAGACCCGGAATCAGACCCGCGCGTCAAAGCCGTATTCGACGATATTCGCGCCACGCGAAATTCGGATTTCATCAATAATATCTGGCGCTATCTGGCGTTTGACGCGGACCTGCTGGAGCGCACATGGGAAGAGGTCAAGGCGGTGATGGCCACCCCGTCCGATCTGGACCCGCTGACCAAGGAACTGATCTATCTGGCGGTGTCGATTATCAACAATTGCGAATATTGCGTCCATTCCCATTCGGCCGCCGCGCGGGCCAAGGGGATGACTGCGGCCCAGCACGCCGAGGTGCTGAAGATCGTATCACTGGCCGCGAAAACCAACCACCTGTCAAACGCGATGCAGGTGCCGGTTGATCCTGTGTTCATCGTTGGCGAGGAATAGAAGATGCCCATAGCCATTGCAGCCGCCAAAGCGGGCGGTCCAGAAGTTCTGCATGAAATCGACCTGCCAACGCCCGCGCCCAAGGCGGGCGAGGTTCTGGTGAAACACAATGCCATCGGCGTAAATTTCATCGACACCTATTTTCGCAGCGGTCTGTATCTGTGGCCGGTGGACAAGGATCTGGTGCTGGGCAGCGAAGCCGCCGGCACGGTTGCTGCGCTGGGCGACGGGGTGACAGGTTTCGCCGTGGGTGACCGCGTGGCCTATACCATTCCGAACGGTGCCTATGTGTCCGAACGGGTGATCGAGGCGCGGCATCTGGTCAGGTTGCCCGACGGGGTAAGCGACGAGGTGGCGGCGGCCGCTATGCTGAAAGGGCTGACGGCGCATTACCTGCTGCACCGGTCCTTCAAGGTGGAAAAGGGCCAGACAGTTCTGTTCCACGCGGCGGCGGGGGGTGTTGGCCTGATCGCAGGGCAATGGCTGGCGGCCAAGGGGGTGACGGCAATCGGCACCGCTGGCGGGCCGGAAAAATGCGCGCTGGCCGCTAAACATGGCTATGCCCACACGATCGACTATAAATCCGAGGATTTCGTCGAGCGGGTTAAAGAGATCACCGGCGGCGAGGGCGTTCATGCGGTTTATGACAGCATCGGGCATGACACGATTGCCGGTTCCATGAACTGTTTGAAAACCTTTGGCACGCTGGTAAATTTCGGTCAGTCCTCGGGCCCTTATCTGGATTTCAAACTGTCCGATCTGGCGGTTGGCTCTTACACCGTCACCCGCCCCGTTCTGTTCCATTTCACGGCGGACCGTGCCTATCTGGAAAGTGCTGCATCGGATTTATTTGCGATGATCGAAAATGGCACATTGAAGATCAACGTCAATCAGCGTTACCCTCTGGCCAAAGCTAACCAAGCGCATATCGCGCTCGAGGGGCGAAAGACAACCGGATCAACCGTTTTGATCCCGTAAACAAGGAATAGGAATATGGCAGTCGGAAGCGTAATCTGGACGTGGTTCAACGGGGCATGGCATCAGGGCGATATGCCGGTGATGAATGCCGCCGATCATGGCACCTGGCTGGGATCACTGGTGTTTGACGGCGCACGCAAATTCGAAGGTGTGGTGCCGGATCTGGAGCCGCATTGCCAGCGGGTGAATGATTCTGCATATGTCATGGGCCTGAAGCCCACCATGAGCGCGGATGAAATGCAGGCGCTGGTGATGGAGGGGCTGGAGAAATTCGACGACGACGCGGCGGTTTATATACGGCCGATGTACTGGTCGAAAGAGGGCGGCGTGGGTGTTGTGGTGCCTGACCCTGATTCGACTGTATTTTGCCTGTGTCTGGAGCAAATCCCGATGTCTGCGCCGGATGCCAGCCAGACCCTGTGCAAAACCCAATTCACCCGCCCAATGCAGAGCATGGCACCGGTCAACGCCAAGGCGGCCTGCCTGTATCCCAATAACGGCCGGATGATCCGCGAGGCGCAGGCGCGTGGCTATAACAATGCCATCGTTACCGATGCGCTGGGCAATATCGCGGAAACGGCCACGGCGAATATTTTCATGGTCAAGGACGGGGTGGTGAAAACACCGGTTCCCAACGGGACATTCCTGAACGGCATCACGCGCCAGCGGGTTATCAAGCTGTTGCGCGAAGCGGGCAAAACCGTCGAGGAAACGACCTTGCGTTACGAAGATTTCGAGGACGCGGACGAAGTGTTCCTGACCGGCAACATCACCAAGGTGACGCCGATTGTGAAGATCGAGGATACGGAGTTTGAAATCGGGCCGGTGACGAAACTGGCACGGGAACTTTATTGGGAGTGGGCCAAGGCCTGATCCGAAAGCGGGGGCGGGCGGCTCTGCGCCTTGCGTCGAGTCGCCCGCCTTGTGTTGTTAGGGCAAATCCAATCCAATTGAATTCACTACACAACCCGAACGCATTTGCAGGTGCAAACGCTGCCTCGGGTTGCGCGGTAAATACACGAATATGAATAGATTGGATGCGCCCTAAACCATCGCGAAAATACGGGCAGGGCCGCCGGTGCCGCCACGGTGTTTCGGCGCGCCAACGATCAGGGTCGCGCCTGCTGCGGGTACCTTGTCCAGATTGGCAAGGTTCTCGATACCAAAGCGCCCTGATGGCAACCACGCATAATGGGTTGCGAAATCGGCCGACATGCCGTGATCCAGTGACAGTGTGTCCACACCGATAGATGTCGCGCCGGTTTCCTCCATCAGCATTTTCGCCGCTTCTACATGGAAGCCGGGGTAATGCTGGAGTTCGCCATCAAAGCCGCGAAATTTGTCACTGGCAACATGTGCCGCCCAGCCGGAATGCATGGCCACACAGGCGTTGGCCGGAATTTCGCCATTCGCCGCGATCCATGCCTTTATGTCATCCGGTGTGACCATTGTATCGGCGTCTTCGGCCGCGCGGGCTGCGATGTCGATCACGCACAGCGGGGCGATCAGGTTGGACACCGGAATTTCGTCTACCGATTTTCCGTCCGCCGAGAAATGCAGCGGCGCGTCAATATGGGTGCCGGTGTGCTCGTTCACGGTGAACTGGTTCAGGTTGAAATGGTGTTCGGCAAAGTTGAATTTTGATTCCATCGAAAACTGGGATTCACCGAAATAGGTCGGGAAATCCGCATCCAGCGTGTGGGTCATATCGGTGACCGAGTTGTGCCCGCCCGCCATCGCCGCCGTCCCTGTCATGGACGAGCCGACTGCCGCCGCCGCGCCTGCCGCCGCTGCCGATTTGAAAAAGCCGCGGCGCGACAGCATCTTGTCCTTCACCGCGTTCATTACGCATATATCACACATGTTTTTCTCCCTGATTTACAGTCGTTTGTTGTTACGGGTTGTTGAATTCCCCAAGGTAAACCTATCGGTAAAATCACCGATTGGAAGAAAATTCTGCCATTTGGTAAAATCCGCGCCGGTTATGCCGGTGTGAATGTCATGGTTACCGGACCGGTAATTGCGGATTGGTCCAGACGGCTGACGGACAGCAGAACGCGCCGTTCCTTGCGGCTGTTTACCGACCACTGCCCGACAGTTTTACCGCCGCTGGTGGCAATGATCCGCCCCTTAGCGATATCGTTCAGGCGCAGTTGCAGCACATCCTTGCCTCGGGACACCTTGAGGTTCAGACGCTGCGGCATGACATATTTCAACACCGGCCCCTGAACCGAGACAGGCACTGTTTCTATGCCATTCGGCAGTCTTTCGGCCAGATCATCCGCCACACGCGCGCCGGCCCTGCGGCCTTCGTCCCAGCACCAGCCGGCGGTTTCCACAGGGCGCAACAGGTTGCCCGCCGCGAAATACACCGGATCGGAACACCGCCCGAACTGGTCCACTACGGGGCCACCCGTCGCGGGGTCAACCTCCAGATGGCCCATGCGGCCAAGGGTGGATTCAGGTGTGAACATTCCCGACAGGATCACCCCGTCGCAGTCGATATGTCTGCGGGCGCCATCCGCGTCCTCGACCTCGAGGCTGGAAACGGTTTTATCACCGTGGATCGCCACGGGGCGGGTGTTCAAGTGCATCGGCACGCATTTCAGGCGCGGATAGATTGTAAAGGGAAAGCGGGCGGTCGGGCGCGGATCGGGTTCCACCATCGCCGCCGGCCGGATACCGGCGTGGGCGCAGGTGGAAACGGCGGAAATCGCAACCAGTTCGGTGCCGACGATCACCGGCCGTTTGAACGGGCGCATGTGTTTCAGAAACACCATGGATTGCAGCGCGCCGGTGTTCACCACGCCTTGCAACCGCATCCCGCCCAGCAATCGGGCCGAGCGCGGGGTTTCGCGCACGCCGGTGGCATAGATCACGCGGCGGGCGTTGATTACCTGTTGTCCTTCGGGCAGTGCCAACAACAATTCACCACCCTCGCGGGCCTGAACCACAGTGGTCAGGCAGTGGATTTCCACACCGGCGGCAAGAGCAGTTTGCACCAGTTTGCGGGCATAGGCAGGGCCGGTATAGATGCGTTTGAATTCCCGTGCGCCAAACGGCGGGTGGCCACAATGGCGCGGGATGCCGCCCGCATCGGATTCGCGTTCCAGCACAACCACGCGGGCCACGCCTGTGGCTTTCAACGTGGTGGCCGCCGCCAGACCAGAGGGGCCGCCGCCGATGATGGCAACGTCAATCGGGGTGGTCAGGTCAATCATTTGTCTACCCCCTCGGCCATCGGAATGACGAAGCGCCCTTCGGTCAGTTCCGCCAGACGGGCCGAGCAAAAGAACCCCTGACAGCGCCCCATCGTCACCCGTGTTTGCCGTTTCAGTCCGGCCAGCGATTTTGCCGCCAGTGGGCCGCTGAGGGCCGCTTCGATCTCGCGGCGGGTGACCAGCTCGCAATGGCAAACGATTTCGCCGTGGTCCTTTTCCTTCCAGTCACGATTGGCAGTATCGGTCAGCACGCGGGCGGTGGGGATTACCGGATCGGTCAGGGCTGTATGGTCTGCCCCCGTATCGCGATACAGGCCGTAAACATACTGCGCGATGCCCAATGCCCCGCTAAGGCCGGTCGAGCGGATGCCGCCCACGGTGATCCAGTTGTTCGCGGCATCGGCGCTGATCTGGTAATCCTTGAATTCCGTCGCGGGCCGCAGCCCTGCGTAGGTCGCCGTCACCGGCATCCCCTTCAGGGCGGGCACAATTGCCTCGCCGGCCGCCATCAGGCTTCGCAGGGTTTCGGTGTCGATCGAGGAATCCGTGCGGCTTTGCTGATCCTCGGCGGTGGGACCGACGGCCAGATTGCCGAACACGGTGCGAAACAGCACGATGCCCTTGGTGCGGGCCGTGGGAACGGGCAGGATAACCGAACGGGCAAGGCGACTGGCGGCTTTGTCATAAACCACGAACTGCCCTTTGCGCGGGGTGATGGTGAAGGGGGCCTGCCCGAACACGGAACTGTTGACCAGATCACCATAAAGGCCGGCGCAGTTGACCACATGGTTTGCCCGCACCAGCCCTTGCGTGGTTTCCAGTTTCCATCCGCTGCCGTCGAACCGCCCGCCGGTAACCTCGCAGGACAGCATAACTTCGCCGCCATTCATCAAAGACTGCTGTAGATAGGCATAGGGCGAAGACCACGGGTCAATCAGGCTCTCGCGCGGGATCGCGATGGCGGCAAGGGCGCGATCGGACAGGTTTGGCTCGACCTTGCGCAGATCGTCGCCGGTGATCAGGCGGGTGTCCATCACGTTGTTATCTACGGCCTGTTGCTGGATCTGCTCCAGCTTGGCCACTTCTTCTTCGCTCCAGGCGACTACATTGGCGCCGCATTCGTCCAGCGTCAGGCCGAAGTCGCGGTAAATCCGGCGGTATTCCTCGTGACCGGCCTGAATGCAGCCAACTTCGATCGAGCCGACGGGCGCGTCAAAGCCGGTGTGCAGGATCGCGCTGTTGGCTTTGCTGGCGCCATCCAGAATGTCGGTGGCCTTTTCTAGCAGAACCACCCGCGCCCCTTCCAGCGTAAACCGCCGCGCCATGGCGCAGCCAACGATACCGGCACCGATGATGGCAACGTCATAGGGGGTGCTGTTTATTGTCATGGAATACCGAGTTTTTATTACTGCTGTTGACTTTGACTATTCAGTAACTAAAAATGCCCGAACAGTCAAAGAAAAAGGGCCGGAATGAGAGTTCAAGATCGCCAATCCCGAATTGTTGCCGAAATCCGCGCGCATGAAAAGGCGACGGTAGAGCATCTGGCCGACCTGTTGGGGGCATCGCGTGAAACCATCCGGCGGGATCTGACCGAACTGGAAAACCAGGGCAAGGTGCAGAAATTCCATGGCGGGGCAATGCTGCCACGCGGATTCGGGGAAGGGGCGTTCCAACAGCGGATGGGGGAAAATGTTGCGGCCAAGGTCCAGATTGCCAAAACAGCCGCCAACCTGTTCAAACCCGGTGAAACCCTGTTTGTCGATACAGGTTCGACCACGTTGTATTTCGCCGAACAACTGGCCGGGGTGAAGGGGCTGAACATCATCACCAACTCTACCGATATAGCGCAGGTCATTTCGGCCCGCGGAAATTCCTATGCGTATTTGCTGGGTGGCAGCTTTGGTTATGATAACCGGCAGACGGTCGGCTCATTAACGGTGGCGCAGATAGAAGGGTTTCGTGCGCATCATGCGGTGTTGACCGTCGGGGCGCTGGATGCGGTTGCAGGTGCTGCCGATTTCGATCTGGAGGAATCGCAAGTGGCCAAGGCGATGATCGGGCGGGCGGGTTCGGTGACAGTTCTGGCGGATCATAGTAAATTCGGGGCCATGGCCTCGTTCGGGGTGTGTGCGCTGGAGGGGATCGACCGTTTGGTCTGTGATCTGGCTCCGCCTGCCGATCTGGGACGGGCGCTCGGGGCTGCGGGGGCCGAGGTTGTGATCACCGAAGGCAGTGAATAGCGGCTTTATCGGCAAGAACAGGGGCGAAAACGGCCCGTCAGGATTCACACCTTGAAAAACCCCCAGTTTGCGCGTATCTGCAACCAGATCAATTCAAAGGCAGGCAGCTCGATGGCTAAACCCAAACAAATCCCCAGTCCTATCCAGTTTTTCCAGCAGGTTCGCGCGGAGGTTGCCAAAGTTGTTTGGCCAACCCGCCGCGAAGTAATGCTGACAACCATCATGGTTTTCATCATGGCGGCGCTGACGGCTATTTTCTTTTCGATCGTTGATCTGACAATCCGTTCGGCCCTGACAGCGGTTCTGGGGATGTTCGGTTAATAAAAACTGCCGTCTACGCACTTGAAAAGGCTGGGTTTCAGTTGTAGAGCGGGCGGCACCACAATGACAGGCGTGCAGCGATTCGGGTTGCGCGCTGTTTTTTGTTATGGATGCAAGCGGGTTAACCGTTTGAAATAATTGGAATTTACCGCGCTCCGGCGCGGCTGGCACAAGGGCTAAGGCAAGATGGCGAAGCGGTGGTATTCGGTTAGCGTTCTCTCGAATTACGAGAAAAAGATTGCCGAGCAGGTAAAAACTGCTGCGATTGAAGCTGGCCTTGAAAATGAAATCGAAGAAGTTCTGGTGCCCACCGAAGAGGTGATCGAGGTGCGTCGCGGCAAGAAGGTTACGACCGAGCGCCGCTTTATGCCCGGTTACATTCTGGTGCGGATGGAAATGTCGGATCAGGGCTATCACCTGATCAATTCAATCAACCGCGTCACCGGTTTTCTGGGGCCGCAGGGCAAACCGATGCCGATGCGCGACGCCGAGGTCAACGCGCTGTTGAACCGCGTCGAGGAAACGGCCGAATCACCACGCACGCTGATCTTTTTCGAAATTGGCGAAAAAGTTGCCGTTGCGGACGGTCCTTTCGAAGGTTTCGACGGGATGGTCGAAGAAGTGGACGAAGACAACCAGCGCCTGAAGGTGACGGTATCGATCTTTGGCCGGGAAACACCGGTCGAACTGGAATTCACGCAGGTCAAAAAAGAGACCTGATGCGAAGCATGTGGGAGGAACGGTGGGCGCGCCTATCGAACCGGACCACGCAACCCTAACCCCTGCCGACGCGTTGGCGGGAATGTTGAAAGTAGGAGAAGCCTGATGGCTAAAAAACTGGCTGGCACAATGAAGCTGCAAGTGCCTGCAGGTCAAGCAAACCCGTCCCCCCCCGTGGGTCCGGCGCTTGGTCAGCGCGGCATTAATATCATGGAATTCTGTAAGGCGTTCAACGCCAAGACACAGGACCTTGAGCCGGGCGCACCGTGCCCGACCGTGATCACATATTATCAGGATAAATCGTTCAGCATGGACATCAAGACGCCGCCTGCGTCTTATTTCCTGCGTAAAGCTGCGAAACTGAAGTCCGGCGCAAGCCTGCCTGGCCGCGAAACCGTGGCAACTGTTTCGGTCGCCCAGGTGAAAGAAATCGCCGAAGCGAAAATGAAAGACCTGAACGCGAACGATATCGAGGCCGCGATCAAAATCATCATGGGCTCGGCGCGGTCCATGGGCATCGAGGTGAAATAATCATGGCTAAACTTGGAAAACGTATCAAGGCAGCCCGTGAGGCATTCGCCGGTAAAGAAGACCTGAGTGTTGAAGAAGCTGTTGCACTGGTGAAGGCCAACGCAACTGCTAAATTCGACGAAACGGTCGAAATTGCAATGAACCTGGGTGTTGACCCGCGTCACGCCGACCAGATGGTTCGTGGTGTTATCGGTCTGCCGAACGGCACAGGGAAAACAGTTCGTGTAGCTGTATTTGCCCGTGACGCCAAAGCAGAAGAAGCCACCAAAGCCGGTGCCGACATCGTTGGTGCCGAGGATCTGATGGAAATCGTCCAAAGCGGCAAGATCGAATTCGATCGCTGCATCGCCACCCCCGACATGATGCCGATCGTTGGCCGTCTGGGTAAGGTGCTTGGCCCGCGCAACCTGATGCCGAACCCCAAAGTGGGTACGGTTACCATGGATGTGGCGGCTGCTGTTGAAGCTGCCAAAGGCGGTGAAGTGCAGTTCAAAGCGGAAAAAGAAGGCGTTGTTCACGCCGGTGTTGGCAAAGCGTCCTTTGACGAAGCCAAGCTGGTTGAAAACGTACGCGCCTTTGTGGATGCCGTTCAAAAGGCCCGCCCTTCGGGGGTGAAAGGCTCATACATGAAGAAGATCGTGTTGAGCTCGACCATGGGCCCTGGCGTGTCGGTGAACATCGACAACGCGACCGGTAACTAAGGTTTACGGCGGGGTGAACCCCGCCCTACGAAATTTGGCAGGCGTTCGCGGCTGCCAGATAGCAGGGCCGAAAGGTTCTGTTCTGTCCGAGACGGAGGGCATGAGCCGGATCTGATCCGGCTTCTGGAAGTCCTTCCCGAGATGGGAAACGAGACGAATTTCACGGGGTGTATTCCTCGGGTGATTTTGGCCTCGGGACCCTGAAATTGGACCCGAAACGCCCCACCGATACGGGGCACAAACTGAGCCGGAAGGGGAAACCCTTCCATAATTGGAGTGAAACTGTGGATAGAGCACAAAAAGAAGCCGTAGTCGCTGAACTCGGCGAAATCTTTGAAAGCTCTGGCGTTGTAGTGGTTGCCCACTACGCGGGTCTTACAGTTGCGGATATGGAAACCTTGCGGGCGCAAATGCGCGAAGCGGGTGGCCATGTGCGTGTTGCCAAAAACCGGCTTGCCAAAATCGCCCTTGACGGAAAGCCCTGCGCAAGCATTGCCGACCTTCTGACGGGTATGACCGTTCTAACCTATTCCGAGGATCCTGTGGCTGCTGCCAAGGTTGCTCAGGAGTTCTCCAAGGAAAACGACAAGTTCGAAATCCTTGGCGGGGCAATGGGTGAAAACGTTCTGGACGTCGCCGGTGTTAAGGCCGTCGCTGCCATGCCTTCGCGCGAAGAGCTTATCAGCTCGATCGCGGGTTGCATCGGGGCGCCTGCTTCCAACATCGCCGGTGCCATTGGCGCGCCTGCAAGCAACATCGCCGGTATCTTGTCTACGATCGAAGACAAGGCTGCCTAAGCAACAAAGTAAGACCGGCGTATGGATATCCCATGACGTTGGAACACATCTTAAACGAACGGAAACAGTAAAATGGCTGATCTGAAAAAAATGGCTGAAGAGATCGTGGGTCTGACCCTTCTCGAAGCACAAGAACTGAAAACTATCCTGAAAGACGAGTATGGCATCGAGCCTGCTGCCGGTGGTGCTGTAATGGTTGCCGGTGGTGGCGATGCTGGTGGCGCTTCTGCTGAAGAGCAAACAGAATTCGACGTGATTCTGGTTGCCGCTGGCCCGCAGAAAATTGCTGTCATCAAAGAAGTCCGCGCCCTGACCGGCCTGGGCCTGAAAGAAGCAAAAGACCTGGTCGAAGCTGGCGGCAAAGCTGTCAAAGAAGGCGTAGACAAGGCCGAAGCCGAAGAAGTCAAAGCCAAGCTGGAAGCAGCTGGCGCCGAAGTCGAAGTGAAGTAATTCACAGGCAGGGCGCTTTGGTGGTCTGCTGGCATTTAGATCTGGCTGAATCCGGAGAAATCCGGGTTCAGCCGAACCTGTCTTGGAAAGGGCTTTTGTCCGAAGCCTTTTCCAAGACTTGGTTCAAGGTACGAGAGCAGGCCAATGGGAGGCTTGCGAGAATAGACCGTGATCCAGTTGCATGTGCGGCGCGTTGCTGTGGCCCAGACAGCCAGCGCACCCGCGAGCAAATTGAAAGGCGACAATACAGATGGCGCAATCTTATCTTGGCCAAAAGCGGCTGCGTAAATATTACGGCAAGATCCGTGAAGTTCTGGAAATGCCGAACCTGATTCAGGTTCAGAAATCCTCGTATGAATTGTTCCTGAAGTCCGGCGATCAGCTGACTCCGATGGACGGCGAAGGCATCAACGGTGTTTTCCAGTCGGTTTTCCCGATCAAGGATTTCAACGAAACGGCCATTCTGGAATTCGTGAAATACGATCTGGAAAAGCCAAAGTACGATGTCGAGGAATGTCAGCAGCGCGACATGACCTATTCAGCCCCGCTGAAGGTTACCCTGCGTCTGATCGTGTTTGATATCGACGAAGATACAGGCGCCAAATCGGTCAAGGACATCAAAGAACAAGACGTGTTCATGGGTGACATGCCTTTGATGACTCCGAACGGCACATTTGTTGTGAACGGCACCGAGCGGGTGATCGTTTCGCAGATGCACCGTTCGCCCGGTGTATTCTTTGACCACGACAAGGGTAAAACCCATTCGTCGGGCAAACTGCTGTTCACCTGCCGTATCATTCCCTATCGCGGTTCGTGGCTGGATTTTGAATTCGATGCCAAAGATATCGTTTTTGCCCGCATCGACCGTCGTCGCAAACTGCCTGTGACAACCCTGCTGTATGCATTGGGTCTGGATCAGGAAGGTATCATGGATGCCTATTACGACACCGTTGATTACAAGCTGAAGAAGAACAAGGGCTGGGTCACCAAGTTCTTCCCCGATCGTGTGCGTGGCACACGCCCCACCTTTGATCTGGTGGATGCCAAAACCGGCAAGGTGATTGCCGAAGCCGGTAAAAAGATTACCCCGCGGGCGGTTAAAAAACTGATTGACGAAGGCAAGGTCACAGACCTGTTGCTGCCGTTTGACCAGATTGTCGGTAAATTCGTCGCCAAAGATATCATCAACGAGGAA
Organism: Profundibacter amoris; assembly: GCF_003544895.1. Classification (GTDB taxonomy): domain Bacteria; phylum Pseudomonadota; class Alphaproteobacteria; order Rhodobacterales; family Rhodobacteraceae; genus Profundibacter; species Profundibacter amoris. The sequence continues at coordinate 112,190 of NZ_CP032125.1, forward strand.
ACCGGTGCGATTTACGTCGAAGCCGGGGACGAGTTAACGCAAGAGATGGACAAGGCGGGCGAAGTCATTGGCGGCACCCTGAAGGAGCTGCTGGATGCCGGTATCACCGATATTCCGGTTCTGGACATCGACAACATCAATGTCGGCCCCTACATCCGAAACACTTTGGCCGTCGACAAAAATATGGGTCGCGATACCGCGCTGATGGACATCTACCGCGTGATGCGCCCAGGCGAGCCGCCCACCGTTGAATCCGCTTCTGCCCTGTTCGATACGCTGTTCTTTGACAGTGAACGTTACGATCTGTCCGCCGTTGGCCGCGTGAAAATGAACATGCGTCTGAATCTGGATGCCGAAGACACCCAGCGCACCCTGCGCCGCGAAGACATCATCGCCTGCATCAAGGCGCTGGTCGAACTGCGCGACGGCAAGGGCCAGGTCGACGATATCGACCACCTTGGCAACCGCCGTGTCCGTTCGGTTGGCGAGCTGATGGAAAACCAGTACCGCGTTGGTCTGCTGCGCATGGAGCGTGCGATCAAGGAGCGTATGTCGTCGGTCGAAATCGACACGGTGATGCCGCAGGACCTGATCAACGCCAAACCGGCTGCGGCTGCGGTTCGCGAATTCTTCGGCTCGTCGCAGCTGTCGCAGTTCATGGACCAAACCAACCCGCTGTCCGAGGTGACGCACAAACGTCGCCTGTCCGCGCTTGGGCCGGGTGGTCTGACCCGCGAACGTGCCGGTTTCGAGGTGCGCGATGTGCATCCCACCCACTATGGCCGCATGTGTCCGATTGAAACGCCCGAGGGTCCGAACATTGGTCTGATCAACTCTCTGGCGACATTCGCGCGTGTGAACAAATACGGCTTTATCGAAACCCCGTATCGCAAGGTTGTCGATGCGCAGGTAACGGACGAAGTGCATTACATGTCCGCGACCGAGGAAATGCGTCACACAGTGGCCCAGGCCAACGCGCATCTGGATGCCGATGGCCGGTTTGAAAACGATCTGGTTTCCAGCCGTAAATCGGGTGACTACCTGCTTAGCCCGCGTGAAAACGTAGACTTGATTGACGTTAGCCCGAAACAGCTGGTGTCGGTTGCGGCCTCGCTGATCCCGTTCCTTGAAAACGATGACGCCAACCGCGCCCTGATGGGCTCGAACATGATGCGTCAGGCTGTGCCGCTGCTGCGGGCCGAAGCGCCTTTGGTTGGCACAGGGATCGAAGAAGTCGTTGCCCGCGATTCAGGCGCGGCTATCATGGCCCGTCGTGGCGGTGTGATTGACCAAGTCGACGCAAACCGCATCGTTATCCGCGCAACCGAAGATCTGGAAATCGGTGACCCGGGCGTTGATATCTACCGTCTGCGCAAATTCCAGCGCTCGAACCAGAACACCTGTATCAACCAGCGCCCGCTGATCAAAGTGGGTGACAAAGTTGGCAAAGGCGAAGTGATTGCCGATGGCCCGTCCACCGATCTGGGGGAACTGGCACTGGGCAAGAACATCATGGTCGCGTTTATGCCGTGGAACGGCTACAACTACGAGGACTCGATCCTGATTTCCGAACGTATTGTTCGTGACGACGTGTTCACCTCGGTTCACATCGAGGAATTCGAAGTCGCTGCGCGTGATACGAAGCTCGGCCCCGAGGAGATTACCCGCGACATCCCGAACGTCGGTGAAGAAGCCCTGCGCAATCTGGATGAGGCCGGTATCGTTTACATTGGTGCCGAAGTTCAGCCGGGCGATATTCTGGTCGGTAAAATCACCCCCAAGGGCGAAAGCCCGATGACCCCTGAAGAAAAACTTCTGCGGGCCATCTTCGGTGAAAAAGCATCAGACGTTCGCGATACATCGCTGCGGGTCAAACCCGGCGATTTCGGCACGGTTGTCGAGGTGCGCGTCTTTAACCGCCACGGTGTGGAAAAAGACGAACGTGCCTTGCAGATCGAGCGGGAAGAGGTTGAAAGCCTGGCCCGTGACCGTGACGACGAACTGGCCATTCTGGACCGCAACACCTATGCGCGTCTGAAAGGCATGATTCTGGGCAAGGTGGCTGTAAAAGGCCCCAAAGGTGTGAAGCCCAAGTCGGAAATCACCGAAGAGCTGCTGGACATGCTGTCCAAAGGCCAGTGGTGGCAACTGGCGCTGGGCGACGAAAAAGACGCCGCCGAGGTTGAAGCTCTGAACGAGCAATACGAGGCGCAGAAACGCGTGTTGGATGCCCGTTTTGAAGACAAGGTCGAAAAGGTTCGCCGTGGCGATGATCTGCCTCCGGGTGTGATGAAAATGGTCAAGGTGTTCATCGCGGTCAAGCGCAAGCTGCAGCCGGGTGATAAAATGGCCGGTCGTCACGGGAACAAGGGTGTTATTTCCCGCGTTGTTCCGATGGAGGACATGCCGTTCCTGGAAGATGGGACACCGGTTGATTTCTGTCTGAACCCGCTGGGCGTGCCGTCGCGTATGAACGTCGGTCAGATCCTTGAAACCCATATGGGGTGGGCCGCGCGCGGTCTGGGTCTGAAGATTGACGAGGCACTACAGGCCTATCGCCGGTCCGGTGATCTGGCTCCGGTTCGTGATGCCATGAAAATTGCCTATGGTGACGATGTCTATGAAGAAGGCATCAAAGGTATGGACGATGATCAACTGATCACAGCCGCCAGCAACGTCACCAACGGGGTGCCGATTGCCACGCCGGTATTCGACGGCGCCAAGGAAGAGGATATCAATGATGCCCTTGAACGTGCCGGCTTTACCAGCAGTGCCCAGTCGATCCTTTATGATGGCCGCACGGGCGAGCAATTCTCGCGTCCTGTGACGGTTGGTATGAAGTATCTGCTGAAACTGCATCACCTTGTGGATGACAAGATCCACGCGCGTTCGACCGGTCCTTACAGCCTTGTCACGCAGCAGCCCCTGGGTGGTAAGGCCCAGTTCGGTGGCCAGCGCTTCGGGGAAATGGAAGTCTGGGCACTGGAAGCATATGGTGCGGCGTATACGCTGCAGGAAATGCTGACAGTCAAGTCGGATGACGTTGCAGGCCGGACCAAGGTCTACGAAAGCATCGTCAAAGGCGAAGACAACTTCGAGGCCGGTGTGCCCGAAAGCTTCAACGTGCTGGTGAAAGAGGTCCGCGGTTTGGGCCTGAACATGGAACTCCTGGATGCGGAGGGTGAGGATTAAGGGGCCTGCGCCCCAATCCCCCCACCCATCTGCAACCCAATTTGAGGTATCAAAATGAACCAGGAACTGACAAACAACCCGTTTAACCCGCTGACACCCCCCAAGGTGTTTGACGAGATCAAGGTATCGCTGGCATCGCCGGAACGTATCCTTTCGTGGTCTTTCGGGGAAATCAAGAAACCCGAAACCATCAACTACCGCACGTTCAAGCCCGAACGCGACGGCCTGTTCTGTGCGCGTATCTTTGGCCCGATCAAAGATTACGAATGCCTGTGCGGCAAATATAAACGCATGAAATACCGCGGCGTTGTCTGCGAGAAATGCGGTGTCGAAGTCACGCTGCAAAAAGTGCGCCGCGAACGGATGGGCCATATTGAACTGGCCGCACCCGTTGCGCACATCTGGTTTCTGAAATCGCTGCCATCGCGCATTGGCCTGATGCTGGATATGACCCTGCGTGATCTGGAACGTATCCTGTATTTCGAAAACTATGTGGTGATCGAACCCGGCCTGACCGACCTGCAATATGGCCAGTTGATGTCGGAAGAAGAGCACATGGATGCGCAGGATGCCTATGGCATGGACGCCTTCACCGCCGGTATCGGTGCCGAAGCCATCCGCGAAATGCTGAGCCAGATTGATCTGGAAGGCGAAGCCGAAGCCCTGCGTGCCGATCTGGCCGTGGCCACCGGCGAATTGAAGCCTAAAAAGATCATCAAGCGTCTGAAAATCGTCGAGGCCTTCCTTGAATCCGGCAACCGTCCGGAATGGATGATCATGACCGTTGTGCCTGTGATCCCGCCAGAATTGCGCCCGCTGGTGCCGCTGGATGGTGGCCGTTTTGCGACATCCGATTTGAACGATCTGTATCGCCGCGTGATCAACCGCAACAACCGCCTGAAGCGTCTGATCGAACTGCGTGCGCCCGATATCATCGTGCGTAACGAAAAACGTATGTTGCAGGAATCTGTCGATGCGCTGTTTGACAACGGCCGCCGTGGCCGCGTGATTACAGGGGCCAACAAACGCCCGCTGAAATCGCTGTCGGATATGCTGAAAGGCAAACAGGGCCGTTTCCGTCAGAACCTTTTGGGTAAACGCGTCGACTTTTCCGGTCGTTCGGTGATTGTGACCGGACCGGAACTAAAGCTGCACCAATGTGGTCTGCCCAAAAAGATGGCGCTGGAGCTGTTCAAGCCGTTCATCTACTCGCGGCTTGAGGCCAAAGGCATGTCTTCGACCGTGAAGCAGGCGAAAAAGCTGGTTGAAAAGGAACGTCCCGAGGTTTGGGATATTCTGGACGAAGTGATCCGCGAACACCCTGTGATGCTGAACCGTGCGCCGACGTTGCACCGTTTGGGCATTCAGGCGTTTGAACCTGTGCTGATCGAAGGTAAAGCCATTCAACTGCACCCGCTGGTTTGTTCCGCGTTCAACGCCGACTTTGACGGTGACCAGATGGCGGTCCACGTTCCGCTGAGCCTTGAGGCCCAGCTGGAAACGCGCGTGCTGATGATGTCGACCAACAATGTGTTGTCCCCTGCCAACGGCGCACCGATTATCGTGCCGTCACAGGATATGATCCTTGGTCTATATTATGTCACGATGGAGCGTCAGGGCATGAAAGGCGAAGGCATGATCTTTGCCAGCGTCGAAGAGGTGCAACACGCACTGGATGCGGGTGAAGTGCATCTGCACGCCAGGATCACCGCGCGGATCAAGCAGATTGATGAGGAAGGCAACGAAGTGCTGAAGCGCTTTGAAACCACGCCGGGCCGGATGCGTTTGGGGGCTTTGCTGCCGCTGAACGCCAAATCCCCGTTTGATCTGGTCAACCGTTTGCTGCGCAAGAAAGAAGTGCAGCAGGTGATTGATACGGTTTACCGTTATTGCGGTCAGAAAGAGTCGGTTATCTTCTGTGACCAGATCATGACCGTCGGTTTCCGCGAAGCGTTCAAGGCCGGCATTTCGTTTGGTAAAGACGATATGCTGATCCCCGACAACAAATGGGACATCGTTAATGGTGTTCGCGAACAGGTAAAAGAGTTCGAACAGCAGTATATGGACGGCCTGATTACACAGGGCGAAAAATACAACAAAGCTGTGGATGCCTGGTCGAAATGTTCCGACGAAGTTGCCGAAGCGATGATGTCTGAAATGTCCGCCATGCGCGTGGATGATGCCGGCGCCGAAATGGAGCCGAACAGCGTTTACATGATGGCCCACTCGGGCGCGCGTGGTTCCCCGGCGCAGATGAAACAGCTGGGCGGTATGCGTGGTCTGATGGCCAAACCTTCGGGCGAGATTATCGAAACGCCGATTATCTCGAACTTTAAAGAAGGCCTGACGGTGCTTGAGTATTTCAACTCGACCCACGGGGCGCGTAAAGGTCTGGCCGATACGGCGCTTAAGACGGCGAACTCGGGTTATCTGACCCGTCGCCTGGTGGACGTTGCGCAGGACTGTATCGTGCGGATGCACGATTGCGGCACTGAAAACTCGATCACCGCATCGGCTGCCGTGAATGATGGCGAAGTGGTTGCATCCCTGTCCGAACGTGTTCTGGGCCGTGTGGCTGCCGAAGACATTCTGGTTCCGGGCACCGACGAAGTTATCGTTCGCAAGAACGAACTGATCGACGAGCATATGGCAGACCGGATCGAAAAGGCCGATCTGGCCTCGATCCGCATGCGTTCACCGCTGACCTGTGAGGCGGAAGAGGGCGTATGTGCGGCCTGTTACGGTCGTGACCTTGCCCGTGGCACCCTGGTGAACCAGGGCGAAGCGGTCGGGATTATCGCGGCGCAGTCGATTGGTGAACCCGGCACACAGCTGACAATGCGGACATTCCACATTGGCGGCATTGCGCAGGGTGGCCAACAGTCGTTCCAGGAAGCATCTCAAGCCGGCACAGTCGGTTTCAAAAATGCAAACCTGCTGAAAAATGCCAATGGCGAAATGATCGTTATGGGCCGCAGCATGCAATTGGTGATCATCGATGAAAACGGTCAGGAACGTGCACATCACAAGCTGACATATGGCTCGAAGGTGCATGTAAAAGAAGGCCAGAAGGTCAACCGCGGCGACAAGCTGTACGAATGGGATCCCTACACCCTGCCAATCATCACCGAAAAGGCAGGTACAGTGAAATACATCGATCTGGTTGCCGGTGTGGCCATTCGTGAAGAAACCGATGATGCCACAGGTATGACCCAGAAGGTCGTTGTCGATTGGCGCGCTGCGCCCAAAGGCAATGACCTGAAGCCGGAGATCATCATTCTGGACAAGAACGGCGAAGCCGTGGCAAACGCGGCAGGCCACCCGATGACCTATGCGATGTCGGTGGATGCCATTCTGTCGGTGGAAGACGGCCAGGAGGTCAAAGCCGGTGACGTAATTGCGCGTATCCCGCGTGAAGGCGCGAAAACCAAGGACATCACCGGTGGTCTGCCGCGTGTTGCCGAACTGTTCGAAGCCCGTCGTCCCAAAGACCACGCGATCATTGCCGAAATCGATGGTTACGTTCGCTACGGCCGCGACTACAAGAACAAGCGCCGGATTTCGATCGAGCCAGCCGATGAAACCATGGAGCCGGTCGAATACATGGTGCCCAAAGGCAAGCACATTCCTGTGGCTGAAGGTGACTTCATCCAGAAGGGTGAATACATCATGGACGGCAACCCCGCGCCGCACGATATTCTTGCGGTTATGGGGGTCGAGGCCCTGGCCAACTACATGGTGGACGAGGTTCAGGATGTTTACCGTCTGCAAGGCGTGAAGATCAACGACAAGCATATCGAAGTGATCGTGCGCCAGATGTTGCAGAAGTGGGAAATTCTGGACAGCGGCGAAACCACGTTGCTGAAAGGCGAACATGTCGACAAGGCCGAGTTTGACGCCGCGAATGAAAAGGCGAAAGCCAAAGGCGTTCGCGAGGCGAAAGGCGAGCCGATCCTGCTGGGGATCACCAAGGCGTCCTTGCAGACCCGTTCGTTTATCTCGGCGGCCTCGTTCCAGGAAACCACGCGGGTTCTGACCGAAGCATCGGTTCAGGGCAAGAAAGACAAGCTGGTTGGCCTGAAAGAGAACGTAATCGTTGGCCGTCTGATCCCTGCCGGGACCGGTGGGGCAACGATGCAGACCCGCAAAATCGCGCAAGAGCGTGATAATGTGGTGATCGAAGCCCGCCGCAAAGAAGCCGAAGCCGCTGCCGCATTGGCCGCACCGACGGAAGATATTGGCGGCGGTGCCGACGTTGTTGACGATGATAACGTGTTTGACAGCGGGCTGGTGGATACACCGGAAAGCCGCGAGTAAATACGCAGCATAAAATCTCCAAACAGGCCCCTGCATGAATGTGCGGGGGCCTTTTACATTTCAGGGATACCCAGCGGTAAAATTCCCCGCTAAGGTTCCGCCGGGCGGTCCGAAAATTACGGGGCGGCTGCAATTCTGACATGAAAGACGGCACGTGATGCGGGCACTCTCGGACAACATGCGCGGTGCGCTTTTGATGATGGGCAGCATGGCGGCCTTTGTCTTTAACGATGCCTGCATGAAAGTGGTGCTAAAGGATCTGCCTCTGTTTCAGGCCATCCTGCTGCGTGGTTTGGCGACGGTGTTTTTCATGGTGCTGGTGTCGCACTGGCTGGGCGGGCTGGATTTCCGCCTGCCACGGCGGGACTGGTTTCTGGTTACGTTACGCACATTGGCGGATGTCGGAGCCACCTATTTCTTTATCACCGCGTTGCGGGAAATGCCGATCGCCAACATCACGGCTATTCTGCAGGTCTTGCCGCTGACCGTCACCCTTACCGGCGCGATGCTGTTTGGCGAGCCATTGGGCTGGCGGCGACTGGTGGCGATTATGATCGGCTTTGCCGGGGTGATGATCATTGTGCGCCCGGGAGTGGACGGATTCAACAGCTATGCCTATTACGCGTTGATTGCGGTTGCTTTTGTGACGGTGCGCGATCTATGCGCACGGCGGCTGTCTGCCGGCGTGTCATCGGTCACGATTGCCCTGATCGGGGCAACCGGTGTGGTGATATTCGCCGCCATTGGTGCCGTAGGTGGCGAATGGGAGCCTGTCAGCGGCAAGTCGGCCGCATTGCTGGCGGGGGCAACGTTTTTCATAATCGGCGGTTATCTGTTCAGCGTGATGACCATGCGGCTGGGTGAAATCGGTTTCATTGCACCATTCCGCTATACCAGCCTGTTGTGGGCATTGCTGCTGGGGTTTGTGGTGTTCGGGGATTGGCCGGACGGAGTGACCATGCTGGGCATTGCAATTGTGGTGGCGATGGGGGCCTTTACCTTTTATCGGGAACGCCAGATCGCACGGCGTTAATGGCGCGGCAGTTTTTGCGCCATTTCCCTGTGAATCAGATAGCGTTCATCCGCCGCCGGATCATCGCCGCGTTTGGTGCACATATCGGCAACATAATCGGCACAGCACAGATGATGCAGCCGCATCACACCGGGGATCTGGCATAGGCGGTCATATTCCGAGTCAAACCGTTTGCGATAGGTCGATACGGCAAGGTTTTCGACCTCGTTCCGGTCCAGCGTTTTGCGGAATGTGTCGGTATAGCGGTCGGCAAAGTCGGACGCTGCAGGGCGCCCCTTTTTGAAACTGAATTCTTCGTGGCTGCGAACAGCGTAATGGTGGACTTCGGCAATGTGGTGCAGCTTGCGATCATCGGGGACGGCGTTTTGCGGGTGTTTGTTCGGGTGGAATTCGTCAAACCGTGACCCGTCGCTAAGCGCCCAGTAATTCCCGCCCTGACCCCATGCGCCCTTGCCCTGCCAACCGCTGGCGCAGTGGGAATTCAGCCGTTTATACAGGCGGGGATGGCGCACAAAGCTTTTGATCACGCTGTTGCGTTTGAAATCGGGTTCGCTGGACAGAAAATATCGACGATGAACAAGGTCATCCTGCCATTTTCTGTGACCTGCGCTGCCAAACAGGCGCCAGTTGATGGCCATTGCAGCAAAGGGCACCTTGCCATTGTCCAGCAGTGCGCCAATGCTGCCGTCCCCTTTGTGGATCACCAGAAATTCGTCAACGTCGCAGGTGAACATCCATTCTGCCTGTTTCACCAACCTGTTGCTGCGGGCCGTGCGATAGGCTTCGGCTTGCGGGCTATGACCCTCGCGGGGTTCGTGGCGCTTGGCCGTTACTTCACCCATACGATCCAGCAGGCGTAGCAATTGTGGTGAATGGTCGGTGCAGTCATTGTGCAGGATAAGGATGTTTTCGAAACCCAGCATCTTTTGCCAGGCAACCCATTCCAGAATAAACGGGCCTTCGTTTCGCATTGCGGTTAGTGCCAGACTGCCCTGCATGAATTCCCTTGCCTTGCGGATTGCTTGCGATCATCTAATAGGCCTGATCGTCATGCGTCAAACAGATTGCCTAATGTTTACCGGCACCTGTTGACACGCGCTGCGACTCCCCATATACGGCGACCACTTGGGCAGGGTGTATTCCCTTTATGCCCAACTCAGAACTAGTAGTGGTCAAGATCCGGGCTGGCGCTCCGATCCTCTGGTACCCGCCATATCGTCCCTGAAATTGGGGGCGCATGTGGCTTTTGCGCTGTGCGGGCATACGGTCCGCGTGAAATTTTTAATGTGTTGCAACACGGGGATTTACCGGAATGCCAACGATACAACAGCTGATCCGCAAACCACGGCAGCCTAAAGTAAAACGCTCGAAGTCGCTGCATATGCAGGGGTGTCCGCAAAAACGCGGCGTCTGCACACGCGTCTACACAACAACACCGAAAAAGCCGAACTCCGCTATGCGGAAAGTTGCGAAGGTTCGCCTGACCAACGGTTTCGAGGTGATCAGCTACATCCCGGGCGAAAGTCACAATCTTCAGGAACACTCGGTGGTTCTGATTCGCGGCGGTCGTGTAAAAGACCTTCCGGGTGTCCGTTACCACATCCTGCGTGGTGTGCTGGATACCCAGGGCGTCAAAGACCGTAAACAACGCCGCTCGAAATACGGCGCGAAGAAGCCGAAATAAGGAGAGAGCGAGATGTCACGTCGCCACGCTGCAGAAAAACGCGAAATCTTGCCGGACGCCAAATTTGGCGACCGCATTCTTTCGAAATTCATGAATAACCTGATGATCGACGGCAAAAAATCTGCCGCCGAGCGCATCGTTTACAACGCCTTTGACCGTGTTGAAGAAAAACTGAAGCGCGCCCCTGTCGAGGTCTTCCACGAAGCGCTCGACAACATCAAACCGTCGGTCGAAGTTCGTTCGCGCCGGGTTGGTGGTGCGACCTATCAGGTGCCTGTCGAAGTTCGCCCCGAGCGCCGCGAAGCGCTGGCGATCCGTTGGTTGATCATCGCTGCCCGCAAGCGCAACGAGAACACAATGGAAGAGCGTCTGGCAGGCGAACTGATGGACGCGGTTTCCAGCCGCGGCACAGCCGTCAAGAAACGCGAAGACACCCACAAAATGGCCGAAGCAAACAAAGCTTTCAGCCATTACCGCTGGTAACACTTTAAGGTTAGGCCCGAGAAAATGGCACGCGAATATCCACTAGAACGGTACCGCAACTTTGGTATCATGGCCCACATCGACGCAGGTAAAACCACCTGTACCGAACGGATTCTGTATTACACCGGGAAATCCCACAATATTGGCGAAGTGCACGATGGCGCTGCGACAATGGACTGGATGGAACAGGAGCAGGAGCGCGGCATCACCATTACTTCGGCTGCGACAACCACTTTCTGGGCGCGTACCACGGATGGCAAAACCGAGGAAACCGAAAAGCACCGGATGAACATCATCGACACGCCCGGCCACGTTGACTTCACGATTGAAGTTGAACGTTCGCTGGCCGTTCTGGATGGTGCGATTGCCCTGCTGGACGCCAACGCCGGTGTCGAACCGCAAACAGAAACTGTTTGGCGTCAGGCTGATCGCTACAAGGTTCCGCGGATTGTGTTCGTCAACAAGATGGACAAAATCGGTGCGAACTTCCAGAATTGTGTCGACATGATCAAAGACCGTACGGGTGCAATTCCTTGCCCCGTTCAGTTTCCGATCGGTGCCGAGACCGAGCTTGAGGGCATCGTTGATCTGATCACCATGCAGGAGTGGGTTTGGGTTGGTGAAGACCTTGGTGCATCTTGGGAGCTGCGCGATATTCGCCCCGAGCTGCAGGACGAAGCCAACGACCGCCGCGCCACCATGATCGAACTTGCTGTCGACATGGATGATGACGCAATGGAAGCCTATCTGGAAGGCAACGAACCTGATGTTGATACTCTGCGCAAACTGATCCGCGCGGGTACCATTGAAATGAAATTCGTTCCCATTCTGGCTGGTTCTGCCTTTAAAAACAAAGGTGTTCAGCCGCTGTTGAACGCTGTGATCGATTTCCTGCCCAGCCCGCTGGACGTTGTCGATTACATGGGCTTCAAACCCGGTGACGAAACCGAAACGCGTGATATCCCCCGCCGTGCGGACGATAACATGCCATTCTCGGCACTGGCGTTCAAAATCATGAACGACCCCTTCGTTGGCTCGCTGACCTTCACGCGTATCTATTCGGGCGTGTTGAAGAAAGGCGACAGCATCCTGAACTCGACCAAAGGCAAAAAAGAGCGCGTTGGCCGGATGATGATGATGCACTCTATCAACCGCGAAGAGATCGACGAAGCCTTTGCTGGCGATATTATCGCACTGGCCGGTCTGAAACAGACCACCACGGGTGATACGCTCTGTGCTGTGAACGAGCCTGTGGTTCTGGAAACTATGACCTTCCCCGATCCCGTGATCGAGATTGCGGTCGAGCCGAAAAGCAAAGCCGACCAGGAAAAAATGTCGGCCGGTCTGGCCCGTCTGGCAGCCGAGGATCCGTCCTTCCGTGTGGAAACCGATTTTGAATCGGGTCAGACGATCATGAAGGGTATGGGCGAACTTCACCTTGATATTCTGGTGGATCGTCTGAAGCGCGAATTCAAGGTTGAAGCCAACATCGGCGCGCCACAGGTGGCATATCGCGAAACCATCAGCCACGAAGTTGAGCACAGCTACACCCACAAGAAGCAGTCGGGTGGTTCTGGTCAGTTCGCCGAAGTGAAAATGATCATTTCGCCGACAGAGCCGAGCGAAGGCTATAGCTTTGAAAGCCGCATTGTTGGCGGTTCGATCCCCAAGGAATATATCCCGGGCGTCGAAAAAGGCATCCAGTCTGTTATGGATAGCGGTCCGCTGGCTGGCTTCCCGGTAATCGACTTCAAGGTTGCCCTGATCGACGGCAAGTTCCACGATGTTGACTCCTCGGTTCTGGCCTTTGAAATCGCTGGCCGTATGTGCATGCGTGAAGGCCTGAAACGAGCCGGCGCGAAGATGCTCGAGCCGATCATGAAAGTCGAAGTGATCACACCGGAAGAATACACCGGTAACATCATCGGCGATCTGACATCGCGCCGTGGTCAGGTCCAGGGGCAGGATACACGCGGCAACGCGATTGCGATCGACGCCTTTGTGCCTCTGGCCAACATGTTCGGTTACATCAACACCCTGCGGTCCATGTCTTCGGGCCGTGCGAACTTCTCGATGCAGTTCGACCATTATGACCCTGTTCCGCAGAATATCTCGGAAGAAATCCAAGCGAAATACGCGTAGGCGCGGTGGCGCATCGCATAAAGTGTAAAGAAGGAGGCCACCATGGCTAAGGAAAAGTTTGAACGTACGAAACCGCACGTTAACATCGGCACAATCGGCCACGTTGACCACGGCAAGACCACATTGACGGCAGCGATCACCAAATATTTTGGTGATTTCAAAGGCTACGACGAAATTGACGGCGCGCCGGAAGAAAAGGCACGCGGGATCACCATTTCGACTGCCCACGTTGAATATGAAACCGAGACACGCCACTATGCGCACGTCGACTGTCCCGGCCACGCCGACTATGTGAAGAACATGATCACCGGTGCGGCGCAGATGGATGGTGCCATTCTGGTTGTGAACGCAGCTGACGGCCCGATGCCCCAGACCCGCGAGCACATCCTGCTGGGCCGTCAGGTTGGCATCCCCTACATGGTTGTCTACATGAACAAGGTCGATCAGGTCGACGACGAAGAGCTGCTGGAACTGGTTGAAATGGAGATCCGCGAACTGCTGTCCTCCTATGACTACCCCGGCGACGACATCCCTGTGATCCCGGGTTCGGCTCTGGCCGCTCTGGAAGGGCGCGATCCTGAAATCGGCGAAGAATCCATCAAGAAACTGATGGCGGCGATTGACGAATATATCCCGACACCTGAACGCGCTGTTGACCAGCCGTTCCTGATGCCGATCGAGGATGTGTTCTCGATTTCCGGTCGCGGGACTGTTGTGACCGGCCGTATCGAGCGTGGCGTGATTAACGTTGGCGACGAAATCGAAATCGTCGGCATCCGCGACACAAGCAAGACAACTTGTACCGGTGTTGAAATGTTCCGCAAGCTGCTGGACCGTGGCGAAGCGGGCGACAACGTGGGTGTTCTGCTGCGCGGGATCGACCGTGACGGTGTCGAGCGTGGCCAGATCCTGTGTAAGCCGGGTTCGGTTACACCGCACACCAAGTTCGAGGCCGAAGCCTATATCCTGACCAAGGACGAGGGTGGCCGTCACACGCCGTTCTTCGCGAACTACCGTCCGCAGTTCTACTTCCGCACCACGGACGTAACCGGCACGGTAACGCTGCCCGAGGGCACAGAAATGGTTATGCCCGGCGACAACCTGAAGTTCGAAGTTGAACTGATTGCGCCGATCGCCATGGAAGACGGCCTGCGCTTCGCGATCCGCGAAGGCGGCCGCACTGTGGGCGCCGGCGTTGTGTCCAAAATCATCGAGTAATCCAACGATACGGGTTCGACGAGGGTCACCGGATGAGCCGGTGATCCTCCTATCAACTTATGAGCCGCGAAAGGCTAATTAAATGCAAAGCCAGACTATTCGCATTCGGCTAAAAGCGTTTGACTATCGTGTACTGGACGCCAGCACACAAGAGATCGTCAACACCGCGAAACGGACAGGCGCCACAGTGCGCGGCCCGATTCCGATGCCGAACAAGATCGAAAAATTCACCGTTCTGCGTGGTCCCCACGTAGACAAGAAATCCCGTGAGCAATTCGAGATCCGCACGCACAAGCGCCTGTTGGATATCGTTGACCCGACACCTCAAACCGTTGACGCGCTGATGAAGCTCGATCTGGCGGCCGGTGTTGACGTCGAGATCAAGGTTTAAGGAGGGCTGAAACAGATGCGCTCTGGTGTAATCGCAAAAAAGATGGGCATGACCCGTCTTTTCATGGAGGACGGGAAACAGATTCCTGTGACCGTTCTTCTTCTCGACAACTTGCAGGTTGTTTCCAACCGCACAGTTGAAAAAGATGGCTATACAGCTGTTCAACTGGGGGCCGGCACGGCAAAAGCAAAACGCACATCCAAAGCGATGCGCGGCCATTTTGCAGCTGCCAAAGTGGCGCCCAAGCGTAAGATCGCCGAATTCCGGGTATCCGAGGATAACCTGATCGGTGTTGGCGAGGAAATTTCCGCCGACCATTACGTTGAAGGGCAAAAAGTCGATGTATCCGGTACATCGATCGGTAAAGGCTTTGCCGGTGCTATGAAGCGTCACAACTTTGGGGGCCTGCGCGCCACTCACGGTGTGTCGATCAGCCACCGTTCGCATGGTTCGACCGGTCAGTGTCAGGATCCTGGCAAGGTGTTCAAAGGCAAGAAAATGGCTGGTCACATGGGTGCTGCCCGTGTAACCACACAGAACCTTGAAGTTGTTCGCACAGACGCCGACCGTGGCCTGATCATGGTCAAAGGCGCCGTTCCGGGCTCCAAAGGTGGCTGGGTCACGATCAAAGACGCCGTCAAAAAGAAACTGCCCGAGGGTGTACCTTTTCCGGCAGCGCTGAAATCAGCCGCTGTTGCCGAGGCACCTGCTGAAGAGCAAGCCGAGGGGAGTTCTGAAGAATGAAACTTGACGTAATCAAACTTGATGGCAAAAAGTCCGGTTCTGTTGATCTTGGAGACGAGATTTTCGGCCTGGAACCACGTGCCGACATTTTGCACCGTGTGGTGCGCTGGCAGCGTAACAACGCACAAGCCGGCACTCACAAGGTGAAAACACGGTCTGAAGTAAGCTACTCGACCAAGAAGATCTATCGCCAAAAAGGCACCGGTGGCGCACGCCACGGCGCTCGCTCGGCACCGATCTTCCGCGGTGGTGGTGTTTACAAAGGTCCGACCCCGCGCAGCCACGGCCACGAGCTTACGAAGAAATTCCGCAAGCTGGGTCTGCGTCACGCACTGTCTGCCAAGGCGACAGCGGGTGAACTGGTTGTGATCGACACGGCTGATCTGAAGGATGCAAAAACTTCGGTTCTGGCCAAAGCGATCAAGGAACTGGGTTGGAAGCGCGCGCTGGTGATTGATGGTGCCGAAGTAAGTGAAAACTTTGCCAAGGCAGCACGTAACATCGAAGGTCTGGATATCCTGCCTTCGCAAGGCGCAAATGTTTATGACATCCTGAAGCGGGACACCCTGGTGTTGACCAAAGCAGGTGTCGAAGCACTGGAGGCTCGACTGAAATGAGCGCGAAGGCAGAACATTACGATGTGATCCGCAAGCCGATCATCACAGAAAAAGCGACTATGGCGTCCGAGAATAACGCTGTTGTTTTTGAGGTGGCGATCGATGCCAACAAACCGCAAATCAAAGAGGCTGTTGAAGCCTTGTTTGGTGTCAAGGTGAAGGCCGTGAATACGTCCATCACCAAAGGCAAAGTCAAGCGGTTCCGTGGGCAGTTGGGCACACGTAAAGACATCAAAAAGGCTTATGTGACTCTTGAAGAGGGAAACACTATCGACGTCTCAACAGGCCTCTGATAGTAAGCACCGAATCCAGCTTAGCCCCGACTCGCTCGGGGCTAAGTCTATTTGTAACCGAGGCCAAGGTTTTCCTATGAAAATCAAGGTCTCAAAGCTAACGGAAGACAGAAAGCATGGCACTAAAGTCGTATAAACCGACGACGCCAGGCCAACGCGGGTTGGTTCTGATCGACCGTTCGGAGCTTTGGAAAGGACGCCCCGTCAAGGCCCTCACCGAGGGTTTGACGAAAAAAGGCGGCCGGAACAATACCGGACGGATCACTATGCGTCGCAAGGGTGGGGGCGCAAAGCGTCTGTACCGGATTGTTGATTTCAAACGTAACAAAATGGATGTTGCCGCAACGGTTGAACGGATCGAATATGACCCGAACCGCACAGCATTCATCGCGCTGGTCAAATATGAAGACGGCGAGCAGGCCTATATCCTGGCCCCTCAGCGTCTGGCAGTTGGCGACCAGGTGATTGCTTCGGCCAAGGCCGACGTAAAGCCCGGCAACGCAATGCCCTTTTCCGGCATGCCCATTGGCACAATCATCCACAACATCGAGCTGAAGCCAGGCAAAGGCGGTCAAATCGCCCGTGCTGCCGGTACATATGCCCAATTTGTTGGCCGTGATGGTGGCTACGCACAGATCCGCCTGTCTTCGGGCGAGTTGCGCATGGTGCGTCAGGAATGTATGGCCACCGTTGGTGCCGTAAGCAACCCCGACAATTCCAACCAGAACTTTGGTAAGGCTGGCCGGAACCGTCACAAGGGCATCCGTCCCTCTGTTCGCGGTGTTGTCATGAACCCTGTTGATCACCCCCACGGTGGTGGTGAAGGCCGTACATCGGGTGGTCGCCATCCTGTATCGCCTTGGGGCAAGCCCACCAAAGGTGCGCGGACCCGCAACAAGAAAAAAGCGTCGAGCAGCCTGATTATCCGGTCGCGTCACGCTAAGAAGAAGGGGCGTTAAATATGGCACGTTCTGTATGGAAAGGCCCGTTTGTCGACTCTTATGTGCTGAAGAAAGCCGAAGCGTCGAAAGAATCCGGTCGCAACGAAGTTATCAAGATCTGGTCGCGCCGCTCGACGATTCTGCCCCAGTTTGTGGGTTTGACGTTTGGCGTTTACAACGGCCGTAAACACATCCCCGTCAACGTCAGCGAAGACATGATTGGTCAGAAGTTCGGTGAATATGCGCCGACACGGACCTATTATGGCCACGCCGCCGACAAAAAAGCGAAGCGGAAATAAGTCATGGGTAAGCAAAAAAACGCACGCCGCGTGGCAGACAACGAAGCAATGGCCAAAGTCCGTATGCTTCGTACAAGCCCGCAGAAACTGAATTTGGTCGCACAAATGATCCGCGGCAAGAAAGTGGACAAGGCCCTGTCGGACCTGACATTTTCCAAAAAGCGGATTTCGGACGATGTGAAGAAATGTCTTCAGTCGGCTATCGCGAACGCAGAAAACAACCACAACCTGGACGTTGACGAACTGATCGTTGCCGAAGCCTGGGTTGGTAAAAACCTGACCATGAAGCGCGGTCGCCCTCGGGCGCGTGGCCGGTTCGGCAAAATCATCAAGCCATTTGCCGAGCTGACTATTCTGGTTCGCCAAGTTGAGGAGCAAGCATAATGGGTCAGAAGGTTAATCCAATTGGCATGCGCCTGCAGATCAACCGCACTTGGGACAGCCGCTGGTATGCGGAATCCAAGGATTTTGGTAATCTTCTTCTGGAAGACATCAAAATGCGCGAGTTCATCAAAGAAGATTGCAAGCAGGCTGGTATCAGCCGTGTAATCATCGAGCGTCCGCACAAGAAATGCCGCGTTACGGTTCACACAGCACGGCCCGGCGTCATCATCGGCAAGAAAGGCGCAGACATCGAAACCCTGCGCAAAAAACTGGCCGCAATGACCGACAGCGAGCTGCACCTGAACATTGTCGAAGTTCGCAAGCCGGAAATGGATGCGCAACTGGTTGCCGAGAATATCGCCCAGCAGCTGGAACGCCGTGTTTCCTTCCGTCGCGCGATGAAGCGTTCGGTTCAAAACACCATGCGCATGGGGGCCCTGGGCATCCGTGTGAATGTTGCCGGTCGTCTTGGCGGTGCCGAGATTGCCCGTACCGAATGGTATCGTGAAGGTCGTGTGCCGCTGCACACCCTGCGCGCCGACATCGACTACGCACACGCAGAAGCGATGACTGCCTATGGCATCATCGGGATCAAGGTCTGGATCTTCAAAGGCGAGATCATGGAACACGATCCCCAAGCGCGTGACCGTAGGTTAGAGCAACTCCAGCAAGGCCCTGCACCTCGTGGTGCCGGCGGCCGTCGCTAAGGAGGTATTGAAAAATGCTACAGCCAAAGCGCACTAAATTTCGCAAAATGCACAAGGGCCGGATTCACGGTCAGGCCAAAGGCGGCTCGACCCTGAACTTTGGCACTTACGGTCTGAAAGCAGTGGAGCCTAACCGCATCACCGCCCGCCAGATCGAGGCAGCCCGTCGTGCAATGACCCGTCACATGAAACGTCAGGGCCGTGTCTGGATCCGTATCTTCCCCGATACCCCGGTCACATCAAAGCCGACCGAGGTTCGGATGGGTAAAGGTAAAGGTTCAGTTGATTTCTGGGCGGCCAAGGTCAAGCCGGGTCGTGTCATGTTTGAAATCGACGGTGTAACCGATGCCGTTGCACGCGAAGCCCTGCGTCTTGCTGCGATGAAACTGCCGGTGAAAACCCGCACGATCGTTCGCGAAGACTGGTAAAGTGGGGGCGGGGTGAACCCCGCCCTACGCGATAGTTTCAGACCCCCGCCGTTCATGGCGGGGGTTTGTATATATGAAGGGTTGCCATACACGCGAATCCTGCGTATACGGCCAACTTCACCACGCACTCCACCGGAATCAGGGTGACCCGACAGGGGGCCTTCTGGTGATGTTGAGAAAAAAGGAATAGGCGATGAACGCCCAGGAACTAAGAGACAAGACGCCTGACCAGCTGCAAGAAGAGCTGGCAAGCCTGAAGAAAGAAGCGTTTAACCTGCGCTTCCAGCAGGCCACCGGGCAACTGGAAAGCACTGCACGTATGCGGTCGGTTCGCCGTGACGCTGCCCGTGTTAAGACCATACTGAACGAAAAAGCTGCAGCCGCAGCTGCTGACGAATAGGAGCCTTTAGATATGCCCAAACGTATTCTCACAGGCACCGTAACAAGTGACCAGAACGAACAAACCGTAACGGTTTCGGTTGAACGTCGCTTTACACACCCTGTTCTGAAGAAAACCATTCGTAAGTCCAAGAAATACCGGGCTCACGATCCTAAGAACGAATTCAAGGTTGGCGATATAGTCCGCATTCAGGAATGTGCGCCAATTTCGAAGACGAAACGCTGGGAAGTGCTGGCCAGCTAGGTCCGTTACATTTCAGTTTAAACGAAACCCTGGGGACATAGGCAATGAAGCCCCCCAAAGGTCGGGAGAAACCACATGATCCAGATGCAAACTAATCTGGATGTTGCTGACAACAGCGGCGCTCGCCGTGTTCAGTGCATCAAGGTCCTGGGTGGTTCCAAGCGTAAGTACGCTTCCGTAGGCGACATCATCGTCGTCTCGGTCAAAGAAGCCATCCCGCGCGGCCGCGTGAAAAAAGGGGACGTCCGCAAGGCCGTCGTCGTACGCACCGCCAAAGAAGTCCGTCGTGAAGACGGCACAGCAATCCGGTTTGACCGCAATGCTGCAGTAATCCTGAACAATGCAAACGAGCCAATGGGCACCCGTATCTTCGGGCCAGTGGTTCGCGAGTTGCGCGCGAAGAACTTCATGAAGATCATCTCGCTTGCTCCGGAGGTTCTGTAACATGGCTGCAAAACTGAAAAAGGGCGACAAGGTCGTCGTGCTGGTCGGCAAAGACAAGGGTAAAGAGGGCGAGATCGCCTCTGTGAACCCCGCTGCCGGCAAAGCCATCGTGGACGGTCTGAACGTTTCGATCCGCCACGTTCGCCAGTCCCAGAACACACAGGGTGGCCGCGTCCCGCAAGCGATGCCGATCGACCTGTCCAATCTGGCGCTAGTTGATAGCAAAGGCAAACCGACCCGCGTTGGCTTCCGCATGGAAGACGGCAAGAAGGTTCGCTTTGCCAAAACAACAGGGGAGACTGTATAATGCTGGATGCTGCAAAATACACCCCGCGCTTAAAATCGGTATATAAAGATACCGTTCGTGCCGCGTTGAAAGAACAGTTCAACTACAAAAACGACATGATGATCCCCCGGCTCGACAAGATCGTGCTGAACATGGGCATCGGCGAAACTGTTAAAGACACCAAAAAGATTAAATCGGCCGAGGCTGAATTGACCGCGATTGCCGGCCAGAAGGTCGTCATCACACGGGCCAAGAAATCGGTTGCGTCCTTTCGGGTACGCGAAGATATGCCCATGGGTGTCAAGGTTACGCTGCGTGGCGACCGGATGTATGAATTTCTGGACCGCCTGATCACCATTGCAATGCCTCGCATCCGCGACTTTCGCGGTATTTCCGCCAAGTCGTTCGACGGCCGCGGCAACTATGCAATGGGCCTGAAAGAGCACATCGTATTCCCCGAAGTCGACTATGATAAAGTCGATGAAATCTGGGGAATGGACATCGTAATCGCGACCACCGCAAAGACTGATGCGGAAGGGGAGGCATTGTTGAAAGCACTCAACATGCCTTTCACAAGCTGAGCGCGGGGAGAGAGAGAACATGGCTAAAAAAGCAATGATCGAACGTGAACTGAAGCGTCAGAAGCTGGTAGCAAAATATGCTGCCAAGCGTGCTGCGCTGAAAGAGATCGTAAGAGACGAGAGTAAACCGATGGAAGAGCGCTTTAAGGCGACCCTGAAGCTTGCAAAACTGCCGCGTGATTCCTCGGCGACACGGTTGCACAACCGCTGTCAGCTGACGGGTCGTCCCCACGCTTACTATCGTAAGCTGAAGGTATCGCGGATCGCGTTGCGGGAACTTGGCAGTAATGGCCAGATCCCCGGCATGGTCAAATCGAGCTGGTAAGGGAGAGACGATATGAATGATCCTATCGGCGATATGCTTACCCGTATTCGGAACGCCCAAATGCGCGGTAAATCGACTGTTATCACTCCTGCCTCCAAGCTTCGTGCCTGGGTTCTGGACGTGCTGGCTGATGAAGGCTACATCCGTGGCTACGAGGAAATCACCGGGGCCGATGGCCATCCGGCGATTGAAATCAGCCTGAAATATTTCGATGGCACTCCTGTCATTCGCGAATTGAAGCGGGTTTCAACCCCCGGTCGTCGCGTTTACATGGGCGTCAAGGAGATCCCTTCGGTCCGTCAGGGCCTGGGTGTCTCGATTGTCTCCACACCCAAGGGTGTGATGTCGGATGCTGCTGCACGCAATGCCAATGTTGGCGGCGAAGTGCTCTGCACCGTATTCTAGGGGGACTGATATGTCGAGAATTGGTAAAAAAGCGGTCGACCTGCCAAGCGGTGTTAGCGCATCCTTGTCGGGGCAGACCATCGAAGTGAAGGGCCCGAAAGGCACCCTTAGCTTTACGGCAACCGACGATGTAACCATCACGATTGATGGCGAAACCGTCTCTGTCACCCCTCGCGGGTCGTCCAAACGGGCGCGCCAGCAGTGGGGCATGAGCCGCACTATGGTCGCCAATCTGGTGACCGGTGTCACGACCGGCTTCAAGAAAGAGCTGGAACTGAACGGTATCGGTTATCGTGCACAGTTGCAGGGCAACACCCTGAAGCTGACATTGGGTCTGTCGCATGACGTTGATTTCGCTATTCCCAGCGATGTGACGGTGACGGTTCCAAAGCAGACCGAGATCATTGTTGAGGGCATCGACCCGCAACGCGTTGGTCAGGTTGCTGCCGAAATTCGCGCTTGGCGTAAACCCGAGCCCTACAAGGGCAAAGGCATCAAGTATAAAGATGAATATATCTTCCGTAAGGAAGGTAAGAAGAAGTAAGGACCAAAGGCATGGCAAACAGCAAAAGAGACCTGTTTCTGAAACGCCGCCTGCGCGTTCGGAACAAACTGCGCAAAACCGCAGCAGGGCGTCCGCGCCTTTCGGTACACCGCAGCAACAAAAACATCAGCGTTCAGCTGATCGACGATGTAAACGGCGTCACACTGGCATCCGCTTCCACTATGGAAAAAGATCTGGGCGTGGTTGGCAAAAACAACGTCGAAGCAGCCGCCAAAATTGGCGCTGCGATTGCAGAACGCGCGAAAAAAGCCAAAGTGACCGAATGTTACTTCGACCGCGGCGGCTTCCTCTTTCATGGGAAGGTAAAGGCTTTGGCCGATGCTGCCCGTGAAGGCGGCCTCAAGTTTTAGGAGACGATCAGATGGCTAGAGATAACAATCGGGGTAATCGTCGCGATCGCGATGAAAATCCGGAATTCGCCGATCGTCTTGTTGCGATCAACCGGGTTTCCAAGACCGTAAAGGGTGGTAAGCGTTTTGGCTTTGCCGCACTTGTGGTTGTCGGTGACCAGAAGGGCCGCGTCGGCTTTGGCAAAGGGAAAGCCAAAGAAGTACCCGAAGCGATCCGCAAAGCAACGGAAGCTGCCAAACGTCAGCTGATCCGTGTGCCGCTGCGTGAAGGCCGGACATTGCACCACGACATGCAGGGCCGTCACGGCGCTGGCAAGGTTGTGATGCGCACAGCACCTGAAGGGACCGGTATTATTGCCGGTGGTCCGATGCGTGCCGTGTTTGAAATGCTGGGCGTTAAGGACGTTGTGGCCAAGTCGCTTGGCTCGCAAAACCCTTACAACATGATCCGCGCCACCATCGACGGGCTGAAAAAAGAATCCAGCCCCCGCAATGTGGCCCAGCGTCGTGGTAAAAAGGTTGCCGATATCCTTGGTAAACCTGCCGAAGCCCCTGCGGCTGACGCACAGGCAGAAGCATAAGGGAGCGGACAGATGGCTAAAACAATCGTTGTAAAGCAAATCGGTTCTCCGATCCGCCGCCCTGAAAAACAGCGTCAGACGCTGATTGGTCTGGGTCTGAACAAGATGCACAAAACCCGCGAGCTGAACGATACTCCAGCAATCCGCGGCATGGTCGCCAAGATCCCGCATCTGGTCGAGATCATCGAGGAACGCGGCTAGCGCCTCGATTTTCGATAGCAAGAAAAAGAAAACGCCTCGGGAGAACCCGTGGCGTTTTTTTCGTCGGGAAAACGGGTTGGAACGGCATTTGGCCAATTTCCGGTTGTTTCGCGGGCGAAACGGGTTACTGTTTGGCCAAGCCAATTAACCAAAATAACATTACAGGGCGCGCAAATGAAAACGAAAACACCTAACCTGACTGAAATGGGCGTAATGAATCCGGAACAGATTACCGACTATTCGGTTGTGCATGTTGCCGATGATATGGACGTCTTGAAGATCAATTATCGCCGCCCCAAGAATTCCTTTTTGCCCAAGCGCCGCCGATACGAGTTCAAACGGATGAGCAAACCCATGCCGGGGAACGAGTTGAAGGGGGAACAGGTGTTCCGTTACGAGATTTCACCCATTCTGGCTCGCGCCACGGCCGAGCTGGATTCGCTGTTGGCGGATCAAAAGCAATTGACCGCGACCAAACAAAGCCTTCAGCAGGAGTTGGCGGAGCTGAACAGCGAATTCAATGAACGCATTACGCATTTGTCCAAGATGGTCGACGCGCTGGACTGATCTGCTATAGGCAAATTTTTATTTGGCTTTGGCTCGGCTGTTTCCTGTTGTGCGTGAATGGGTATACTGCCCATCCGCGCAGAATCAGGAGAAACCGAAATGTCCTTTACACCGACTGAACAATTCAACGCCGTAATCGCCGCCATTGATGCAGTGAATGCCGAAGACCCTCGCAAGATCACGGTGGACGGCAAAGAATACCCCTATGAAACCGTCTATGCCGAGCGGATGACGGAAATGCTGGAGCGGATGTATCCGGATGCGTCCGAATTGCTGCGCATTGCTGCCCGCGCCCAGCATATCCGCCGCTGGCAGATCCCGCGCGACACCTATCCGCGCAATCGCGAGGGCTATCAGAAGTGGCGTCTGGAGATGCGCCAGCTGCATGCCGATCTGGTGGGCGGTATCATGCGTGAAAACGGCTATAGCGACGAGGATATCGCGCTGGTCGGGTCTTACTTGCGCAAAGAGCGGCTGAAACGCGAGGCAGATTCGCAGGCACTGGAAAATGTCGTCGATGTGGTGTTTCTGGCCTACTACTGGGATGAGTTCATCGCCAAATTCCCTCATTATGACGACGACAAACTGATCGACATTGTTGGCAAAACCCTGCGCAAAATGTCCAGCCACGGGCATCAGGCCGCTTTGGCGCTGGATATGCCGTCAAAAACCGCGAAAATCGTGATGGCAGCGGTTGAACGTGAGAAAGACACGCTGGCCGCAATGGCCGCACGCGAAGCGCAGTAGGTTTGGGTTGATCCCGCCGCCACTTGGGTCTATACGCGCCCGGTGGCGAGTCCTTTCGCCGCGAAATTCAACATTTGAGCCGTGGTTGGTCCTTTCGCTCGTGACCATATCCGGCAAGGAGAGAGCGATATGAAACTGAATGAACTGCGCGACAATCCCGGCGCAACAAAATCCCGCAAGCGTATCGGCCGTGGTCCCGGTTCGGGCACTGGTAAAACCGGTGGCCGTGGTATCAAAGGTCAGAAATCCCGTTCGGGTGTTGCGATCAAGGGTTTCGAGGGTGGCCAAATGCCCCTCTACCAACGTCTGCCAAAGCGTGGCTTCAACAGCCGTAACCGCAAAAGCTATGCCGTTGTGAACCTGAACATCCTGCAGAAATTCATCGACGCCAAGAAACTGGACGCCAAAAAGGCGATCACAGAAGAGGTTTTGCTGGAAGCCGGCGTTGTGCGCCGCATTCTGGACGGCGTGCGTATCCTTGCCAAAGGCGAGATCACGTCCAAGGTAAATCTGGAAGTGACCGGCGCATCCAAGGCCGCAATCGAGGCCGTTGAAAAGGCTGGCGGTAAACTGACGGTCAAAACTCCGGCAGCGGCGGCAGAATAAGCCTTGTGAGCAGGCCTGTGTCTGCTTACATAGAATTTATGTTTTCCAAGCGCCGCCAACCGGAGAACGGTTTGGCGGCGCTTTCATTAACAACGAGGCCCTAAATGGCATCTGCAGCAGAGCAAATGGCAGCAAACATGAGCTGGAGCGCCTTCGG
Organism: Profundibacter amoris; assembly: GCF_003544895.1. Lineage (GTDB taxonomy): Bacteria > Pseudomonadota > Alphaproteobacteria > Rhodobacterales > Rhodobacteraceae > Profundibacter > Profundibacter amoris. The sequence continues at coordinate 137,521 of NZ_CP032125.1, forward strand.
TAAGGCGGGCGAGCTACGCAGCCGTATCCTATTCACCATCGGGTTGCTGATGGTTTATCGTCTTGGCACCTTTATTCCCGTCCCCGGGATTGATGGCGCCGCGTTGCGGGAATTCATGGAAGGGGCCGCAGCCGGCCTTGGGGGCATCTTGCAGATGTTCACCGGTGGCGCGCTTGGCCGGATGGGTATCTTTGCCCTCGGGATCATGCCTTACATCTCGGCTTCGATCATTGTTCAGCTGCTATCGGCCATGTGGCCACCACTGGAACAGTTGAAGAAAGAAGGCGAACAGGGCCGCAAGAAGATTAACCAATACACCCGTTACGGCACGGTTTTGCTGGCGACATTCCAGGCCTATGGTCTGGCAAAATCGCTGGAAGCCGGTGATCTGGTGACAAACCCGGGTCTGTATTTCGAAGCTGCAACCGTGATTACGCTGGTTGGCGGCACCATGTTCCTGATGTGGCTGGGTGAACAGATCACCGCACGCGGCATCGGTAACGGTATTTCGCTGATCATCTTTGTCGGTATTGTTGCCGAAATACCGGCAGCCCTTGCACAGTTTCTGGCACAGGGTCGTTCGGGCACAATCAGCCCCGGTGTGATTGTTGCGGTGATTGTGATGGTGGTTGCGGTGATTGCCTTTGTGGTGTTCATGGAGCGCGCCTTGCGCAAGATCCACATCCAGTATCCGCGGCGTCAGGTTGGTATGAAGGTTTATGACGGCAGCAATTCGCACCTGCCCGTCAAGGTAAACCCCGCCGGCGTGATCCCCGCGATTTTCGCCTCCTCGCTGCTGCTGTTGCCGACAACGATTGCAACCTTTTCGGGCCAGCAAACCGGCCCTGTGATGTCGACCATTCTGGCCTACTTTGGCCCCGGTCAGCCGCTGTATCTGCTGTTCTTTACAGCCATGATCGTTTTCTTCACGTTCTTCTATACCTACAACGTGGCGTTCAAAGTGGATGATGTAGCCGACAATCTGAAAAACCAGAACGGCTTTGTTCCCGGTATACGTCCGGGCAAAAAGACAGCCGAATATCTGAATTATGTGGTGACCCGTCTGTTGGTTCTTGGCTCGGCTTATCTGGCGGCGGTTGCGCTGTTGCCGGAAATCCTTCGTAGCCAGTTTTCCATTCCGTTTTACTTTGGCGGGACATCGGTTCTGATTGTGGTTTCGGTAACGATGGATACGATCCAGCAGGTGCAGTCGCATATGCTGGCCCATCAATACGAAGGCCTGATCGAAAAATCACAACTGCGTGGTAAAAAGCGCCGCAAAAGATCTTCGGGTAGAAAATGAATATCATCCTCTTAGGGCCACCGGGTGCCGGTAAAGGCACGCAAGCACGACGTCTGGTAGAAGAACGCGGCATGATCCAGTTATCAACTGGCGACATGCTGCGCGAAGCCAAGGACAGCGGGACCGAAATGGGCGAACGCGTCGCCAAGGTTATGGCGGCGGGGGAACTGGTCACCGATGAAATCGTGATCGGCCTGATCGAGGAGAAGCTGAAGGGCGACAATGGCGGCGGTTTCATTTTTGACGGCTTCCCGCGCACATTGGCACAGGCCGATGCGCTGGGGGAATTGCTGGAAAAATATGGCAAGACACTGGATGCCGTGATCGAAATGCGGGTGGACGACGACGCACTGATGCGCCGGATCACCGGCCGTTTCACATGCGGCAACTGCGGCGAGGTTTACCATGACGAAACCAAACGCCCCAAGGTTGACGGTGTTTGCGACGTTTGCGGCGCAAGCGACATGAAGCGTCGCGCCGATGACAACGAGGAATCCCTGCGCACACGGCTGATGGAGTATTACAAAAAGACATCGCCACTGATCGGATACTACTATGCCAAAGGCAAGTTGCGGTCGGTAAACGGGCTGGGTGAAATCGACGAAGTTGCGGCATCAATCGCCAAGGCGCTGGGATAAGTCGTAACATCCCTTGACGCACCCTTAAAAACACCATAGATCACCTCATCTCGCAAGAGAATCAACATGCTTAACCGGGCGACGGTCCGCTTTGCATAAAAACCGAATTCAGCGTCAGCCCGCAAGGTTAATCCCTTCGGGCTTTGGTTGTGAAAAAAGGCTCTGGGATTACGGAGCCGCAACGAAAAAGGAAAACGACACGTGGCACGTATTGCCGGCGTAAATATCCCGACCCATAAACGGGTCCCGATCGCCCTGACTTATATCACCGGAATTGGTAACACGACTGCCGAGGCCATCTGTGAAGCTGTTAAAATCGACGAATCCCGTCGCGTTAACGAGCTGTCGGATGCCGAGGTTCTGGCCATCCGCGAATACATCGACGCTAACCTGACTGTTGAAGGTGACCTGCGTCGCGAAGTTCAGATGAACATCAAGCGTCTGATGGACCTTGGCTGCTACCGTGGCCTGCGTCATCGCCGCAACCTTCCTGTACGCGGTCAGCGTACCCACACCAACGCTCGTACCCGCAAAGGCCCTGCAAAGGCCATTGCCGGTAAGAAGAAATAGGAGGGTTTGATCAATGGCACGCGATAAAACACGCACGAAGCGCAAAGAGCGCAAGAACATTGCATCCGGCGTTGCACACGTTAATTCGTCGTTCAACAACACCAAGATCCTGATCTCGGACGTTCAGGGCAATGCGATTGCATGGTCCTCGGCCGGTACAATGGGTTTCAAGGGGTCGCGTAAATCGACACCTTACGCCGCACAGATGGCTGCCGAAGATGCAGGCAAAAAAGCACAGGAACACGGCGTCAAGACGCTGGAAGTCGAAGTTCAGGGTCCCGGTTCGGGCCGTGAATCGGCGCTGCGCGCTTTGGCTGCACTGGGTCTGAACATCACATCGATCCGTGATGTAACCCCGATTGCCCACAACGGCTGTCGGCCTCCTAAACGCCGCCGCGTTTAGTTATTATTTCTACGCTCGGGCTGCCGGTTATCGGTGGTCCGGGTTCGTCATTTTTACCTCGGGCGTTTTCGGACTTGGGACATGATCCGAAAACTTGAATGGAGGCGACACACATGATCCACAAAAACTGGCAAGAACTGATTAAACCAACGCAATTGGTGGTGACACCGGGCGCGAACCCTGCAACGCAGGCCACGGTTGTGGCCGAACCGCTGGAACGCGGCTTTGGTCTGACTATGGGCAACGCGCTGCGTCGCGTGCTGATGTCGAGCCTTCAGGGCGCCGCCATCACCAGCGTCCAGATTGACAATGTATTGCATGAATTTTCGACCGTTGCAGGCGTGCGTGAAGACGTCACCGACATCGTGTTGAACCTGAAAGGCGTTGCCATGTCGATGGAAGTCGAAGGGCCCAAGCGCCTGTCGATTTCGGCCAAAGGCCCGATGGTTGTCACCGCTGGTGACATCTCGGAAAGTGCGGGCATTGAAATCCTGAACAAAGACCACGTTATCTGTCAGCTGGACGATGGCGCCGATCTGTTCATGGAACTGACCGTCAACACCGGCAAAGGCTATGTCGCTGCCGATAAAAATCGCCCCGAAGACGCACCCATCGGCCTGTTGCCGATTGATGCGATCTACTCGCCAGTGAAAAAGGTTGCCTATGACGTTCAGCCGACCCGTGAAGGTCAGGTTCTGGACTATGACAAACTGACGTTGAAACTGGAAACGGACGGATCAATCACACCCGAAGATGCCGTGGCTTTTGCCGCGCGTATCCTTCAGGACCAGCTGTCGATTTTCGTGAACTTCGACGAGCCAGAAGCCGCCAACCGTCAGGAAGAAGACGACGGTCTGGAATTCAACCCGCTGCTGCTGAAGAAAGTAGACGAGTTGGAACTATCGGTCCGTTCGGCAAACTGCCTGAAGAACGACAACATCGTTTACATCGGCGATCTGATCCAGAAAACCGAAGCAGAAATGCTGCGCACCCCGAACTTTGGCAGCAAATCTTTGAACGAGATCAAAGAAGTGCTGTCGGGCATGGGTCTGCATCTGGGTATGGACGTCGAAGATTGGCCACCAGAGAACATCGAAGATCTGGCGAAGAAATTCGAAGACCAGTTCTAGGAATATACGGAGCGGATTTCGGTCCGCTCCGTTTCAATGCCCGCAGTTTGCGGGGAAAGCCGGGCAATACCGCCCCAAGGAGAGCCGCCCACACGCATGGGAGGCCAGACAAAGTATAAACCTGAAGAAGGACTGATAAAATGCGCCACGCGAGAGGCTATCGTCGCCTGAACCGTACTCACGAACACCGTAAGGCATTGTTTGCCAACATGGCGGGTTCGCTGATTGAACACGAACAAATCAAAACCACCCTGCCCAAAGCCAAAGAGCTGCGTCGCATCGTGGAAAAACTGATCACACTGGGCAAGCGCGGCGATCTGCACGCCCGTCGTCTGGCCGCAAGCCGCCTGAAAGAAGATCAGTATGTCGCCAAACTTTTTGACGTGCTTGGCCCCCGCTACAAAGACCGCAACGGCGGTTATGTGCGCGTGCTGAAGGCCGGTTACCGTTACGGTGACATGGCGCCGATGGCGATCATCGAATTTGTTGACCGCGATGTTTCGGCCAAAGGGGCCGCCGACAAAGCGCGTCTTGCTGCTGAAGAAACTGCCGCTGACGAATAATAGTCAGCCAATAGTATGAAAACAAAAGCCCCGCCAATTTGGCGGGGCTTTTTGGTTAGTTTAACGCAGCGACACGTGCGTTGCGTTTATCCATAATTGAGTTTTCAATCTCGCCGATCAAGGTATTCAACTGTTCCTGACCGACAGGAGTGGCCCCTAAAAATTCCAGCAGGTCCGTACGGTCCCCGTCTGGAAGAGACATCAACTTGGCGAAAAGATCTGGATCTATAGTGTTCACGATAACCTTCTTCTTTTAATACGACTCACTAGGTATCAATTTAAGGTTGACGCCAATTGATTCAACTTGTCTAAAAGGACATGTTCGAAAAGACCGTGTTTGATCAAGAGTTGCGAAAATTGGGGGAAATGGCCCCAAAAGGTTACTTCGTTGGCCTGCATATTCGATTCACATCTGCATTGATGTCTTTTCAAACATATGATCCGGCCTGGACGGATCACTATACCGAAAACGGATATGTATTGCGCGATCCGATGACAGCCTGGGGTTTCTGCACCACAGGCTGGACCCGATGGAGCAATCGAATCATCCCCGACCCTTTTGGCATCTTCAAAGAGGCAGCAAGGTTCGGGTTAACCTATGGGGCAACGATCTCTTGTGGGCCAATCCGTTCTAGGACAATTGTCAGCGTGGCGCGGGCAGATCGGGAATTCGAAGATGCCGAGATCGAAGAGGTGCAAGCCATCGCTCTTCGGCTTCATGACATGACCGAACCGCCACACCGGCTTACAAAAGCACAGACTGAGGCGCTTAAATTAATTGCGGATGGTCACAGGCATGCAGCTGCGGCTGCATATTTAGGAATTTCGGAAAGTGCGCTCAAAGCTCGACTGACGTCTGCTCGTCAAAAGCTTATGGCCCGCACCACTGCCGAAGCCATTCAGCGTGCCAAGGACTATGGCCTGATCTGAATGAAATACCTTCCGCAAGGTCCCAACCACCAACCTGCAGGAGGCTGCCATGCAGACCACTACACTTTCGTTCGAAAACATCCACCAAAACGGCGAATTATTCGCCAATATGTTCCGTGCCCGTCGCGAGTTGTTCATTGTACAGAACAAATGGGACCTACCCGAAGCCATGGGAATGGAATATGACCAGTATGACACCCCCGCGAGCCGCTGGGTGGTTGTTCATGACAAGCTGGGCAAGGTTTTGGCGGGCAACCGTCTAACCCCGACCACCGCGCATTGCGGCATCTACAGCTATATGATTCGCGATGCACAGCGCGGGTTGCTGGACACCATTCCTTCAAATCTGTTGTTTGATGAGGCTCCGGTTTCGGAAAACGTCTGGGAAAGCTCGCGCCTGTTCGTATCGCATGATGTGCCGGCCCGCCTGCGCCGCCGTGTTCATGCCCAGTTGGTGTTTGAACTGGCCAAAGCCGCCCGGAACCTCGGGGCGACCCAGTGTTTGACCCTGCTGAACGCCAATTGGCCACGTTGGGCAAAACGGGTTGGTGTGGATATGACAGCCATGGGGCCGGTGATGGAGATCGACGGCATCAACAATCAGGTGGTCTCGATGAACTTTGCCTCGAACCTGCACTAGGAAACGGCCTTCCGTTTGTTCGGAAGGCCCATTTCGCTTTTCTCTTTGGGCGCGGAGGAATAGGTTTGCCATATGGTAGATTTATTCGACACCGCGCCCGAAGCCCCCGAAATGGACGCCCAACGCCCGTTGGCCGACCGGCTGCGGCCGCGCACCCTGTCCGAAGTAATCGGGCAGGAGCAGGTGATCGGGCCGGATGCGCCATTGGGTATGATGCTGGACGCAGGCAGCCTGTCGTCGCTTATTCTGTGGGGCCCGCCCGGCGTGGGAAAAACCACTATTGCGCGGTTGCTGGCGGATGAAACCGATCTGGCCTTTGTGCAGATCAGTGCCATTTTCACCGGCATTGCGGACCTGAAAAAAGTATTCGAATCCGCGAAAATCCGGCGGCAGAACGGCAAGGGCACCCTGCTGTTCGTTGACGAAATCCATCGATTCAACAAGGCCCAGCAGGACGGGTTCCTGCCGCATATGGAGGATGGCACCATCGTTCTGGTCGGGGCGACCACGGAAAATCCCTCGTTTGAACTGAACTCGGCCCTGCTGTCGCGCTCGCAAGTGCTGGTGCTGAACCGGCTGACCCTGGCCGATCTGGAGCGGTTGGCGCAGCGGGCAGAAAAGGAACTGGACCGTGCCTTGCCACTGACCGGCGAGGCCCGCGAGGCTATGTTGGAGATGGCCGACGGGGACGGGCGGGCCTTGCTGAACCTGATCGAACAGGTGATGGCGTGGAAGGGCGACAAGAAACTGGATGTCGAGGCCCTGTCCACCCGCCTGATGCGCCGTGCCGCAATCTATGACAAAAGCGGCGATGAACATTACAACCTGATTTCCGCCCTGCACAAATCGGTGCGCGGCTCTGATCCTGACGCGGCGCTTTACTGGATGGCGCGGATGCTGACGGGGGGCGAAGACCCGCGCTATCTGGCGCGCCGGATCACCCGCATGGCGGTTGAGGACATCGGTCTGGCCGACCCGCAGGCCCATGCCGTTTGCCTGCACGCATGGGAAACCTATGAACGGCTGGGCAGCCCCGAAGGCGAGTTGGCGCTGGCACAGGCGGTGACCTATCTGGCGATGGCGCCGAAATCGAACGCGGCTTATGTGGGGTTCAAGGCGGCGATGGCGGCGGCGAAAAAGACCGGCTCGGAACCACCGCCCAAACATATCCTGAATGCGCCAACGTCGATGATGAAGGATCAGGGGTATGGCGATGGCTATGCCTATGATCACGACGCCGAGGACGGATTTTCCGGCCAGAACTATTTCCCCGACAGCATGAAGCACGGGGTGTATTACCAGCCGGTCGAACGCGGGTTCGAGCGCGAGTTGAAAAAACGGCTGGATTACTTTGCCAAACTGCGTGCCAAACGGCAGGGCGGTTGACAAACCGGCCCTGTGGCATGAAAGAACCTGCATGTCTTATGTAACATTACTTCAGGTCGCCCTTGGCGGCGCAATCGGGGCCAGCCTACGTTATCTGACGGGTGTTGGCACCATCCGTCTGTTCGGCCCCGGGTTGCCCTGGGGGACGTTTGTGGTGAATGTGGTCGGATCCTTCGTTATGGGGGTGATCGTGGTGATGCTGGCCCACAAGGGCATGACGCGGCAACTGGCCCCGTTTCTGATGACCGGTGTGCTGGGCGGGTTTACCACGTTTTCGGCGTTTTCGCTGGATGTGCTGACGATGTATGAACGCGGCGACACAACACAGGCGGCGCTTTATGCGGTAGCGTCAGTGTTCCTGTCGCTGGCGGCAATAATTCTAGGGCTTTATGCAGCAAGGACGTTTTGGTCATGAGTGGTGTTCAGAAAATAGAAGTGGCTGAAGATGATGGCGATCAGCGGCTGGACCGCTGGTTTCGCCGGATGTTCCCGCATATCGCCCAGGGGCGGATCGAAAAGATGTGCCGTAAAGGTGACATTCGCGTTGATGGTGGTCGGGTAAAGGCCAACACGCGCGTGCAGGCGGGGCAGGTGGTGCGGGTGCCGCCATTGCCCGAACCACACGAAATTACCGCGCGGGCCAAAACCTATGACATGATCAGCAACGCCGATGTTGAAATGATGCAGGACGCTGTTCTGTATCGTGACGATTACCTGATTGCGATCAACAAACCGCCGGGCCTTCCGACACAGGGCGGCAGTAAACAGACCCGCCATGTGGATATGCTGGCCGATGCCCTGCGCTTTGGCTATGACCAGAAACCGCGGCTGGTGCACCGGCTGGACAAGGACACCTCCGGCATCCTGCTGCTGGCCCGCACGCGGCAGGTGGCGTCCGCTTTGACCGAGGCCTTCCGTTCCCGCGAGACCCGCAAGATTTACTGGGCCGCTGTTGGCGGTTGTCCTTCGCCAAAGATGGGCACGATCAAATACGGGCTGCTGAAGGCCGGCGGGCATGGTCACGAAAAGATGGTCTGCATCCATCCTGACGATGTGGCACATACGGACGGGGCCAAACGCTCGACCACCGATTACATGGTGCTGGACAGCGCCGCCAAGCGCTGTGCGTGGGTGGCGCTGGTGCCGATCACGGGACGGACACACCAGTTGCGGGCGCATATGGCCGAAATGGGCCACCCGATTATCGGCGATGGTAAATACGGTGGTTCGGGGCAGGAAAATCAGGGCGACGGTTGGGGTGCGCAATTGGGTGGCGAGATCAGCCGCAAAATGCACCTGCACGCCCGCAGCCTGTTGTTTCCGCACCCCATAACCGGCAAGATGGTGAAAATCATCGCACCGATGCCGGCCCATATGAAACAGACATGGTCAACCTTTGCCTGGGACGAACGTGACGTAGCGGATGACCCGTTCGAGGAATATCTATGAGCCAGCCGTTGCGTTTGGCGGTGTTCGACGTGGATGGCACGCTGGTCGATAGCCAGCACCACATCGCTGCGGCGATGGCGCAGACCTATGCGGCCGAGGGGCTGGACAGCCCTCCGCTGGAACAGGTGCGGGGGATTATCGGTCTGTCGCTGCCCCACGCGATGCGGCAGCTTTCGCCTGATCTGACTGATGCGCAGTATGATGCGCTGGTGGAAGGCTATAAGGCGACCTTCAGAAATAAACGCGAGGCAGGGCAGAGCGCGCCGCTTTATGCCGGTATTCGCGATCTGCTGAACGGGTTGGCACAGGATGATCACCTGTTGCTGGGCGTTGCCACCGGCAAATCGCGGCGCGGGCTGGATGCTATGCTGCGGGTTCACGGGCTGGAAAAGATGTTCGTCACCGCACAGGTGGCGGATGATCACCCGTCCAAACCGCACCCGTCGATGCTGCACGCAACACTGTCGGATACGGGTGTTAAGGCCCTGCACGGGGTGATGATTGGCGACACCACGTTTGATATGGAAATGGGCTGTGCGGCCGGTATGGTCAGTATCGGCGTGTCGTGGGGGTATCACGATGTGGACCGCCTGCGGGCGGCGGGGGCTGCGCATATTGTGGATGATACGGTGGCGCTGGCTGCGCTGCTGACAGAACTTTGGGGATAGATCATGGCGGAATGGGCTGCAAAACGGTTTTGGGAAAAGGCCACGGTCGAGGTGGCGGGTGATGGCTATCAGGTGCTGCTGGACGGGCGCAAACTGCGCACGCCGGTCAAAAGTGAGCTGATCGTGCCCAGCCGCGAAATGGCCGAAGCGATTGCTGCCGAATGGCAGGCGCAGGAAGAAAAGATCGACCCGATGACCATGCCGGTCACGCGATCCGCCAATGCAGCGATCGACAAGGTGGGGCCGATGCACGCCGAAGTCGCGGCGCTGGTGTCGGAATATGGCGGCACGGACCTGTTGTGTTACCGCGCGGAATCGCCCGAAGGGCTGGTCAAACGCCAAAGCGAGGCGTGGGATCCGTTGCTGGAATGGGCCGCTGAAACCTTGAAGGCACCGTTGAAAACCACTGCGGGGATCGTGCATGTGAAACAGGATGCCGCTGTTTTGGCAAACCTTGCCAAACGGGTTTCGGATATGGACAATTTCCGCTTGGCCGCGTTTCACGATCTGGTCGGGATGTCGGGCTCGCTGATTATCGGCTTTGCCACGATTCACCGGTTCCTGCCGGTGCCCGAATTGTGGCGCCGCTCCAGAATCGACGAGGACTGGCAAATCGAACAATGGGGCGAGGATGACGAGGCATCCGCAACCGAAGCGGGAAAGAAGGTGGGATTTGAACACGCTGCCCGATTCTATTTTATGGTTAACAATGGCTAATTTGGTTGGAAATTTCGCAATTACCCCCTTGCCTTTTCGATTCATGCGAAAAAGCAGGTCCGATAAGGGCTTAATTCCGAAACCACCCTTGACGTTTTCTTAAATATTGGCCCAAACTAGTGCCCGTTGGGAAAGCAATGCTTTTCCACCGTATCGCTCTCGGTCCTTTCGGGCCGAATAAACCGTTCCAAACGGGACGGACTATCAGGAAGAGGTAAACATGAAAAAATCCGTATTTCTTGGCGCTCTGACAGTTGCCAGCCTGACAGCTGGGATTGCAGCTGCTGGCACACTTGATGACGTGAAAGCACGCGGCAAATTGAACTGTGGTGTGTCCACCGGTCTGGTTGGCTTTGCATCGCCAGATGCAAACGGCAAATGGGAAGGCTACGACGTAGCTGTATGCCGTGCCGTTGCAGCCGCCGTTCTTGGCGACAACACTGCTGTTGAATTCGTTCCGCTCAGCTCGAAGACACGCTTCACCGCGCTGGCTTCTGGCGAAGTTGACATGCTGGCTCGTAATACCACATGGACATTCTCGCGCGACGTTGACCTGAAGTTGGACTTCGTTGGTGTTAACTACTACGACGGCCAAGGCTTCATGGTTCCCAAAGCATTGGGCGTGACTTCGGCCAAAGATCTGGACGGCGCGACTGTTTGTATCCAGACCGGTACAACAACCGAACTGAACCTGGCTGACTTCTTCCGCACAAACGGCATCTCTTACGAGCCCGTACCTGTGGAAAACAACGCTGAATCGCAGCAGCAGTACCTGTCCGGTGCTTGTGACACGCTGACAACAGACGCTTCTGGTCTGGCTGCTACACGCGCAGCATTCGAAAACCCCGGCGATCACATCATTCTGCCGGAAATCATTTCGAAAGAGCCTCTGGGCCCGTTGGTACGTCATGGTGACAACGAGTGGGGCGACGTTGTTCGCTGGACTCTGAACGCACTGATCTCGGCTGAAGAGCTGGGCATCACCTCGGCTAACATCGAAGAGCTGAGCAAGGGCACCAACAACCCTGAAATCAACCGTATCCTCGGCACCGAAGGCAACCTGGGCGAAATGCTGGGTCTGGACGCTGACTGGGCGAAACGTGCGATTTCTTCGGAAGGCAACTTTGGTGAAATCTTTGAAGCCAACATCGGCGAAAAGACACCAATCGGTCTGGCCCGTGGCCTGAACGCACAGTGGACCGAAGGCGGCCTGATTTACTCGCCTCCTTTCCGCTAGGATCCTAACGATCTGGGCGCGGGTTTATCCCCGCGCCCTTTTCACATCTTAACTATTTTAATAAAATCACCTGAGCCGGGGCAGCGGGAAAACTCGCGTCAATAAAAGGCCAGGGAGCATGGGGATGTCTCTTATGACAACACTGACCGACCCTCCGAAGGAGTCGTTCCGCCTTTCTATGCTGCTCTATGATACCCGCTATCGTTCAACCACCATTCAGGTTGTTGCGCTGCTGGGGTTCATGTTGGGCGCAGCTTGGCTGATCAACAATGTTATCGTTAATCTGGCGGCGGCCGGGAAAACCTTTAACTACGGTTTTTTGAAAGAAGCCTCCGGGTATGACATCAACCAGAAACTGATCGCCTATAATTCGCAATCGTCGCACATGCGCGCGGCTGTTGTTGGCTTGATGAATACGTTGCTCGTGGCCGTTATGGGTTGTATCGCAGCGACCATTCTGGGTGTGATTATCGGCGTTCTTCGCTTGTCCAAGAACTGGGTCATTTCCCGATTGGCGGCTGTTTATGTCGAAACATTGCGGAATGTTCCTGTGTTGTTGTGGATCGTGCTGATCATGGCTGCCACATCACACCAGTTGCCTGCCCCTAAAGATTTCCGCGGTGATAATCCTGCCGCAACGATGAAGGTCTTTGACAGCATCGCAGTTACCAACCGTGGTGTATATCTACCCGAACCTCTGTTTTCCAAAGGGTTGGGCGATTTGCCCGTATTCCCCGATAAAGAATCCAAAGCCTGTCAGGCCTTTTATAATCCGGATGGAACACCCGCGACGGCCAAACTGGCCAAATTCTGCGGCACCTTCCAGATCAGCATTGATTTGATGGCGATCCTTGCCGTTTTGATTGCAGGGCTGATAACCAGCAAACTGATCAAGACGCGGGCCGACCAGATACAAAAAGACACGGGCGTACGCCCTGTTACATGGTACTGGCGATTGGCGGTTGTATTCCTGCCGACATTGGCCGTGTTGTATATCCTCGGGTTTTATCTGGGCTATCCAGAACTAAAAGGGTTCAACTTTAAAGGCGGCATTCATATGCGGTCATCCCTGCTGGCGCTCTGGGTTGCTTTGTCCCTATACACGGCTGCATTTATCGCCGAGATCGTGCGTGCAGGTATCATGGCGATTTCCAAAGGCCAGTCTGAAGCAGCGGCTGCGCTAGGTTTGCGTCAAAACCGGATTATGAGCCTGATTGTTCTGCCGCAGGCGCTGCGTGTTATTGTTCCGCCGTTGATCTCGCAATATCTGAACCTGACCAAAAACTCGTCCCTGGCGATTGCGGTTGGCTATATGGATATCACCGGCACACTGGGGGGGATTACCCTGAACCAGACCGGTCGCGAGCTGGAAACAGTTCTGTTACTGATGCTGATCTACCTGATCATCTCGCTGACGGTTTCTTCGGTGATGAACTATTACAACGAACGAACAAAGCTGAAGGAGCGCTGATATGACTATGAATTCCACGCAATCATATGTGCGCACCGAAATGCTTCCGGAGAAAGCACCACCGGTAACCAACGTCGGGATTATCGGGTGGGTTCGGCAAAATCTGTTTGCCACCTGGCTGGATGCGATTTTGACACTGATGGCAATATACATCGCCTACTCGGTTTTGTCTTTCCTGCTGCCATGGATTTTTGGCGGTTTCTGGAATGCAAATTCGCTGAATGAATGCCGGGCAAAAATCATCGAGGTTTACGGTGAATCCCAGAACCGTGCCTGTTGGGGTGTGATCCATGAACGCTTTTGGCAGTTGATGTACGGGTTTTACCCTGAACATTTGTATTGGCGTCCAAATCTGGCCCTTATCCTTCTGTTTGCAGGCCTGGCGCCAATTCTTTTTGGAAGTCTGCCGAAGAAGCTCATTTTGGTATCGGTTGCCGTTCCTTTTATCGCACCCTGGTTGTTGTGGGGGGGCTCTGTCTGGGTTCCTGTTACGGCATTCCTTGGTTTCGTTGTTGGATATCTGGTGCACAAGTTTGTATCGGTGGCAATCAGCCCGCTCCTCGGTTTGATCCTGGGTGTTCTGTCTGCAATCATCTGGTGGCTGTTCCTTATGGGACCGGTCGGGGAGGCACTGCAAAACATCATCCCGCTTGGAATTGAAAGCGTCGAAAGCCGGAAATTTGGTGGCTTCATGCTATCGATCCTGCTGGGGATCACGGGGATTACACTTTCTTTCCCGCTGGGGATTATTCTGGCACTTGGGCGGCAGTCAAATCTGATCATCGTGAAATCGCTTTGTGTCGGATTCATCGAGTTCATCCGCGGTGTGCCGCTGATTACCTTGTTGTTCGTGGCTTCGGTGTTGTTGCAATACTTCCTGCCCAAAGGCACCGAGTTTGACATCATCCTGCGGGTTATGATCATGGTCACCATTTTTGCCGCTGCCTATATGGCCGAGGTAATCCGTGGTGGCTTGGCCGCTTTGCCGAAAGGCCAGTATGAGGCAGCCGATGCGCTGGGCCTTGATTACTGGCAGGCACAGCGTCTGATCATCATGCCGCAAGCGTTGAAGATTTCGATCCCGGGTATCGTTTCAACCTTTATCGGGTTGTTCAAGGATACCACTCTGGTTTCGATCATCGCGATGGCTGACCCGATCCAGTGGGTGAAATTCATCCAGTCCGATTCCGATTGGAATGGCATCATTTGGGAACTCTACGGCTTTGTCGCCTTTGTGTTCTTCATCTTCTGCTTCTCCATGTCCCGCTATTCCATGTATCTGGAGCGCAAGCTTCAGACTGGTCATTAATTAAAGGAGTGACGTAAATGTCTGAATCCGCAACCGCACGCGCCCAGATGTCCATTTCGGACGAGGTGGCAATCGAAATCACCAATATGAACAAATGGTATGGCGCCTTTCACGTTCTGAAAGACATCAACCTGACGGTTCATCGCGGTGAACGGATCGTGGTTTGTGGCCCTTCGGGGTCAGGTAAATCCACATTGATCCGCTGCATCAACCGGCTTGAGGAACATCAGGAAGGAACAATCATTGTCGACGGAACCGAGCTGTCCTCGGATCTGAAAAACATCGACAAGATCCGGTCCGAGGTTGGCATGTGTTTCCAGCACTTCAACCTGTTCCCGCATCTGACCATTCTGGAAAATTGCACATTGGCACCGATCTGGGTTCGCAAGACACCCAAGGCCGAGGCCGAAGCAACCGCGATGCATTTCCTTGAAAAGGTGAAGATCCCCGAGCAGGCCGACAAATACCCCGGCCAGTTGTCCGGTGGTCAGCAACAGCGTGTGGCGATTGCCCGCTCGCTGTGTATGAAGCCGCGCATCATGCTGTTTGACGAGCCGACATCGGCGCTGGACCCCGAGATGATCAAAGAGGTTCTGGATACGATGATCGAGCTGGCCGAAGAAGGCATGACGATGATCTGTGTGACCCACGAAATGGGCTTTGCCCAGGCCGTGGCAAACCGCGTTATCTTTATGGATCAGGGGCAGATTGTGGAGCAGAATGAACCCAAAGAGTTCTTCAACAACCCACAATCCGATCGCACCAAACTGTTCCTGAGCCAGATTCTGGGCCACTAGGAACAAGCAAACCAAACAAAAAGCCCCGTGCGAAATGCGCGGGGCTTTTTGTGTTTTTGGCTGCGGTGACTTAAGTCAGACCGTCCAGTGTTTTCTTCAACTTCTCCATCATCTCGTCGATATGGGATTTTTCGGAAATGAACATCGGCGACAGAATTCCGCAATCACCTGTGAATTTCACATGCATTCCGTTCCAGAACAGATCAACCTGCGCCTGCCCGCCACGCTGGCCCGGTTTGCCGTTCGATTTCAGCTCGACCCCCGCGGCCATGCCGATCCCGCGGATGTCCTTGACCATCGGATGATCCCTTAGCTGGTAAACCGAATCCAGAAAATAGGGCGACATAGTAGCGGCGCGGCCATACATATCGTCATCCTCGTAAATCGACAGCGCGGCCAGACCGGCGGCACAGGCGGCGGGGTGGCCGGAATAGGTGTAGCCGTGGAAAAACTCGATCGCGCCGGGTGCTGCCTTGTCGGAAATCACATCATGGATATTATCGGTTGTGGCCACGGCCCCCATCGGAATGGACCCGTTGGTCAGCGCCTTGGCCATCGTCATGATATCGGGTGTCACGCCAAAGGCATCGGCGGCAAATTTCCCGCCGATACGGCCAAAGCCGGTTATCACCTCGTCAAATACCAGCAAAATTCCGTTTTCATCGCAAATCTGGCGCAACCGTTCCAGATAACCAACCGGCGGGGCAAGGATGCCGGTAGAGCCGGCAACGGGTTCGACAAAACAGGCGGCAATGGTTTGCCCGCCGAATGTATCCACTGCACGCTGCAAATCCTCGGCCAGTTCCACGCCGGTTTGCGGCTGACCGCGCACCATCAACTCGTCCGCGTTCCATGTGTGGCGCATCATGACGATGTTGGGCATCACAGCCGGAAATGATTTGCGATTATTCACCAACCCCGACAGCGAAACGCCACCGATGTTCACCCCGTGATAGGCCCGTTCGCGCGACACAAACCGCGTGCGGTCATTTCCCATGGCAGAATGATAAGCCATCACCATTTTCAACGCGGTATCTATGGCTTCGGACCCCGAATTAACGAAAAAGACGTGGTTGAAGTCCTCGGGCAACAGGCGCGCCAGTTTTTCGGCCAAGGCAAAGCTAAGCGGATGGGACGATCCGAAGGGCGAAACATAGGTCGTCATCTGCATCGCGTCATGCACCGCTTCGATTATTTTCGGGTGGCAGTGGCCGGCGGGGCTGCAGAATAAACCGCTGGAGCCGTCAATCACTTTGCCGCCTTTGTGGTCGGTCATATAGACGCCGCTGGCCTGTGTGATCAGGCGCGGGTTTTCCTTGAACCCCTTGTTGTCGGTAAACGGCATCCAGTATTCCGCGAGCGAATTTGTTTTCACGTCAAAAGCCATGATCGGGTCCTTATCGTCGAATTGTAATGGGGTGTGGCGCGCGATTGCGCCGGATTTCGAGTTTGACATTAGGAGCCGGCTGTGAATTCCATAGGGCCAGTTGAAAACCGAATATAAGGCCAGATGAACCCGCCATGCCGCTTGTTGAAGACACCTTTTTTCTGGACCCGAATTTTCAGGGCACATTGCAAAGCCAGATTCAACAGATCGTGGCCTCGGCCATTCTGGCGGGGCGTTTGCAGGCTGGGGAAAAGCTGCCATCATCGCGTAAGCTGGCGGAACATTTGGGAATTTCACGGATTACAGTGACACTGGCCTATCACGAACTGGTGGCGGATGATTACATCAAATCTGCCAACCGGTCGGGCTATTACGTATCCGAAACCGCGCCGATGGTGCCCTTGCCCGCCATCAAAGGCGAGATGCACAAGGATACGGTGGATTGGACGAAAGCCGTTCAGCGCGATTTTACCGGCGGCAAGACAGTCAAGAAAAACTATAATTGGCGCAGTTATCCCTATCCGTTCATGTATGGTCAGCCGGACCCCGACCTGTTCAATCAGGCCAGCTGGCGGTTGTGCGCAATGCAGGCGCTGGGGAAGAAGGAATTCGACAGCTTGACCTCGGATTACGCCGAACAGGATGATCCCGAGCTGATCAATTTCATCGCCCGCCACACCCTGCCACGGCGCGGGATTCTGGCGCGGCCGGAACAGATACTGGTGACGGTCGGGGCGCAGAACGCGCTGTGGATGGCGGCGCAGATATTGTTGAATGAAAGACGCGCGGCAGCCTACGAAAACCCCGGCTACCACGGCATCCGCGAGATTTTGCGCCACACAGGTTGCACCCAGTTTCCGGTGGAAATTGACGATCAGGGCCTGCCGCCGGATATGCTGCCGGACGGGCTAAACGCGCTGTTCATCACACCCAGCCACCAATGCCCGACAACCACAACCATGCCGATGGACCGGCGGCGCGAATTGCTGCGGCTGGCGAATGAACGCAATTTTCTGATTGTCGAGGATGACTATGAATTCGAGATGAGTTTCCTGAAGCCCCCGTCGCCCGCGCTAAAGTCGCTGGATGAAGACGGGCGGGTGATCTATGTCGGCAGCTTTTCCAAGTCGCTTTTCCCGGGTTTGCGGTTGGGATATCTGGTCGGGTCAGAGCCATTCATCGAACAGGCGCGCGCGTTGCGGTTGGCATCATTGCGCCACCCACCGGGATATATGCAGCGCACTACCGCGTATTTTCTGGGGCTTGGGCATTACGATGCAATGATCAAACGGATGCGCGGGGTTTACCAGAAACGGCGGCAGGTAACGGCACAGGCGCTGGCCAATACCGAGATGAAAGTGGCCGGCCGCGCATCATTTGGTGGGTCGGGTTTCTGGGTCGAGGCACCCGAACGGGTGGATACCGAGGTATTGCGCCACAGACTGGCCGATAACGGGGTTTTGATCGAGGCGGGAAACCCTTTTTTTGCCGGTGAGGATAGTCCGCGCAATTTTTTCAGGCTGGCATATTCCTCTATTTCGTCAGAGCGTATTCCAGAGGGTATCCGCCGGATTTCCCAAGCAATTAAAGAGTATTAGGAAATATCACTGGCAGATGTTAATATCAAATACACAACAGAAATCGAATTCAGTTCTACAGAAAACCGCAGATTCTTAAACTGGATATACGGGACGCCAAAACTGGACATATACGCTTGCCTTATTGGTGTTAAACTATTTCTGTTTTGCGTGGCGTTTTTATCATTCTTGCCGCTGCGCTGTCACAAAAACGAGACATAAAGTCCTTAAATAGCAAAGAGTGTGCAAGACTGTTAACCGAGGGTCGCCGCATTGGTGCCCCGCAATTCTCCGGGAGGGAGAAACTACATGACCAAAACCAACTCAACTTTCAATCGCCGTTCATTTCTGAAATCGGGCACGGCTGTCGGTGCTGCTGCACTGGCCACACCTGCACTGGTTTCCAAGGCGCTTGCCTCGTCCGGTGAAATGACGCTGATGGACTGGTCGGATTACTGGCCCGAAGAAATGCTGGCCCAGTTCACATCCGAAACCGGTATCAAAGTGAACTACATCGGTATCGGTTCAAACGAAGAACTGATCAACAAGATGAAAGCCTCGAATGGTGCTGGCGCTGACCTGATCGGCCCGACCAACAACCGTTCGCTTCAGTGGGGGCCGCTGGACCTGCTTCAGCCCTTCGACATGAGCCGCATCAACATTGACGCAGCAAACCCCGCGATGGCCAAAATCGGCCCTGACGCATGGGATTTCGGCGGCAAAGGCAACACATGGATCCCGCACATCTGGGGTACAGAAGGCATGGCATGGCGCGTTGACAAATGGGCACCTGCCCGTGCAGACGGTGTTCCGTCCTATGGCGAAATCTGGTCCGACGAAAACGCCGGCAAAACCATGATCCGCGCGCACTCGGGTATGCTGTGTGCCGGTCTGTTCATGGAAGCATCCGGCCAGATGGATCCTGGTTCGGTTTGGGCCGCTTACGAGTCCGAAGAGAACATGCGCAAGACTTGGGCCAAGATCACCGATTGGTGTATCGCCCGCAAAGGCAACCTGAAACTGATCTGGAACGACGCCGACAGCCAGAAGAACGGCCTGTTGAATGATGGTGTTGTTGTTGGCCAGACTTGGGATGGTCCACCGCTGGCGCTGAAAACAGCTGGCGAGCCGGTAACATATCAGGCGCCTGCCGAAGGTGCGATGGCCTGGGTTGATGGTCTGGCAATGCCGAAGGGTGCCAAGAACATTGACGAGGTTTATGAACTGATCAAGTTCTCTTACAACCCCGAGAATGCCGGTAAGGCAATCGACAAGCATGGCTACAACTCGCCGATTCTGGGTGCTGACAAATTTGCATCCGAAAACTATGCGAAAAACTTTGCCGAAGCCTATCCTGGCGATGCGCTGGCAAATCTGAACGCATGGCCGGCCGAGGCACCTTGGTATGCCGACATCCGCACCGAGTTTGTGAACAAGTTCCAAAGCTCTTAAGCGAAGAAATAAAACTGTCCGGCTGCATTGATGTGTGGCCGGACATCTGTTTTCAGGCCTGGCGCCTGACATGAAGGGCCCGAAGCGGTCCGGTGACTGAATGCAAAACGGGGATAATCACATGGGTTCTGGTGTAGCTGTTGATCTGGAAAATGTCTGGATCAAATTCGGGGATTTTGTCGCGGTTCGCGAGGCAAATGTTCACATCAACGGCGGTGAATTCTTCTCGTTCCTTGGCCCGTCGGGTTGTGGGAAAACCACCATCCTGCGCGCGGTTTCCGGCTTTCTCGAGCCGTCCGACGGCCGCGTTCTGATTGGTGGAAACGATATGGCGGGCATCGGCCCGAACAAACGCCCAACCGCGTTGATCTTTCAAAACCTGGCGCTGTTCCCGCTGATGAAGGTCTGGGAAAACATTTCCTTTTCAATGGAAGTGACAGGGGCAAGTGCCGCCGAACGCCGCAAGCGGGCGGACGAGTTGCTGGATATGATCGCGCTGGACGGGCAGGGTGACAAACTGCCAAGCGAATTGTCGGGCGGTCAGAAACAGCGTGTGGCGATTGCCCGCGCATTATGCGCCAACCCCGATGTTTTGTTGCTGGACGAACCCCTGTCGGCCCTTGACCTGAAGCTGCGCCAGCACATGCGCACCGAGCTGCGCGAGATCCAGCAGCGGGTTGGAATTACCTTTATCTACATCACCCACGACCAGGGCGAGGCCCTGACCATGTCGGACAGTGTAGCGGTGATGAAGGCCGGTGTGATCGACCAGATCGACACGGGGCACAATGTATACGACAACCCGTCAACTCCGTTTGTTGCCTCTTTTGTGGGCGAGAACAACGTGTTCCGCGGCAAGGTAAAATCCATCAGCGGCGAACAGGCAATCATCAGCACAAACCGCTCTGGCGACCTGCTGGCGCGGGTTACGCCAACGCAAGTGGGCAAGCTGGGCGTTGGCGATGATGCGATGATGTTCATCCGTCCCGAGGCGCTGGAGCTGGGCGCGGCAACGGGGAACGACAAAACCACCATTTCCGCCAATGTGGTGAACGAGGAATTCGAAGGGAATTCCTTTAGCGTGTTTCTGGAAGGGGATGGCGGCAAGTCGATCAAAATGGCGGTTCCCAATGTCGGGCAGGATCATATTTCCGACAAGGGTGTCAACCTGTCGCTGCATTACGATGTGAATAATGCGGTGGTCATGCCCGCCGGCGAACTGGCGTCGGAATAGGGGGTGTCATGAAAAATATTTCTGCTCAGCAAGAAGGGCTTTGGAAGTTCTTGAAATTTTTCACTGGTGGCATAGCCGTAGCGCTAGTTGCGTCATTGCTTTTTCGCCATTTTATAATGGATGGTAGTTCTCCTTTAGACTCCTGGATAACGGTTTTAACAATTGTTTTGGCCATAGTTGTTTTTGGTCTATTTGTTAAACTCTATTTAACCGAATTCTTCAGGAACAACGGTGTCGTGATGGGCAGCCTTTTGATGGGGCTGGTCGGGTTCTGGCTGATCTTTCTGGTGATCCTGCCGCAGCTTTCGATGCTGGATTATTCCTTCCGTTTTAATCTGCCTCCCTCAGAGGAATACGGGCCAAAGGATGTCTACACGCTGAGTAACTACCAGCATCTGATTTACGGGTCCGACAAGACCCACCAGACCTATAACACCGTCGATTTGATGGTGTTCGTGCGCACCATTATTGCGGCCATGGCCGTAACGATATTCAACATCTTTCTGTGCTATCCGCTGGCCTATTTTCTGGGGCAATCCAAAGGCTCGGGCTTTGTCCGGTTGCTGGTTGTGCTTCTGATCATCCCCTACTGGATCAACGAAATTCTGCGGGCCTTTGCGTTGCGGATCATCTTTGGCGACAGCGGTTTGCTGAACGAAGCCCTGATGTTCCTGCACCTGACCAAAGAGCCGATCGATTTTATCCGACAGGATATCGCGCTCTATGCCGGTCTGGGCTATGCCTATATCCTGCTGATGCTGTTCCCGATGTACAACGTGATCGAAAGTCTGGACCGCAACCAGATCGAGGCGGCGCGCGATATGGGGGCCAGCTGGCCGCGTATCCATCGCCGGATCGTTATTCCACATGCCAAACCCGGTATCGTTTCCGGTGCCACGATGGTGTTCATGCTGTCCGCCGGTGCGCTGGCCGCGCCACAAATTCTGGGCGGTCCAAGCAGCCTATGGTTTACCCAGCTGGTTTACCAGTGGTTCTTCAACTCGCTTAACTGGCATCAGGGGGCGGCCTATGCGATCGTTCTGCTGGTCTCTACCATCATCATCGTTCTGACGGTGATGCGCATCTTCAAGGTGAACATGGGGGACATCGGCAAATGAACAGTAAATCCCTTATCCGCATTTCCCTTGGTGTCTATCTGATCATCTTCTTCAGCTACCTTCTGGGGCCGCTGGTGGTGATGAGCCTGACCGCCTTCAACTCATCCGGCTTTCCATCGGTTTCACCCTGGGCCTGTTTCACCTATGAATGGTTTAATGTGCTATGGAATGACAGCGCAATTCGCGAAGGTATTTTTTACAGCGTAATCATCGGCCTTGGCACGGTTGCCCTGTCGGTTTCGATGGGTCTGGCGGCATCAATCGTGCTGACACAGGTCTGGGCCAAATTCCGCTCTACCTATTACACGCTGATCATCGCGCCAATTCTGGTGCCCGGTGTTGTTCTGGGTATTTCGACGCTGGTGTTCTGGGACCGGTTTGGTACATTTCTGGGGGCGGGGGATGGCTCGCTGCTGTCTAACTTGTTCCACAACGGGATTTTCCTGACCATCCTTGGCCAGTCTTCGTTCATTGCGTCCTATGCGATGCTGGTGTTTGTTGCCCGCCTTCAACGGTTCGACCCCGGCCTGACCGAAGCCGCGCTGGACCTTGG
The DNA here is from genome assembly GCF_003544895.1 of Profundibacter amoris. GTDB lineage: Bacteria > Pseudomonadota > Alphaproteobacteria > Rhodobacterales > Rhodobacteraceae > Profundibacter > Profundibacter amoris. The sequence continues at coordinate 160,053 of NZ_CP032125.1, forward strand.
GGCGACCCACACACAGGCGTTTCGCAAAATCCTGTTGCCGTTCATGCGGCCGGCGATTGCGTCTGCCGCGGTGCTGGCGTTTCTGGCTTCGTTCGAGAACTATAACACCACCACCTTTACCATCGTTGACTATAAAACCCTGACGACGGTTCTGGCGCAAAAAGTGCGCCTTGGGATCAACCCGTCAATTTCCGCATTGGCGTTTATCATCATTACCCTGACGGTATTTGCAGCATTGGCATTCGAGGCCTACCGCCGCAATCAAGCACGCCAAGAAGCTGTCAAACAGGGCAAGGCCAAGGTGAAATCCGGTGGCATCCTGCCGTCCTTCATGACGGGCAATCCTGCGGCAATCGTATTTGTTCTGCTGGCTTTTGTGGCGATTGTCATGATCGGCACGGCCCAGAAATACAGCCCCGAGCAGTGTAAAATCCAGGTGCGCGAGGCCAAACAGGCCGAAATCCAGCGCCGCATCAAAGAACTGCAAGAGCAACGCCTGATCAGGTCGCAATCCGAAGCGCGCCAGGGACCGGATATCTTTGGTGCCCCGGAAGAAGACACGGGTGGCAAACCCAGTGGCGCCTTTGGTGGTGTGTTCGCGCCGGGTAACCTGTCTGATGACGGGGATACGCAAGAGCCTGAAGCGGAAAAACCATCGGGTGGCAGTGGCGCCTTTGGTGGTGTATTCGCCCCGACCAATCTGGACAATGGCGAAGGCAACTAAGCTAAGGGGCCACCGGACATGGTGGCCCTGACCGCGAAGGGGGACGGGGATGCTTATTGCCCATATCAGTGACACACATATTGCGGGTCCGGGTTTGAAAACCAACGGTATTGCGCCGATGGCAGAAAACCTGACGCGCTGTGTGGATGCCATTAACGCGCTGACAATGCAGCCGGATCTGGTGCTGTTATCAGGGGATGTCACCAACAATCTTACCCGTGACGAGGCACAGCGTGCCGCCGATATTCTGGTCGGTTTGAATAGCCCGTTGTATCTGGTCCCCGGCAACCATGATGATCGCAATGTTTTATGGGATGTGTTTGGCGGCGATGCCATTCCGGCCCGCGCCGACAATTTTATCAACTATGTGGTTGATGGTCCCGACTTGCGCATCATAGCACTGGATTCAGTTGCGGACGGGAAATCCGGTGGGACATTCTGCACCACCCGCGCGGCATGGCTTCGGGAAACGCTTACTGACGGTGGCGACCAGCCCACAGTTATTTTCATGCACCACCCACCGCTGAAATGCGGCGTGCCGGAAACGGATCAGGACGGGTTCGAGGGGGCGGATGAACTGGGCGTAATCGTTGCCGGCTACCCTAACGTCCAGCGTATCCTGTGCGGCCACATCCACCTGCTGACACATGCCCGCTGGAACGGCACTGTGGTGACAACGGCACCCAGTATGGGGATGCAATTAACGCTGGATCTGATGCAGGCGCACCCGTCAAAATTCTATCTGACCGACCCCGGGTATCTGCTGCACCACTGGACACCGGAAAAGGTATTGATCACCCATGCGGTAACAGTGCGGGACATGGACGGCCCCTATGAATTTCGGCAGCATTAGAGCAGGTCTTTGGGCACCACAAAGGCTTCGACCTGCCCCGAGTTCGGGGTGATGTCGGCCCAACTGTCGGCATCAAAACTGATCACCGTTGTTGCCGCCGACGGGTATTGATGAAACTTGGGATGTTTAGGCGCCGAGTTAACCAGCTCCTCGGCCAGCATCGCAGTGCCGGGATTGTGGGACAGCAACATGGTTGATTGCGCGCGGCACCCTTGCAGGATTGTCATCATCCGTTGCGGCGAGGCCATATAAAGCGCTGAAGTGAATTGCACCTTGTCGGTATCATCGCAAGCGGGCGCAATTTCGGCCCATGTTTCCGCCGTGCGCCGTGCGGTTGATGAAATCACGCTTTCAGGGCAATAGTCATGTTTCTTAAGCCATCCGCCTATTGCTTTGGCCGCCGCATAACCGCGCTGGTTTAATGGTCGGTCGTGATCATCAAGCGTCGGATCATCCCAACTGGATTTTGCGTGGCGGGTCAGGATCAAACGAAGGGTCATTGCGGATTAAACGAGGCCATATGAAAAGCGGATTGTTCCGGTAGTCTGGCATATTTTCGCCCTGCTGGGCAAGTGCGGCGCACCAAACATCCTGTTTCCATACAATCACGCCCGTTTGGGCCATTCAGGTAGGATTTGCAGGCGGATACATCGTAAGCATTCGCCAGCGCATTGACGGGGCAGGCGCTTTTGCAAGGGCGGGTATCGCAACTGTCACACGGGTTAGGGCCGGCGGGGGGCAGGTTAATTTCTACCGGCAAAGCAATGGCGGCGCGATAAGACACGAACAGCCCTGCGTGGTCATGTACCAGCATCCGGACGGGCGATACCCACGCCCGCCCGCTATGCCTGGCCCAATCCAGAAACGGCGCATAGGGCGGCCCGTCCGAGGGGAACAGGGCGGTTGCATTTCGTATTATGGCCCAAGGTGTGATGATACGCTTTGACCAGCGATCCAGCGGATCGGGCAACCCGTCAGAAAATTCCGGCGAGACTTTGAAGGTGTCCCAGAAACCCGGCTCATACGGGCCGATCAGCAACAGGGTTTTGCACCCATCTGGTACCTGATCCAGCGGTGTGGGGTGGAAGGCCCCGAAGATATCCAGATGCAGCTCTTGCAACGAGGATTGCAGCTCTGCGTAGCTCATTTTCGAAAGAATGGCAGCGCCAGTATCCATGCAAGGTTGGACGGGCGATCATCCTGCCATTGCAACCCGATTGTCATATCGTCATGGCCCTTTTGGGGTTGGGCGATGTAGGTGCCAAACAGCCGGTCCCAGATCGACAGGGCAAAACCATAGTTGCTATCGTGTTCCTCGCGAATATCGGAATGGTGCACGCGGTGCATGTCGGGGGTGACCAGAACCTTGCGCACAACCGCATCCAGTTTCAGCGGCAGTTTGATATTGGCGTGGTTGAACATCGCGGTGCCATTCAGGATGATCTCAAACAGGATCACGGCAAATGCAGATGGCCCCAACAGATAAACCAGTCCGATCTTCAGCAGCATCGACAGGGCAATTTCAACGGGGTGGAACCGGATGGCGGTGGTCACGTCAATGTCGCGGTCTGCATGGTGAACGCGGTGCAGGCGCCACAGAATCGGGATTTTGTGGGTGATCAGATGTTGCAGCCAGATGGCAAAATCCAGCAGCAGAACCGTCAGCAGGGTTTCCAGCCAGAACGGCCAATCCAGATGGTTGAACAGCCCCCATCCCAGCCGCCCTGCATCAATCGCCGCCCCGACAGCCAACAGCGGCATGGCAATCGCCAGAATGCGTAGCGTCAGTGAATCAATGATGATGATCGCCCAATTGGTAAACCAGCGCCGTTGCCGCGTTTGGGTGCGGGGGCGGCGCGGGACGATGACCTCGATCACCGCGAAGATCAGGAACAGGGCGATAAAGACGCCCAATCGGATTTGTGCTTCGTTTTCCATGACGCCTACCTAAACCGGCATGCATCCGCGTTGTAAAGCCCCGCAGGGTGCACAATCGTGTCAGGTGGCGAGGCGTTCGGCACGGATCAGTGACCCTGCGCCGTGGTCGGTGTAAAGCTCCAGCAAACAGGCATTTGGCGCACGTCCGTCCAGAATAACCACCCCGCGCACGCCACCGTCAATCGCGGCCAGTGCGGTTTCGGTTTTCGGGATCATACCGCCCGCAATCACGCCTTCATCGGTCAGCTTGCGGATTTGGTCAGGGGTCAATTCCGTCAGCACCTCGCCACCTGCATCCTTGACGCCGGCAACATCGGTTAACAGCAACAAACGATCCGCCTTTAGCGCGGTGGCAATCGCACCCGCCGCCGTGTCACCATTGATGTTGTAGGTTTCGCCCTTGCGACCGGCCCCAAGTGGGGCGATCACCGGAATGGTATCGGCGGCAAACAGGGTGTGCAGCACGCTTGGGTCAACCTGCGTCGGCGTGCCGACAAAGCCAAGCGTCGGGTTGGTTTGCTCACACACCATCAGGCCCGCATCCTTGCCCGACAGGCCCACGGCCTTGCCGCCCTGATCGTTGATCGCCTGCACGATGCGTTTATTCACGCGGCCCGACAGCACCATTTCCACCACCTCAACGGTGGCTGCATCGGTTACCCGTTTGCCATCGACGAAATCCGATTTGACGCCCAGCCGCTCCAGCATCTGGTTGATCATCGGCCCGCCGCCATGCACGATTACGGGGTTCACCCCGACCTGTTGCATCAGCACGATATCGCGGGCGAAACTGTCCATTTCATCATCGTCACCCATCGCGTGCCCGCCAAATTTTACAACGACAGTGGCCCCGCCATAGCGCTGCAACAAAGGCAGCGCGTGGGAAAGGGTGCGGGCGGTGGCGATCCAGTCTCGGTTCATGGCGTCTTGCTTTTTCATCTGTTTCTTCCTCGTTCCCTACCGTGTTAATCGCTGGGCGCGCCTGTGCCAAGTGATTGTATTTCCGCACCGCTGTGCATAGGTTCAAGGCAAGCAATGATCGGGGATCAAAATGGCGAAAAGTAAAAGACGCAAGACCATGCTGCTGACCGGAGCCAGCCGCGGCATCGGTCATGCAACCGTGCAATATTTCAGCGCCAAGGGCTGGCGGGTGATCACATGTTCACGCCATCCGTTTCCGGAAAAATGCCCTTGGGGTGGTGGTCAGGAAAACCATGTGCAGATTGATCTGGCCGACCCGCGCAAAACCATAGAAGCGATCAAGGAAATCCGCGACAAGCTGGACGGTACGCTGGATGCGCTGGTGAATAACGCGGGCATTTCCCCCAAAGGGCCGAATGGCGAGCGGCTGAATACGCTGGATACCGATCTGGCCACATGGGGTCATGTGTTCCATGTGAATTTCTTTGCCTCGGTGGTGCTTGCGCGCGGGTTAAAGGACGAATTGGCGGCCGCTAAAGGCTCGGTTGTGAATGTAACGTCAATCGCGGGGGTGCGGGTGCATCCGTTTGCAGGAGCGGCCTATGCCACCTCCAAGGCAGCACTTGCGGCCCTGACGCGCGAGATGGCCCATGATTTCGGGCCAATGGGCGTACGGGTAAACGCGATTGCCCCGGGCGAGGTGGAAACAGCGATCCTTAGTCCCGGAACCGAGAAAATCGTCGATCAACTACCCCTGCGCCGGTTGGGCCAGCCGGAAGAGGTGGCGGCAGCGATCTATTTCCTGTGCTCGGATGAATCGTCATATATCTCGGGCACCGAGCTGGAAGTGAACGGCGCGCAGCATGTATAGTCTTATACCAGATCGGCGATAATACTGCGCAGAATCGGTATGCCTTCGCCCTTTTCGGACGACGTCAACACCAGTTCGGGATAGGCCGCAGGGTGTTTGGAAATGGCTTTGCGCACCTGCTCCAGCACCTTTGTGCGGTCCTTGTCCTTGACCTTGTCCAGCTTGGTCATCACCACCTGAAATGTCACCGCCGAGCGGTCCAGAAGTTTCAGGATTTCCTCGTCCACGTCTTTTACGCCGTGACGTGCATCAATCAGCACAAAGGCGCGGCGCAGGGTTTGGCGGCCGGACAGGTAATTCTTCAGCAGACGTTGCCATTTTTCCACCACCGGCAGCGGCGCATTAGCATAGCCATAGCCGGGCAGATCGACAAGATAGGGACCATTCAGCGTGGTAAAATAGTTGATTTCCTGCGTGCGGCCCGGTGTGTTCGAGGCCCGCGCCAGCCCCTTGCGGCCGGTCAGTGCATTGATCAGGGTGGATTTCCCCACGTTCGAGCGGCCGGCGAAACATACTTCCAGTCGGTCGGGGGGCGGCAGGCCATCCATAGCGACCACGCCTTTCAGGAATTCGGTATTGCCCGCAAACAGTTTGCGCCCGCGTTCCTTGGCATCCGCATCCGGTTCTTCTGCAATGGTAAACGGAATTTCCATTATAGCACCTCGATTTCATCGCCAAGGGCAATCTGGCCATCCTTGACCACCACACCATAAACCCCGAATTGTTTGTGGCCCCAGTTATCCTGTAACGCATCCAGCGTGGCGGCGTCGCGTTCGCCGGTATCAGGGTTAACCGTGGTGGCCATACAGCGGGTGATGCGTTCGCGGATCTCCAGAACAGCGCCGCCAATGTGCAACCGTTTGCCGACCCAGTCGAATTCTTCCCACGGCTTCAACCCGTCAAGCCACAGATTGCCGCGCCATCGCAGCGGTGACAGGTCCGTACCCATCTTTTCCCCCAGCGCGCGGTTGGTCGCCAGATTGTTCAGGCTGATCGACGGGAAATCCGTGTCGGTCATGCCGCGGGCCTGTGCGCGCACGATGTGCGCCGACGGGGTGCGTTCGGGCGGCATGATCGGGCGTACCCAGTCGATAAAGGTATCCGAATCCGTGTCGGGATTAAAGGTGATATCGGGCAGGTCGGGATGGCTCATGGTGATCAGCCCCGTTGCCTCATCCAGCACGGCCTTCAAGGCCATCAATGACGGTGCCTTGGCCCCGCGCGAAAAATTCCCGCAAGGCACCCATTCGGACCCATCCGCTTTTGACAATTCATGCGCCACGGCCCAGGCACGATCCCACGGCAGGGTTTTGCCTGTCCGCAGATCAACAGATTCCAGCGCCTCGACCCCGTGCGCCTTGATCGGGTGGCGCCAGATATGGGTCAGGCGGCCGGTCATTTATCGTCCGGCTTCTTGCGCTTGAAGCCGGCAATAATGTTGCCAAACACATCCGGTTTGGCCCCCTGGCTGCGCATGATTGAATACTGCTGGATAAAGGTGATCGTGTTGTTGGTGATCCAGTATAGCACTAGGCCCGAGGCAAAATTACCCAGCATGAACATGAATACCCACGGCATCCATGCCATAATCATTTTCTGGGTCGGGTCTGTTGGTGTCGGGTTCAGCTTTTGCTGTAGCCACATGGAAATACCCAGCAGGATGGGCAAGATACCCAGCGATACAAAGGCAAGCATCGAACCGGGTTCCGGCGGGGAAAAGGGCAGCAGGCCGAACAGGTTCAGGATGGAGGACGGATCGGGTGCCGAAAGGTCGCGGATCCAGCCGATCCACGGGGCGTGCCGCAGTTCAAGGGTGACAAAGATAACCTTGTAGAGCGAGAAAAAGATCGGGATCTGCATCAGAATCGGCAAGCAACCAGCCGCGGGATTAACCTTTTCCTTTTTATACAGCGCCATCATTTCCTTTTGCATTCGCTGTTTGTCGTCGCCGCAGCGTTCTTTCAGGGCTTCCATTTCAGGCTGTAGCGCCTTCATTTTTGCCATTGAAACATAGGATTTGTAGGCCAGTGGCAGCAACAATGCTTTCAGGATCACCGTCAGGGCGATAATGGCAAAGCCCATGTTGCCGATCAGGGCATTCAGCGTATGCAGCAGCCAGAAGATCGGCTTGGTCAGGAAGAAAAACCAACCCCAGTCGATCGAATCGATAAACCGGTCCACCCCTTCTTCGTTTTGGTACATGCGTATGGTTTCCCATTCCTTGGCACCGGCGAATACGCGGGTTGTAACGTCGCTGGTTGCACCGGGTTCGACTGTCAGGATCGGCATGCGGGTTTCAGCAGTATAAATATCACTGCCCGGAATGTATTTTGCGACGGATGTGAACGGCTGGCCATTCGTGGGGATAAGGCTTGTCATCCAGTATTTATCGGTAAAGCCGATCCAGCCGTTTTCTTTAACGTCGATCAGTTCCGCGTTGGCACCCTCGGTGGCGACAACATCCAGATCAGGGATTTTTTTGTATTTTATTTCCTGCAATTCGCCATCCGACATCCGCACGATGCCCTCGTGCAGAATAAAGAATCCGCGTGTTGTAGGTTGCCCGTAACGCGCAACAATACTGTAAGGGAACAGGCGGCGGGCGGTGGTGCCAGTGTTTTCGACCGACTGTTTGACCGAGAACATATACTTGTCATCAACCGAGATGGTCCGGCGGAAAATCAGGCCGTCGCCATTGTCCCAACGCAGGGTCACAGGGGTGGCGGGCGTCAGCGTTTCGCCGCTTTCAACCGTCCACATTGTGTCAGGGCCAGGCACGGAATCGGCGGGCATGTCGCCGGTGCGACCCCAGCCGTAAATCGTGTAATAGGGGTTTTCGCTGCCATATGGGGTCAGCAGGGTCACAAGCGGGGAATCGGGATCAAGCGTTTCGCGATAGGCCTTGAGTTTCAGATCATCAATGCGCCCGCCCAACAACGAGAACGAGCCGCTCAGCTTGGGGGTGTCGATTGTGATGCGTGGTGCTTTGTCCAGCGCTTCGGCGTGCGAACTGGTCGGCACGGCGGGGGCAGCCTGACCCGTCGAATCTGTTGCCGCAGCAGGGGGTGTGGCCACGCTGGTGCCGTCCGTAGTTTGCACTGCATCAGGCGGCAGGGTCAGGTCCGGCTGGGGTGGCGGAGGCTGGAACCATATGCTCCAGACCAGCATCACCATGCCGCTGAGAAAAACTGCAAGAATTAGGTTCTTGTTCTGATCGTCCATGTGGGACACACCCTGTCACTGAAATTGGTCAAAGTGGTTCAACAGGGCAGGGGGCCAAAGGTCAAGCGGTTTTCCTGTTTTTCAAGGTAAAAACTACCCTATGCCGCGGCCTATTTTCGGGGTTTCGGCCAGTTTTTCACGATGTTTCTGCATCCAGTTCAGCGTATCGGCATAGGGCATGGGCCGTCCAAGGCCAAATCCCTGCACATGGGTGCAACCCAATTGTGCCAGCATGGCGTGTTCCCCCGCGGTTTCCACCCCTTCGCCAAGGGTTTTCAGGTTCAGTTGCTCCGCCATCGTCAGGATGGCTGAAACCATGCGCTGTTGTTCGGGGTCCGTATCGACTTTTGTCACAAAAGAGCGGTCAATCTTGATCCGTTCCACGGCAAACCGGCGGATATTCGAGATCGAAGCATGACCGGTGCCGAAATCGTCCAGATCAATGGCGCAGCCAAGAGTGGCCAGACCGGCAATATTGCGGGTGATGACATCATCTTCGGCCTCGGCAATCACGGTTTCAAGAATTTCGACATTCAGGCGGTCGGGTGATAAATCAAAGCGGTCCAGCTCCCAGCGGATTTTATCGACCAGCTTGGGATTGCGCAGCTCGTAATCCGAAAAATTCACCCCGACTTGCGGCACACGAAAGCCGGCTTTATCCCATTTTTTCAAGCAGGTAAGGGAGTGATACAAAATGACTTCACCCAGACGCTCGAACATGCCTGCTTGCTCGATCGCGGGTAGAAAATCGGCAGGTGAGATCATGCCGCGTTCAGGGTGGTGCCAGCGTGCCAGCGCCTCGAACCCCGAAACCTCGCCCGTGTCGGTCGAGATTTGTGGCTGGAACCACGGTATAATATGCCCGTCCTCAAGCGCCTGTGTTACATCCTGAATCAAGGCGTTTTGTGCCTTGGCCTTGTGCTGCATTTCAGGGGAATAGCCGCGAATGGTACTTGGGCCATCTTCCTTGGCGTTGCCCAGGGCTTGCTCGGCGGCTTCCAGCATGGCCTCGCCGGTGATATCGGGCGCGCGGGTGCTAAGGCAAAACCCGATCGAACAGGATACATAGACGGTGGTTGTGTCCAGACTGACCGGCTCGGATACTGCTGATTGCAGCCGCGCGGAGATCTGGATCAGGGATTCCAGATCGGCCCGTCGCACCGGCGCAAGGGCAATGGCAAACTCGGCCCCGTCCAGCCGCACAATCAGATCATCATCGCGCAGAACACCGCGCAACCGGTCAACAGTGCGGCGCAGGATATCATCGGCGGCCTTGTGCCCCAGCCGCGCCAAAAGCATACCATAGTCATCCAGTTCGACCACCATGCAGGCCGTTGTGCGCCCGTTCGGGCGGGCAATTTGCAAGATGTTGTCCAGCGTCTTTTCCAGCCGCGCCCGCTGACCCAATCCGTTGGTTTCCGCCGGTGGATGTGCGCCGCTTGCAAGTTCCTTTTGCCCAGCCAGCGCTACCACGGCTGGCAATAACAGGGCAAGGCCCAGCAACGCCCCTTCGCCACCAATCCAGAAGCTGGCCAAAGTCAGGGCCGGCAGGAATGCCAATGCCTGTGGCCCATTGAAAATATTCAGGATGGTCCGGCGGGACAGGGCGTTGGAAAATCCGGCCAGTGGCGGCATTGCGGGGCATCCTCTTGCTGTGCGCGGCCAAGGCCACACAGGGTTCAGCAGGACGCTAATTCGCGAAGCCTATTGGAGTCTTAACGCAGCACGGGAATTTGCATAGAATTGTCTGTATCTGCCTTTGAGTCACGCATTAATCCAGCAAAATCAAACAGTTTCGGGTCAAGTAAATGACTGGGCCGCGCATTCATCAGGGCGCGAAACATCACTTGCCGGCGGCCAGGCGCATTCTTTTCCCAGCCATCCAGAATCGCTTTGACCTGTTGGCGTTGCAACCCGTCTTGGGAACCGCACAGATCGCAGGGGATGATCGGGTAATCCATCGCCTTGGCAAACTTTCCGCAATCGGCCTCGGCCACATGGGCAAGGGGGCGATAGACGAACAGATCACCTTCCTCGTTCAGCAGTTTTGGCGGCATGGTGGCCAGCCGCCCGCCGTGAAACAGGTTCATGAAAAAGGTTTCCAGAATATCGTCGCGATGGTGCCCCAGCACGACGGCGGAACAACCCTCTTCGCGGGCGATACGATAGAGGTTGCCACGGCGCAGGCGCGAACAGAGTGAGCAAAAGGTGCGCCCCTCGGGGATTTTGTCGGTGACGATGGAATAGGTGTCTTCGTATTCGATCCGGTGGGGGACCTGCATCCGTTCCAGAAATTCGGGTATCACCGTGGCAGGGAAATTCGGCTGCCCCTGATCCAGATTGCAGGCCAGCAGATCAACAGGCAACAGGCCGCGCCATTTCAGTTCATAGAGAACCGCCAGCAGGGTATAGCTGTCCTTGCCGCCGGACAGGCAGACCAGCCAGCGCGCGCCGCGCTCGATCATGCCGTATTGCTCGATCGCCTCGCGGGTATAGCGCACGATGCGCTTGCGCAGTTTCTTGAATTCGGTGGTTGAAGGGGCGCCGTGGAACAGCGGGTGGATGTCATCAAGGGGGGCGTCGGACATGCGTTCAGGCCTGTTCATCATGGGAATGGTCGTGGTCGCAATCGGTGCCCTCGACCGGATCATAGCCGCAGCCGCCCCACGGGTTGCAACGGCCAATGCGTTTGGCGGCCATCCAGCTGCCTTTGATCGCGCCATGTTTTTCCAGCGCTTCCATCGCATAGGCGCTACAGGTGGGTTGATAGCGGCAGGAATTGCCGACCCACGGCGAAAACAGCAGCCGATACAGGCGCACCGGAACGGCAACGATATGGGCAAGCGGAGTCATTTGCGTTTCCCGTGGATTACTTTCAGCGCATAGGTCAGATCGCCTACCAGATCACTATAGGGCCGATCCACCGTCGCACCGGCGCGGCCGATCAGCACATAGTCCCAGCCCGGTTGCCCCTTGGCCGGCAGCACCTCGCGGGCGATGGCGCGCAGGCGGCGTTTGGCGCGGTTGCGCTTAACAGCGTTGCCCACCTTTTTGGAACAGGTATAGCCAACGCGGACCAGATCGGGGGCGCCCTCGTCATCGCTGCGTTTGCGGGCTTGCAGGATCAACCCTTTGGTCGCCTGCCGTTTGGCCCGCGCGGCGCGCAGGAAATCGGCGCGTTTGGCAAGCGTGGCCAGGCGCACGGTCATTGCATCCCTGTCCTGCCCCGGACCTGCTCCGGGGCCTTCCTGCGACGGCTCGAGGTCCCGGCGCGGGGGCCGGGACATGCGAAAACCGCCGATGGCCCGCGCGTGACCTCTGGCGTATTGCCTGTCACGGGTGCCTCCGGCGGTGTCATATCTTTTACCTGATAGCAGCGGGTTTATGCGCTGAGTTTGGCACGACCCTTGGCACGACGTGCGTTCAGAATCTTGCGGCCTGCCTTGGTGGCCATACGCGCACGAAAACCGTGGCGGTGTTTGCGAACCAAGTTCGATGGTTGGAATGTGCGTTTCATCGCCCGTCTCCGTCTGGTTTGGACCTGCACCCGAAAAGGATTCGTAGGTCATATGTGTTCGAAGCCCGTGATTTAGGCGCTTGGTCAGGGTAAGTCAATTCATCATTCGCGCCAAAAGTGCAACATTCGGGGGAATTTGCCGGTTGATATGTTTCAAAACCGCCCCGAACCCCTGTTCAAAGTGAAACATCCCATCACCCGCGATCAAGGCGGCGTGATCGGGCTATGCCTGCGCGCCAATCATCGGCATGTTGTCAGGACGGGGCGCAATAACGGACAAAGGCAAGATGAGCGACATGACAGAGACACAGAAAAGCGGGCTGGTGCGATACCTGCCGCTGATCGCGATTTTCACGGCAGCGGTAATCGGGGGTTTTACCCTGCGCGACTACCTGTCGTTCGAGGCGCTGCGCGACAATCGCGAGGCGCTGATTGTCTTTCGCGACAACAACTACCTGCTGACGGTGCTGGTGTTCATCGCCGCCTATACCGCGATCGTCACCTTTTCCCTGCCCGGGGCCGCGATTGCCTCGATCACTGGCGGGTTCCTGTTTGCGACTTTCCCCGGCTCCCTGTTCAACATCGCCGCCGCCACGATGGGGGCAACGCTGATCTTTCTGGCGGCCCGTTGGGGGATGGGCGAAAAACTGGCGGCGAAAATGGAAGCCTCTGACGGGGCGGTGAAGAAAATCAAGGACGGGATTGATGAAAACCAGTGGTCGATGCTGTTTTTGATCCGTCTGGTGCCTGCTGTGCCGTTCTTTGTCGCCAATCTGGTGCCCGCGATGGTGGGCGTGCCGCTGCATCGTTTCGTTATTTCCACCTTTTTGGGGATCATTCCGGGTGCTGTGGTTTACACATCGGTCGGCGCCGGCCTTGGCGATGTGTTTGCCCGTGGCGAAACTCCGAACCTTGGCATTATATTCGAGCCACAAATCCTGCTGCCGATCCTTGGCCTGTGTGTGCTGGCCGCATTGCCGATGATCCTGAAGCTGTTCAAGAAATAGGAATACCCCCATGAACAAGATCAAAACAGACATCTGCATCATCGGTGCAGGATCAGGCGGGTTGTCGATTGCCGCCGGTGCGGTGCAGATGGGTGCCAGAGTGGTGCTGCTGGAAGGGCACAAAATGGGTGGTGATTGCCTGAACTATGGTTGCGTTCCGTCAAAGGCTCTGTTGGCGGCGGGCAAGATGGGGCTGGCCTTCGGCAAGGCCAAGGACCATGTGCAAAATGCGATTGACACCATCGCCCCGCACGATAGCGTCGAGCGGTTCGAAGGGCTGGGGGTGCAGGTCATCACCGAATTCGGCAGCTTCATTTCCCCAACCGAGGTGCAGGCAGGCGACACTGTAATCACCGCGCGCCGGTTTGTGATTGCCACGGGATCATCCCCGTTTGTGCCGCCGTTACCGGGGCTGGATACGGTGCCCTATGACACCAACGAAACGATTTTCCAAAACCGCACCAAACCCGAACACCTGCTGATAGTTGGCGGCGGCCCGATCGGCATGGAAATGGCACAGGCGCACCGGCGGCTGGGGTGTGACGTGACGGTGATCGAGGGCATGAAGGCGCTGGGCAAGGATGATCCGGAACTGGCGACGATTGTGCTTGAGAACCTGCGGGCCGAAGGGATCGAGATTGCCGAGGACGCGATGGCCAAGGAAATACGCGGCACGAAGGGTGCGATTGAAATCGAGGCACAGGACGGGCGCGTGTTCAAAGGCAGCCATCTGTTGATGGCGGTCGGGCGCAAGCCGAATATTGACCGGCTGAATCTGGACGTGGCAGGCATTGAGCATGACCGCACCGGCGTCAAAGTGGGCGCCAACCTGCGCAGCACCAACCGGCGGGTCTATGCGGTGGGCGATGTGGCCGGCGGGCTGCAATTCACCCATGTGGCGGGATACCACGCGGGTGTGGTGATCAAATCCATGCTGTTCGGCCTGCCGTCCAAGGCAAAAACCGCACATATCCCATGGGCCACCTATACCGATCCCGAGCTGGCGCAGGTTGGCCTGACCGAAGCACAGGCGCGTGAACAACATGGCGGCAAGTTGGAGGTGATCCGGTTCGATTTCGCGGGCAATGACCGCCTGATCGCCGAGGGCAAAGCCAAGGGGCTGATCAAACTGATGGTGGTCAGGGGGCGGCCTGTCGGGGCCTCGATTGCCGGCCCGTCAGCGGGCGAGCTGATCGGCTTCTGGGCGATGGCGCTGGCCAATAACCTGAAGATGGGCCAGATTGCGGCGACGGTTTTGCCCTACCCCACGGTGAACGAGGTTAACAAACGCGCGGCGGGTGCCTATTTTACCCCCAGACTGTTTGAAAACGCCAATGTCAAACGCGTGGTTGGCTTTGTGCAGCGGTTCCTGCCATGATCGGGCTTTGAGAGGGTTGATATGTTTGTGAATTCGCTTTCCGGCCGTTTTCTGGTGCTGACGACGGTGTTCGTCATGCTGGCCGAGGTTCTGATCTTTGTCCCGTCCGTTGCGCGATTCCGCGAGGATTACCTGCTGCTGCGCCTAGAAAAATCGCAGATTGCGGCGCTGGCGTTGCTGGCGGATGATATGATCGACAACGATCTGGAGCGCGAACTGCTGAAAAACGCCGGTGTCTATAACGTGGTGCTGCGCCGCGACGAGATGCGGCAATTGATGTTGTCATCCCCCCTGCCGGATATGATCTCTGAAACCTACGATCTGCGCCACTCTACCCCGTATGAATTGATCCGTGACGCTGTGCTGCGCCTTCTGGATACCGAAGACCGCGTGATCCGTGTCATTGGCGAACCGGTGCGCGGGGCGGGGCTGCTGATCGAAGTGACAATGCCCACGATGCCCCTGCGCGATGCGATGGTGGATTACGGTTTGCGGATTTTGCTGCTGTCGGCGGTCATTTCCGTGATCACGGCAGTACTGCTGTTTCTGGCGGTGCGGGGGTTCCTGTTAAAACCGATCCACCGTGTTATCCGGCACATCAAATCCTATGCCGAAGCCCCCGAGGACGCCCGCCGCATTATCGAACCAAACGCCGGTGTGCTGGAACTGCGCGAAGCCGAAGAAGCGCTGCAATCCATGCAAACCCAGCTAACCGGCTCGCTGAAGCAAAAGGAACACTTGGCCCAAATGGGCGGTGCCGTGGCCAAGATCAGCCACGATCTGCGCAACATCCTGACCACCACGCAACTGTTTGTCGACCGGATGGAAGGCAGCAACGACCCGATGGTGCAGCGCGCCGCGCCCAAACTGGTGGCGTCCATGTCGCGCGCGGTAAATCTGTGCGAAAGCACGCTTGCCTTTGGCAAAGCCGAAGAAGCGGCCCCCGCCCTGACCCGTATTCCGCTGGCCGGAATCGTCAACGAGGTCATCGACGGCGAAAGGTTGGCCGCCGGTGACAGCGACATCAGCTATAGCGAGGATATACCAGCAGGGCTGGTTCTGCGGGCGGATCCTGAACAGCTTTACCGTATTATATCCAACATCGTGCGCAATGCGCGGCAGGCGATTGTCGCCACCGGCAAGGAAGGCGAGATCAACATCCGCGCCCGCGAGGACGAAGATAACTGGATGATCACCATCACCGACACCGGGCCGGGCCTGCCGCCGAAGGCGCGCGAACATCTGTTCACGCCGTTTCAGGGTGGGGTGCGCAAGGGGGGCACGGGGCTGGGCCTGTCGATCGCGGCGGAACTGGTGCGTGGTCATGGCGGACGGCTGGACCTGAAGCACACGGATGATAAAGGGACCGAGTTTGAAATCTGCCTGCCCAAGGGCGAAATCGATTTAGATACACTTTCGGTGTGAATAGCGCTTGCAAACCGTCGCAAGGGTCGCTAAATCCGCACTGGTTATGCACCCGTAGCTCAGCTGGATAGAGTACCTGACTACGAATCAGGGGGTCGCACGTTCGAATCGTGCCGGGTGCACCACAATCCCTTTTGTTTGAAACCCAACCACCTCTGGATCATTTTGCCGGGCGGCAGCCGGTTTATAAAAACGGTAAGAGCATCCAGCGTTCGAAGTATGCCCTTCAGGGGGCGCAATCAGCCCAATGCAGGGTAATAATTTCCCCGTATAGCTTGCATTACAGGCTCATCGAACGGCGAAACAGGGCAAGGCTCGCGGCAAAGAACGTGGCCCCCAGACCGGCCATCAATGCCAGTTGAGGCCAGACCGTATCTATGCCCGCCCCCCGGAACACCACCGCCTTGGCAAAGGCCAGAAAGTGGCGCGAGGGCAGGATGTTGGTCAGTTTGCGCACAACATCAGGCTGGCTCTCGATCGCGCCCATACCGCCGGACAGCATGATGATTGGGATGATCACCATGATCACCAGCAGCGCGAATTGCGCCATGCTGCGGGCCAATGTTCCCATCAGCATGCCGATCGCCGCCGCCGCCGCCAGATAGGTCGCCGTGCCCAGCAGTAACAGCGGGATCGAACCGACCACCGGCACGGCCAGCAGCCCCTGCACCACAAACATCAGCGACAGGGTAAAAGCCGCCAGCACCACCACGATATTGGCGGCCACCTTGGACAGGGCGATCTCGATCGGGGTCAGGGGCATCACCATCAGGTGTTCGATCGTGCCCATTTCCCGTTCGCGCAACATCGCGGCACCGGTCAGGGCGATGGTCAGCAAAGACAACTGGTTCAAAAGCGAGGACACCGATTTGAACCAGACCGGATTGGCGTTGGGGTTAAAGGCCTGCCGCAACTCCAGCGTGATCGGCGGCTCGGGCCCCAGCGGCGAGCCTGCCAGAAAGGCACGGGTTTCGGCTTGCAG
This sequence comes from Profundibacter amoris, assembly GCF_003544895.1. Lineage (GTDB taxonomy): Bacteria > Pseudomonadota > Alphaproteobacteria > Rhodobacterales > Rhodobacteraceae > Profundibacter > Profundibacter amoris. The sequence goes on from NZ_CP032125.1 coordinate 176,891, forward strand.
GATGTTGGCGATATAGTCGGTGCCCAGCTGGGCCTGCGATACGGCGGTGGCGTCCACTTCGAGCTGCACCACAGGGGACAGGCCGGCAATCACGTCGGCCTCGAAATTCGGCGGAAAGCCCAGCACGAACATGATCCGTCCGGCGTCCATTTCCGGCGCCACCTGATCGGGGGTGATCATCACCGGCAACTGGAACCACGGTGGCCCCAGGGCGCCGGCCAGATGGCGGGTCAGGGTTGAGTTATCCTCGTCCAGAATGGCAATGGCGGCGTTATAGACCGTATCGCCCGCGCCGCTGGCTTCCAGCAGCACCGCCACCACAAAGGACCACATGATCAGGATCACCATCACCGGATCCCCCAGCACGCTTTTGAGTTCCTTGCCTGAAAGCCAGAAAATATTTGTCAGCCGCCGCATGATCATTTCTCCTGTTTGCGCAGGGCCAGCACCGCGATGCCGGTCAGGACGGGGCCGAACAGCGCCAGTCGCGCGATGTGGCCCGACAGTTCCGCCAGCCCCAGCCCCTTGGTAAAGACCCCCACGCTGACGCCCATATACCATGTGGTCGGCCACATCATGCCCATGACATGTGCCGCCCCCTCGAGCGATGAAACGGGGGTGATCATGCCGGAAAACTGCAAGGTGGGCATGACCGACAGGATGGCGGCGGCAAAAACCGCTGTGACCTGTGTTTTGGCCAGTGTGGACACAATCAGCCCGTATCCCGTGGCCGCCACCGCATAAAGCAGCGCGCCGAACACCAGCGCCAGCGGATCCCCCCGCAGGGGCACGCCCAGCACCGTGACCACCAGCGCCGTCATGATGGCGAAATTCAGCAGGGTGATACCGATATAGACCAGTTGTTTGCCAACCAGAAATTCAATCCGGCTGGTCGGGGTGACATAGAAATTGGTGATGGTGCCGATTTCCTTTTCTCGCGCTACGCTGACCGCCATCAGGATGGCGGGAAACAGCAGCAACAGCAGCGGCGGGATCGATGGGCCGATGGCCGGCAGGCTCTCCATTGCCGGATTATAGCGGAATCGCGGGGCAAGCTGGGCCGGGGGTATCGCATCGGGGCTGCGCGGCACCGCGATCACATCCAGCGCCAATGCGCCGTCGAATCCCTGGGTCAATACGCTGTTGTGCGCCCCGCTGACATAGCTTTCCACCGTGCCGGCCCGCTGCGTATCGGTGCCGTCGATCCGCGCCGCGACCTGCGCGGTTTCCCCGCGCCGCAGGCTGCGGCCGAAATCGGGCGGGATTTGCAGCGCCAGCGCCAGTTCCCCGCTTTTCATACGTTCATCCAGCTCGTCGGCACTCAGGATCGGGGCGTGTTTTTCAAACCAGCCGGTATCGCCAAAGGTTGACAGATAGGCGCGGCTTTCGGGGGTTTGGTCCAGATCATAGACCGCATAGGGAATGCTGCGCACCTCTTGCGAGATGCCGAACGACATGATCAGCAACAGGATGGCACTGCCGATAAAGGAAAAGGCCAGCCGCACCGGGTCACGCCGCACCTGCATCGCCTCGCGCGAGGTATAGGCCAGCAGGCGGCGCAGGCTGAAGCCGCTCTCGCGGGTCTTGCGATCTGTATCTTCGGCGCTGTTCAGCAGCCCTTCGTCGCTGGTGTCTTCGGGTGGCAGCACATCGCTGATATAGGCGATGAACGCCTCTTCCAGATTTTGCGCGCCGCGTTTCTCGATCAGCTTGTGCGGCTCGTCCGTGACCAGAACCTGACCGGCATGCATCAGGGAAATGCGGTCACAGCGCATGCCTTCGTCCATAAAATGGGTCGAGATGAAAATTGTCACCCCGTCACGGCGAGCCAGTTCCAGCAGCAGATTCCAAAAGGCATCGCGCGCCTGCGGGTCCACACCCGAGGTGGGTTCGTCCAGAATCAGGATTTCGGGTTCGTGGATCACCGCCACAGCCAGCGACAGGCGCTGGCGCAGGCCCAGCGGCAGTTCCGAGGCACGCTGGTCCATATAGGGGCCCAGCCCGAAACGCGGCACCAGTTCATCCATGCGCTGTCTGGTTTTTGCCCCGCCCAGATGGAACAGACGCGCGTGCAGCACCAGATTTTCGCGCACCGTCAATTCGCCATACAGCGAAAAGGATTGCGACATAAAGCCGACGCGGTTGCGGGTGCTGATGTCCTGCGCATCCACGGGTTTTCCGAAAATCCATGCCTCGCCATCTGACGCAGGCAGCAGGCCGGTCAGCATTTTCATCGTGGTGGTTTTGCCGCAGCCGTTTGAGCCGAGGAAGCCGAAAATCTCGCCTTTGGCGATGTCGAAACTGACGTTGTCAACGGCGGTGAAATCGCCGAAACGCCGCGTCAAGTTGCGCGCGCGGATGGCCGGTTCTGCATCTGCTGGCAGGGTGGTGGCAGCGGGCGGGGCAATGGCGGGTTTGGCGGCTTGGTCTTGTGGCTCATCCGCGGTCAGCAGGGACACATAAGCGGCCTCGACCGTGTCGGTGCCGGTTTGGGCCATCAGGTCGGCGGGGCTTGCCTGTGCCAGCACGCGACCGCCGTTCATGGCAACCAGATGGTCGAACAGGGCGGCCTCTTCCATATAGGCGGTGGAAACCAGCACGCTCATTTGCGGGCGGTCCGCGCGGATGTTGCCGATCAGATCCCAGAACTGGCGGCGCGACAGGGGGTCAACGCCGGTGGTGGGTTCGTCCAGAAGCAGGAAATCGGGGTCATGGATCAGGGCGGCACACAGGCCCACCTTCTGTTTCATCCCGCCCGACAGTTTGCCGGCGGGGCGGTCAAGGAACGGATAAAGGCCGGTTGCGCGGGTCAGACGGGTGATGCGGGATTTGCGTTCGGCGGCGTCCAGACCGAACAGTTTGCCAAAGAATTCAAGGTTTTCCAGCAGGCTGAGGTCATGATACAGGTTGCGCCCCAACCCTTGCGGCATAAAGGCCAGCCGGCGACCGATTTGTGTGCGGTGGCGGGCATTGGACATATCCCCGCCCAGCGTTTCAATCCTGCCGCTTTGCAGCCTTTTGGCACCGGCCACCAGTCCCATCAGGGTAGATTTCCCCACCCCGTCCGGCCCCAGCAGGCCTACCATTTTGCCGGCAGGCAGAGTCAGGGTGACGTCCTGCAACGCCATCACCTTGCCATAGGCATGGCTGACCGATGTCAGTTCCGCTGCAGCTTGTGTCCGGCTCGGGGGCTGGGTCAATTGCCTGTGCCTCCGGTTGCGGGATCAGGCAGTTCGCCCATCAATGGCGGGGTCAGTCCCTCGGGCCAGTCGGGCAGCCCGTCGGGGCCTGACAGCCGCACCCATGCCACCCCGCGCACGCCGGTTTTCACGCGCTCGATCCGGTTTTGCACCAGTTCGGGCGGGATGCGCACACGGATGCGGAACATCAGGCTTTCGCGTTCGGCCAGTGTTTCTACCTGTTTCGGGGTGAACTGTGCCTGCGGGGCGACAAAGGACACCACGGCCGGAATCGAAACATCCGGCATGACATCGACCACAATGCGCGCACCATCCCCGATTTGCAGGCGGGCAGCCGCCGTCGCGGGCAGGAAGAATTCCATATAGACATCTTCCAGACTGACCAGCGTCAACACCTTGCCGCCACTGCCCACAACCTCGTCCGGCTGGGCCAGACGGTACAGAACGCGGCCAACGGCGGGGGAATAAAGCGTGCTGTCGGCAATCTGGGTCTCGATCTGTTGCAACGCGGCCTTTTCGGCGTCCACAGCGCGTTTCTGGGCCTCGACACCGGCCTTGGCGGCGTCCAGACCGGCCTCGGACAGTTGGGCTTCGGTGCGTTTGATGTCCAGCGCTTCTTGCGAAACCACACCTTTGCGGTTCAATTCTTCCGACCGCTTCACTTCGCTTTGGGCAAGGGCCAGTTTGGCCTCGGCTTGGGAAACCCCCGCTTCGGCCACGGCCACGGCGGCTTGGGCGCTTGCCACAGCCGCCAGCGAGCGCATCCGCTGCGCTTCCAGTTCGGCGGTGTCCATTATCGCCAGCACATCGCCGGGTTTCACCATGTCGCCTTCGCGCACATTGATGGTTTTGACCCGTCCTGGCAGGCGGGCGGACACGTCGATCAGATCGGCCTCGATCCTGCCATTGCCGCGGGCGAACCCTTCGGGGGGCAGATCACTGGGGGCCAGAAGCACCTTCCAGGCGGCATAGCCCATGAACGCCGCAATCACGGCGAGGACCAGAAAGACGGAAAATTTGCGGGTCATGGTGTTACTCCTTGGGGGCGTGTTGTCTGTGGGCCGGATGTTCGGGGCGCGCGCGTCATTCTGGTGGCTTCCCCTGATAGAAATCATGCAGAACCTGAACCGCCTGTTCTGCGGTTTCGACGAAAGCGAACAGATCGCGATCCCGGGGCGCGATCACACCTTCGGAAATCAGAAATTCGAAATCAACCGCCCGTTGCCAGAATTCCGCCCCGAACAGCACCACTGGCACGCGCTGCATCTTGCGGGTCTGGATCAGGGTCAGGGCCTCGAACAGTTCGTCAAAGGTGCCAAAGCCGCCGGGGAAGGCCACAAGCGCCTTGGCCCGCATCAGGAAATGCATCTTGCGGATGGCGAAATAGTGGAACCGGAACGCAAGTTCGGGGGTGATGAACGGGTTTGGTTTTTGTTCACGCGGCAGGGTGATGTTCAGCCCGATCGAGCGCGCTCCGGCCTCGTAGGCGCCCAGATTTGCGGCCTCCATGATGCCGGGACCACCGCCGGTGACGACCACGAAATCGCGCCGCTTTTCCTGCTGGAACCGTTTGGAAACCAGCGTGGCAAATTCGCGGGCCTGCTCATAGTATCCGGCCTGCCGGTGCTGGCGGAGTGCCACGTTCAGCGCCTTTTGTGCCGCTTCATTGTCGGGGTCTGCAACGCAGGCTTGCTCGGCCTGCTCAAGCCGAAGCCTTGCCTCTTGCAAGGGCAGGGTTCGGGCACTGCCGAAGACCACCACGGTTGAATTGATCCCGTGCTCATGCAGGGCGCGTTCGGGTTTCAGCAGTTCCAGCTGCAGGCGTACGGGGCGCAGATCGTCATCGGCCAGCAGGTCTATGTCCTCGTAGGCCAGCCTGTAGGCCGGACTATGCAGGATTTCCTCTTGCAGGGCTTTGCTCCAGTCACTGTAGCTCATGATTCAAGCCTTCGGGTTTGCGGATTCCACGTAACGGTCTGCCCGTGTTCGGGAACCAGTGTTTTCCAGCCATAGCGGTTTTTCAGCAGACCGGAAAATTCCTCGGCAGCCTTGGCTTCGCCATGCACCACAAAAACCTGTTCGGGCGCGGTTTTGAAATGGCTCGCCCATTCCAGCAGTGCCGCCTGATCCGCATGGGCGGAAAAGCCGTTCAGGGTGTGGATGCTGGCATTGACCGGAATTTCATCACCAAAAATGCGCACAACGGGGGCACCATCAACCAGCCGGCGGCCCAAAGTGCCCTCGGCCTGATAACCGGTGATCAGTATGCTGCACTGCGGGCGCGGCAGATTGTTGCGCAGGTGGTGGCGGATGCGCCCTGCGTTGCACATGCCGCTGGCGGAAATGATAATCGCGCCGGACCGGATCTGGTTCAGGGCTTTGGATTCGTCAACGCTGGCGGTGAAATGCAGATAGGGCAGGTCTGTGCCTTCGTCATGCCATTCGACCAGATCGCGCGCCTGTTCGTCAAACAGCTCGAAATGCTTTTTGGTGATTTCGGTCGCTTTTGACGCCATCGGGCTGTCCACGAATATCTTCAAATCATGCAGGCGGCCCTGACGGGTCAGGCGGTGCAGGTGATACAGGATTTCCTGCGTGCGCCCCACGGCAAAGGCCGGCACGATCACATTGCCGCCCTTGACGTTCAGGGTGTTGTCCACCACTTCGGCCAGTTCTTTCAACGTGTCGTCATGGCTTTTGTGCATCCGGTTGCCGTAAGTGGATTCGATAAACAGGATGTCGGCATCCCCGATCGGGGTCGGGTCGCGCAGGATCGGGCGGTGGGGCTGCCCCAGATCGCCGCTGAACACGATTTTGGTTTCCTTGCCGCCTTCGGTCACCCAGACCTCGATAATGGCAGACCCCAGAATATGCCCCGCATCGCGGAACCGGCAGCGCACATCGCTGCGCGGGGTGACTTGGCTGTCGTAAGCCACCGGCTGTAACAGGGCCAGCGCCGCTTTGGCATCGTCGATGCTATAGGCGGGGGTGGCATCGTCCACCTTTTTGCCACGGGCGTGACGGCGCGCACGTTTGGCATCGGTTTCCTGAATATAGGCGCTGTCGGGCAGCAGAACCTGCAACAGGTCCGCTGTGGCGGCAGTGGTATAGATCGGCCCCTCGTATCCGTTGCGGGCCAGTTTGGGCAACAACCCGCTGTGGTCGATATGGGCATGGGTCAGCAGCACGAAATCTATCGTGGCCACATCGAAACCAAAGGGTTCACGGTTGCGCGCCATCGCTTCAGGGCTTCCCTGGATCATGCCGCAATCCACCAGAAAGCGGCGGGCACCGGTTTCAACCAGATAACATGATCCCGTGACTTCGCGGGCGGCTCCTAGAAAACTGATCTTCATGGCGGTTCCTCGCTAGTACAGTGTGTATTTGATCACACCTTGCAAGTAATAGATCAATAACCTATTTCAAGAAATGCGACACACTATTTCCATACCGTCTACTTTCAAGGAGACATATCATGCGCAAACTGACCACAGCCCTTGCCCTTACCGCAGCCACTTTGACGGTTACCGCCCTTCCGGCCACGGCCGAAATTTTGTCCAGAGACCGGATCGCAAAGGAAATTATCGGCAAACCCCTGACCACATCGCGCAAGGGGATGACCGTTCATTTACAGTATAACACGAATGGAACGGTACGGATGAAAGCCTTTATCATTTCCGGTAGCGGCACATGGAAATACAATGACGACGGGATTTGCATGAATATGACAAGTGGTCCGAAAAAAGGCGAAACCTGTGTAACCTTTGAACATCTGGGCGGCAATGAATACCGCAATTCCGAAGGGATGGTTCTGGCGGTTCAGGAATAGTCGATCTTGCATGATTGCCAATATGCGCAGTTGATTGTGATCTGCACAGGCCCTGCCCCTAGGGCGTAGACCTATAAACCCTACGCCACTGGCGGGATTGTCGCAAAATATCAACGACTTGGGGTGCGCCGGAAATAGTGGTTCTATTTCCAAACGCCCCAAGCCGTTGAGATGAAGCGTCAACCCCGTCCTTCGGATTTGGCGGATTTTCCCCGTGAGAACAGCTTAACTCGCTGATAATCAACCAGATTACGGCACTCGTTAAGCTATCCTCACAGACAAAATCCGCCAAACCAGTGGTGCAGGGTTTATAGGTCTACGCCCTAGGCAATTGGGGGCAACCGGACCAGTTCATTTTGCACGAACATATCAAAACGATGTAAATCGGCCCGCAGCCAGCGCGATGGCCCATACGGGGTTCCGAAGCTGCGCGACAGTAACACACGCTCGGCCGCGTGTTTCAGCGTTGCATACATCGCCCGTAGCAAAAGCCGCCAGACCAAGGACGGGCGCGCATTCATAGCCCCACCTTCCTTAGCCGCAATGCGTTGCTGATCACCGATACGGACGACAGGCTCATTGCCGCCGCCGCGATCATCGGGGACAACAGGGTGCCTGTCAGCGGATAAAGGATACCTGCCGCCACCGGCACACCGGCGGCATTATAGGCAAAGGCAAAGAACAGGTTCTGCTTGATATTGCGCAGCGTGGCCTTGGCCAGTTTGCGCGCCCGCACAATCCCGGACAGATCACCGCCCAGCAGGGTGATGCCGGCACTTTCAACCGCCACATCCGCACCGGTGCCCATGGCAATCCCCACATCCGCCGCCGCAAGGGCGGGGGCATCGTTCACCCCGTCACCGGCCATGGCAATGGAATGGCCGGCGCGGCGCAGCTCCTCGACCAGATCCTTTTTGTCTTCGGGCATGACACCCGCGCGCACTTCGTCGATGCCCAGTTGTGATGCCACGGCCTGCGCCGTGTGCTCGTTATCGCCGGTGGCCATGATGATCCGCAAGCCCACGCCATGCAGCGCCTTGATGGTGTCGGCGACATTGCCTTTGATCGGGTCAGCCACCGCCACAATGCCCGCAAGATCACCGTCAACAGCCACATACATTGCGGTTTTGCCCTCTGCGCGCAGGGCGTCGGCCTGTGCATCGGCAGTTTCGGTCGTCAGGCCGATACCTGCCATCATCGCCTTGTTGCCAAGGGCCACTATGCGCTTGCCGATCATGCCTTGAACACCTTTGCCCGTGACCGCTTCAAAATCGGCAATTTTGCCAACCTCAAGGCCTTTGTCCTGCGCACCGGCCACGATGGCTTCGGCCAAGGGATGTTCCGACCCCTTTTCAAGGGCGGCGGCAAGGGACAGCAATTCGTCTTCTTTTACGTTGCCCAGCGCCAGCGTATCGGTCAGCTTTGGCTTGCCTTCGGTCAGGGTGCCGGTTTTATCGACAATCAGCGTATCCACACCGGCCATGCGTTCCAGCGCTTCGGCGTCCTTGATCAACACACCCGCCTGCGCCCCGCGACCGGCGGCTGTGGTGATGGAAATGGGGGTCGCCAGACCCAGGGCGCAGGGGCAGGCAATAATCAGCACCGAAACCGCCGAGGCCACGGCAAATATCAGCGCAGGGTCGGGACCAAAGAAATACCAGACGACAAAAGCCGTGCTTGCAATCAGCACTACCAGCGGCACAAAGACCGACGATACCTTGTCCGCCATCCCCTGAATCGGCGCGCGCGACCGTTTGGCCCCCGCCACCATTTCCACGATCTGTGACAGCACCGTATCGGCCCCCACACGGGCGGCGCGGATCACAAGCGAGCCGTTCTTGTTGATCGTGCCGCCTGTCACCGGATCATCCGGCCCTTTGGTCACCGGCAGGGATTCCCCTGTCAGCATGCTTTCGTCAATCGCGGTTGTGCCCTCGATCACCACACCGTCCACCGGCACAGCATCCCCGGGGCGCACACGCAGCAAATCCCCCTCAAGGATGTTTTCCAGCGGGGCATCATATTCGTCGCCATTTGCCAGAATACGCCGCGCGGTTTTGGGGGCCAGATCCAGCAAGGCCTTGATCGCGTCACCGGTTCGTTCGCGGGCGCGCAACTCCAGCACCTGCCCGACAAAAACCAGGGTCACGATCACTACGGCGGCTTCGTAATAGGTGCCGACCACGCCGCCTGACTTGTATTCCTCGGGAAAGACCCCCGGAAGGAACGTGGCGACCAGTGAATAAAGATAAGCTGCCCCAACCCCCAGCGCGATCAAGGTCCACATATTAGGGTTCATGGTTCTGATCGAGTTCCAGCCCCGCACGAAAAAGGGCTTGGCTGCCCACAGGATAATCGGGGTTGCCAGCACAAATTCCAGATAGACAGCGGGTTTTTCGCCGATCCATTCGCGCACCGGAAGGCCAACCAGCGGACCCATTGTCATGATGACCAAAGGCACAGCGGCGGCGGCGCTGATCCACATGCGGCGGGTGAAATCCTCAAGTTCTTCGTTCTTTTCCTCGCCGGTTGCGGTAACCGGTTCCAGCGCCATGCCACAGATCGGACAGGTGCCGGGGCCTTGTTGCAGGATTTCGGGGTGCATCGGGCAGGTGTATTCAACGCTTTGACTGGCCTCGTCTTGCTTCAGCTGGTTGTTGCCGGAGGCATAGAAATACGGATCACCGTTGAACTTTCCATGGCATTTGTCGCTGCAAAAATGAAACGTTTGATCCTGCCAGATTTCCGTTGGCTTGCCCGCATCCAGAGCCACCTGCATACCGCAAACCGGATCGACAGCAACATTGTCGCCGACCGGTATTTCCATGTTTCCGTGGCTATGGTTGTGGTGGTCGTGTGCCATAGTGTTGTCTTTTGAATTATGCGCGTTTGACATTTTGATCCCTCATGGGTTGGTGCCTAATTTCAATCTAATCCTTCTAGTAACTGGAAGGTCAAGGGTTGCAAGAAATATAGTGATTATTCCATTTAGTTATTATATAACAGCATGTTATGGCGTCTTCTGGCGCAATCCCTGAGCGGCATTGTTAAGGGGCATCACCCGTTTCGGCCGCAAAGGTATCGGATCGTTTCCTTTTGCCTTGCCGTATTGCCCAAAGAATTGACGTACTGGTCATGATCCCCAATCCCAAGGCAATCCAGGCGGCATTGCCGAGTTTCCCATTCGCCATCTCGCCCCCGAAATGTGCCAACAAGAAACTGGCCGGAATGATCCCTGCGAGTGTTGCCAAAGCGAAACGCCAGAACGCCAGATTGCTTAGGCCGGCTGCATAACTGACCAGATCAAACGAAACGAAAGGCATCAGCCGGCTGGCAAAAACCGCCCACATCAAGACACCCTGTGATCCAAGTAGCTTTATTGGCGACAGTTTGTCTCCCAACCACTTGCGAATTGTGTTTCGCCCCAGTTTTCGGGCCAGACCGAAGGCAATCAATGCACCTGCTTCGGCCCCGATGACGACATACACAGCCCCCAGATAGTGACCGTATGTTGCCCCCGCTGCCAGCGCGATCGGGGCACTGGGAATTGGGCTGAAAACAACCGCCGCCAGCATCAGGGTAACGATCAGAACCGGCCCCCAAATGCCTGCCTGCCGGGTCATCAGGGTGATTTTATCCTGATTTATCCACCCGAACAGGTCTGCCGCCCAATCCGGGAAAAACAGAACTGCCGCCGCAATACCTATTGCGGCGGCAATCAATAGCGCAAGGCGCCAGTGGCGCAGAGCATTCATTTACACAGCGTCAACAGCTTCGGCCAGCAGATCGCGAACCTCGCCTGCGACCGATTTCAACTCGTCGTTGCCGATCGCCTGCATCGAGGCCACCGGATCAATCGCACTGACCTCGATACCGCCGTCCACCTGACGCAGGATCACGTTGCAGGGCAACATCGCCCCGACCCGCGGCTCAATCCCGATGGCTTGATAGGCCATCTTCGGATTGCAAGCCCCGAGGATACGGTAAGGCTCCATATCCACGTCGATCTTTTTCTTCATCGTTGCCTTGACGTCGATCTCGGTCAGAACGCCGAACCCTTTTTCCGTCAAAGCGGCGCGGACGCGGGTATCGACGGCGTCAATATCGGTGTCCTTGATCAAGCGGTTGATTGTATATGTCATTTCCGGTTTCCTTTAGCCGTCAGTTGCGGATGTATTTCAGCAGGGCGATGATCCCCAGAACAAAGACAGCGACAACCAGCAGCATTCCAATGCCGCCCAGTCCCATGCCCCATCCCATGCCATAACCCATGCCGGTTTCAAGTTGATTTCCCATCATTTTGGTACTCCTTTGTTTGTCAGGTTCAGGGCTGTGCCCCTAGTTATCCTGATTTTGCATCATGTTGCCGTTCCCGGCCCCCATGCCCATGCCACCACCGGCCCCCATTGCGGCCTGACGTTTCGCCATCATTTTGGCCATACGATCGGCGGGGGCGGCCATTTCATCGGCTGTCACCATTCCATCGCCATCGCTGTCCAGCATCTGGAAACGATCAACCATCTTTTCACGGATCGCGGCGCTGTGCAGGGCTTCGAATTCTTCAATGGAAAGGGTGCCGTCGCCATTGGCGTCAAAATCCTTCAGCTTGGCGTCCAGACCGGCGCGCATTTCGTCAGGGGAAACGGTTCCGTCACCGTCGGCATCCATGCCTTTCATATAGCCCATGCCGCCCATTTTTCCACCGCCCATCATGCCGCCGCCCATCATACCCTGGCCGCCGCCCATCATCTGGCTGTGCATTTTCATCATCATTTGCTTCATACCCTGATGACCTTGCTGGCCACCCATCATACCACCCTGGTTTCCCATCATGGCACCTTGTTGGGTTTTGCCGGTTTGCTGGCCATGGTCGCTTCCGGCAAACAGAGGTGTCGAGATCGCGGCCCCCATTGCAATTGCGGTGACAAGACCAAGAGAAAGAGCTGTATTGCGTTTCATGACATTACCTCGTGTGTTTCATGTTTCGATAACATCTATCTGGGGGGTGTTTGTCGCAGGACTATGCCAGCTTACAGGTGGAATTGTATCACTGTGTCGCAAGCGCAAACTCTGCTACAAACGGATACACTTTTCCCTGCGACAAACAGGGCAAAGCCGCGCTAAACGGAAAACACCATGAATGAAACGACACATATTTTGCCCCATATCCTGATTGTTGACGATCACAGGGAAATCCGCGATGCCGTTATGCGCTATCTGGAAAAGAACGGCTTTCGTGCAACCGTTGCGCAGGATGCGGTTGAAATGGATGCCAAACTGGCGCGCGGGCGGTTTGATCTGATCGTGCTGGACGTGATGATGCCCGGCGAGGACGGCCTGTCCGTCTGTCGCAGGCTAAGCGCCGAGGGGCGCACCCCCATTCTGATGCTGACCGCGCTGGGCGAGGAAACAGACCGTATCATCGGGCTGGAAATCGGGGCGGATGATTACCTGCCCAAACCCTTCAACCCGCGTGAATTGCTGGCACGGATCAAGGCCATTCTGCGCCGCCGTGAACGGTCCGAGCCATCGGCAGGGGCTTTGTCCGGCCATCGGGTGCAGTTTGGCGATTGGGTGCTGGATACCGACCGGCGGGTGCTTACCCGGGTGGATGGCAGCGACGAAACCGCGCTGACCACCGCCGAATTCAAACTGCTGACCGTATTGCTGGAACGCCCGCGCTTTGTGTTGTCGCGGGACCAGTTGCTGGACCTGACATCGGGGCGCACTGCACAGGTGTTTGACCGCACCATCGACAATCAGGTCAGCCGGTTGCGCCGGAAAATCGAAACCGATCCGGGCAAACCCAAGATCATCACCACCGTGCGTGGCGGCGGTTATTGCCTTGCCACAGATGTAAAGAATCTTTGATGCGCCGGCTGCTCCCCAAATCCCTGCGCGGGCAACTTGTGCTGGTGATCCTTGCCACCTTTGTAGTGGTCCAGATCATTAACCTGTGGCTTTTCGTCGATGAACGCCGCCTTGCGGTTCGCGCCGCCCTCGGGCTCGAGGCGGCAGGCCGCGCCGCCAATGTTGTGCGCCTGATCGAGGCCGCGCCGGCAGATCTGCGACCGGACATTCTGCGCGCGGCGGATTCTCCACTGGTGCGGTTTTCACTGTCCGATACCCCGTCGGTTGATCACCTGAACCATGATATGGGCGGTGTAATCCAGTCACGCATTCGCAGTTTTCTGGATGATGCGGATGCCCACGAAATCAGGGTGGAACTGCATCAGACCGGCCCCGTTTCGGTGATGGAAAAAGTGGCGCCTGAAATGGTGCGGATGCACGAACAGATGATGGGGCTTGATCTGGCCTCGGTGGAAATGCAACTGGCCATCGCGTTGCGTGACGGGCAATGGCTGAACGTCTCTACACGGTTCCACCGCCCGCCAATCCAATGGCCCTGGATATCGACCCTCAGCTATGCGCTGGCCACGCTGATCATCATGGCAACGGTCTGGGTGGCACTTAGCCGGCTGACCGGCCCGTTGCGCAAACTGGCCACTGCCGCCGAAAGTCTGGGCCGCGGTGAAACAGTGCCCGAACTGCCGGTGCAAGGCCCCGAGGAACTGCGCCGCCTGACCACCGCCTTCAACGAGATGCAGGGCAGATTGACCCGCTTTGTGTCTGAACGCACCCGCCTGCTGGCAGCCCTTGGCCATGACCTGCGCTCGCCGCTGACGGCACTTCGGGTGCGTGCGGAAATGGTCGATGATGACGAAACCCGCGAACGGCTGGTCGCGATCATCGAGGAAATGCAGGAGATGGTCGAATCCACCTTGTCATTCGCGCGCGGTATGGTCACGGCCGAGGAAACCCGGACTGTCGGAGTGCCCGATTTCCTGACCGAACTGGTGGCGGATATTTCCGATGTCGGGGGGGATGCCACCTTGCAGGATGTCGCCCCGATGCGGGTTCGCATCAAACCTGTCGCGATGCGCCGCGCGCTGCGCAATGTGATCGAAAACGCCATCCGCTATGGCGGCGGTGCCAGTGTCGCGGCCATGCGCGATGGCAACAACGTCATGATCACCGTTTCCGATCATGGAACCGGCATCCCCCATGACGATCTGGAGCGGGTGTTCGACCCGTTCGTGCGGGTGGAAAAATCGCGAAATCTTGAAACCGGCGGCACCGGTCTGGGGCTGTCGATTGCCCGCACGGTTATTCAGGCGCACGGCGGGGATATCACGCTGTCCAACCGGCCCGAAGGTGGCTTGCTAGTGGAAATTATCCTGCCTTTGGGCAGCGAAGATATGGAACCGCAAAGTTGATGACTTCTGAACCTCTGACAAACAGTCATTGAAAACAAAGGAAAACGGCATGAAACAGCAAATTACAATCACTTTGGCATTCGTATTGGGAATGACAGCACACACCGCTTTTGCACAAGATAACGCGGAAATCAGCGACCATATGTCAAGATCCGGATTCGTTCTGGAAAACGGCCTTCAGATTCCGGCATTCGACCCCGCTAAGGGGCGTAAACTGTTTGCCTCGAAGGGCTGTGTCGTCTGCCATTCCGTAAACGGCATCGGCGGCGAAGATGCGCCCGAATTCGCGGCGGAATATATGGATGACCCGATGAACGCCTTTGATTTTGCCGCAAAAATGTGGCGCGGCGCACCGGCGATGATTGCCATGCAAGAGGATGAAATGGGCGGGCAAATCGAACTGACCGGCGACGAGCTGGCGGCGATCATTGCCTTTGTCCATGACACGGACGAACAGGCGAAATTCTCGCAGGCCGACATCCCCCACGACATAGAAGAAATGATGCACGGCGGCGGCGATCACGGAATGGAACCGGAAGCCGAAGTTCATCAAGAAGATGCCGGAGATACAGGGCATTCCGAAGGGAATAACTGACCCGCAATTCCACTGCCGATCAACCACCGGAAGGCCCATGCAATGCACAACATAACCAGACGACAATTCTTCGCCGGTGTTTCGGCGCTTGCCCTGATGCCCAATATCGCAAGGGCCACAGAAATCCGCGAACTGCGGGCCGGGACGGCAAAGGTGCAGGTCGCGCCGGCTGAATACCCGCAGACCGATGTCTGGGCGTTTGATGGCGCCGTGCCTGGCACAATGATCCGGGTCGGGCAGGGCGCGCGGGTGCAGCGCCGGTTGGTGAATGCGCTAAAGCAGGATACAGCGGTGCATTGGCACGGCTTGCGGATTGACAACGCAATGGATGGTGTGCCGGGGTTGACGCAGGATGCGGTGAAACCTGATGGTGATTTCCTCTATGATTTCACCGTGCCGGATGCGGGCACCTATTGGTATCATTCGCACAACCAGTCAACCGAACAGGTCGCGCGCGGGCTGTATGGCGTGCTGATTGTGGACGAACCAAACGCCCCCGAGGTGGACCACGACATCGTGGTTTTGATGGACGACTGGCGGCTGACCCAACAGGCACAAATCGCGGATGATTTCGGCCAGATACATGACTGGTCCCACGGTGGCCGTCTGGGCAATTATATCCATGCCCGCCTGTTTCCCGACGTGCCGGAGGTGCAGAAAAACCAGCGGTTGCGCCTTCGGTTTGTCAATACGGCGACAGACCGGATCATGCAATTCGGGATGCGGGGAATGACCGGCCATGTCGTTGCGCTGGACGGGATGCCGCTGCAACAGCCGATGAAGGCGGAAACGATGGTGCTGGCACCGGCGCAGCGGGTGGATTTCATTGTCGATATCACGGGTGATGTGGGCGAAAAGGCGCAGTTTCTGATTCAGGATCGGGATCAGGTTTTCATCCTGTCGGAAATCCCGATTGCCGGCCAGCAGTCAGTCAACCCGCGCGATCAGGTCGCCGCACTCCCCCCCAACCCGATTGCCTATCTTACCGACGTATCCACCGCGCGCGTGGCAGAGCTGCGCATGACGGGTGGCGCGATGGGCGGCTTGCGAAAGGCCGTTTATAACGGGCAGGAAATGGACGCCAATGAATTGATTGAAAACGGGCAAATCTGGGCCTTTAACGGGGTGGCCGGAATGCCCGGGGAACCATTGGCCGTGGTAGGCAAAGGCGAAACCCTGCGCATCCCCATTGTCAATGACACTGTTTTCCCGCATGCCATGCACATTCACGGCAACCATTTTCAAGAGGTCCGCAAAGACGGCACTTTGGGGCCGCTGCGGGATACAATTCTGGTGCAGCCAAACGAAACCCGGGAAATTGCCTTTATCGGTGAAAACCCGGGCGAATGGCTGTTCCACTGCCACATGTTGTCCCATCAGGCCGCCGGAATGCGAACATGGGTGCGGGTCGAGGCATGAAAATCGGGCAGATATCATTGTTTGTGCTGCCAGCCGTTGCGCTGGTGGCAGGGGGGTGGTCGCTGCTTGCCAGTCGCCAGCCGCAGGATGTCCGGTTGGGGCAGCAACTGTATCAGGAAAACTGCGCCTCTTGTCACGGGGCCAATCTGGAGGGGCAGGCGAACTGGAAAAGTCCCGATGAAAACGGCGTTCTGCCCGCCCCGCCGCATGACGAAACCGGCCACACATGGCATCACGGGGACAGGTTGTTGTTCGAATACATCAAACTGGGGGGTGCCGCTGCGCTGAAAAAGGCCGGTATAGATGATTTCAACAGCGGGATGCCCGGTTTCGGCGATGTGCTTTCGGATCAGGAAATCACGCAAACACTGGCATATATTAAATCAACATGGCCGGAAAAACTGCAATCCCTGCAAATGCAATCGACCGAATCCGAAGCCCAAAGTGGCGGATGACCTGACGGAAACCGTTAACTTTTGTTGAAAATTGTCAATTTCCCGCTAGGCTTGCTGCATCTGCGGCGTTCGGGGCCGCGTTGTAGACATGTATTGATTGGCTCCGTTTGGGAGGATTGAGTAAATGATGGAATTGATTATTGGCCTGCTATCGGGCGCTGTTGGTGGCAATGTTGCTGGCGGATTGATGAAAAACCTTAGCCTTGGAACCCTTGGCAATACGATTGCCGGTGTTGTTGGCGGCGGTCTGGGCGCCAAGATTTTGGGGATGCTTGGTGCCGGTGGAATGGCGGCCGGCGGCGGCATGGATGTCGGCGCGATTGTCGGACAGGTTGCCTCGGGCGGTGTTGGCGGCGGTGTGCTGCTGGCCGTTGTCGGCATGGTCAAAAAGATGATGGCCAAGTAACAGAATTGCGGGCGCCCTGATACACGGGGCGCCCGAATCCCTTGCCAGCGTGCCCCCCTCGCGCTAGGCCATACGGGATAATTGCTAACAGGGGTTCCCATGTCGAACGACGATCCGAAAACACTTGTTTCCACCGCATGGCTGGCTGATCACCTGGACAGCCCCGATTTGCGGATATTCGATGCCTCTTGGTTTCTGGATGAACCGGACCGCGATGCCTTTGCCGAATATCAGGCCGTCCATATCCCCAATGCCCGCCATTTCGACATCGACGATGTGGCCGATCACCGATCCGAGTTGCCGCATATGGCGCCGCCGATTGAAAAATTCATGTCGCGGATGCGGGCTATGGGGGTTGGTGACGGGCATCAGGTGGTGGTCTATGACAGCGCCGGTATTCTGGTATCGCCCCGCATCTGGTGGCTGTTTCGCCTGATGGGCAAGACCGACATCGCCGTGCTGGACGGCGGCCTGCCCAAATGGCTGGCCGAGGGTCGGCCGGTCGAAGACATACCCCCGATTATCCGCGACCGCCACATGACGGTTGAACGTCAGGCGCAACTGGTCAAAGATGTGACGCAGGTCGCCGCCGCCAGCAAACTTGGTGACTACGAGATCGTCGATGCCCGTTCCCCCGGCCGGTTTTGCGGTGAAGAACCGGAACCGCGCGAGGGCTTGCGCGGGGGCCACATCCCGAATTCCAGAAATGTTTATTACGCCGACCTGTTGAACAAGGACGGCACAATGAAATCCCCCGACCAGTTAAAGGCGATATTTGAGGCCGCTGGCGTGGACCTGTCCAAGCCCGTGATCAATACCTGCGGGTCCGGCGTGACCGCCTGTATCACCAGCCTTGCGCTGGAACGGATCGGGCACCGCAAGCATTCGGTCTATGACGGATCGTGGTCCGAATGGGGCATGTATAATGATCTGAAAGTCGTAACCGGAGACGCATGATGCTGACCAACCTTACCCCGCAACCCGCTGACAAAATCCTGCAACTGATGCAGAAATTCCGCGAAGACCCGCGCACTGACAAAATCGACCTTGGCGTCGGTATCTACAAGGATGCCAGCGGCAATACGCCTGTCATGCGCGCCATCAAAGAGGCCGAGAAACGTCTGTGGGAGGTCGAAACCACCAAGAAATACACCGCCCTTGCCGGCGATCCAGCCTATGGCGACGCGATGGTCGATCTGGTGCTGGGCGATGCCGTGCCGCGTGACCGTGTGGCCGCAGCCGCCACGCCGGGGGGCACGGGGGCGATCCGGCAGGGGGTGGAGCTGATCAAAATGGCCAACCCCGATGCCACCATCTGGCTGTCCAACCCGACATGGCCCAACCACCCCTCGATCATCAAATACGTCGGCATGAAGATGGCCGAATACCGTTACTTTGACGACGCCACCCGTGGTGTGGATTTCGACGGTATGATGGCCGATCTGGCCGGTGTCAAAGCCGGTGACGTGGTGCTGTTGCACGGCTGCTGCCACAACCCGACCGGTGCCAACCTGAACATGGCGCAATGGGCCGAGGTGGTGGACTCCTTGCAGAAAACCGGCGCGGTGCCGTTCATCGACATCGCCTATCAGGGCTTTGGCGATGGCCTCGAGGATGACGCGGCCGCGGTGCGGCTGGTGGCTTCAAGCCTGCCGGAAACCATCATCGCCGCCAGTTGTTCGAAAAACTTCGGCATCTACCGTGAACGCACCGGCATCCTGATGACGGTTTCGCAGGAAGCGGGGAACAAACCGCTGGCCCAAAGCACACTTGCATTTCTGAACCGCCAGAATTTTTCCTTTCCGCCGGACCACGGCGCGCGTTTGGTGACGATGATCCTGCAAGACAAGGTGCTGCGCGACGACTGGATGGAAGAACTGGAAAACGTCCGCCTTGGCATGTTGGCCCTGCGCACCCAGTTGGCAGGCGAGTTGCAGCGCCTTTCCGGGTCGGACCGCTTCGGTTTTCTGGCCCAGCACCGTGGCATGTTCTCGCGGTTGGGGGCGACGCCCGAACAGGTCGAACGCCTGCGGGCCGAGCACGGGATCTATATGATCGGTGACAGCCGCATGAACATCGCCGGTCTGAACGAGGCCACGATTCCGGTGCTGGCCAAGGCGATTATCGATACGGGGATTTGATTCCGCGCAATACTGTGGTGCACGTTCTCACCTATTCGCGGTTCCAAAATGGGCCGTCAAAAAGGTGATAAAGCTTCTCAGTTTCGGTGTGATTGCTCTGGTCGGGGAATACAGAACACTCGTGGGCAATGCCTGCGGGGGATAGTTCTCGAGCACCCTGACCAGACGGCTCGCTTTCAGATCGGGTGACAGCAATGCTTCGGCTTGCAGCACGATTCCGGCACCACCCAGCGCGGCCTCGCGAAGCGCATGGCCGTCATTCGCGGCCATCGGGCCAGTCACCTGAACCGGGATCACATCATCGCCGGACTCGGGGCTGGTAAAATACCAAGTGTCAAATTCAGACCCCGGACGAAACCCGAAACAGGCATGTGAGGCAAGATCCTCTGGATGGGTCGGCGTTCCATTTCGCGCAAGGTATTCAGGGGATGCGCAGGCAACCAGCTTGTAAGGCCCAAGCGAGCGCGCAATCAGGCCGCTATCTGGCAAACTGCCCGTCCGGATGACCAGATCATAGCCTTCGTCCAGCAAATCAAAGACACGGTTGTTCAGCGTCATTTCAACCCGCACCTCTGGGTTGGCGGCAAAATATTCGGGCAAGACAGGCGCAAGGCAGGCCGAGCCAAAAATAACCGGCGCCCCGATCCTTAGAACACCCCGCGGGACAGATCGCATCTGCGCAACGCTTGCGTCAGCGGCCTCCAGTTCGGCAAGAATTGCCTTGGACCTTTCATAATAGATACGCCCGGCTTCAGTCAGGGAATGGCGGCGCGTTGTCCGGTTCAGAAGCTGGGTTCCCAAGCTGTCCTCAAGCGCGCGCACATGGCGACCGACCATCGGTGCGGTCAAACCGAACTGCGCGGCAACGCCCGCAAATGATCCGGCCTCCACGGTTTTGACGAAAACCTCGATGCTTTTTAATCGATCCATTCGATACCTCAGATACCTAGTATATGACAAAACAAAGTATTTATCGCAACAGGTGAATGAATGAAAAAGGGGCATGATTTAAATTAAGGAGAAACAATCATGAATATCGCAATTATCGGACCCGGCAACATGGGTCTTGGTCTCGCCCGCCTGTTCGCTGCCAAAGGTCAAAACGTTGCACTTGCGCACAAGGATGTTGAAGTGGCTGAACGACTGGCCGCTGAAATCGGCAGCAAGGTGCAGGGAAAAACCATCGCTGATGCGGTGTCAGGCGCCGACATCGTGATCCTTGCAACCCCGTATGATGCCGCCGCAGCGGCAATCAAAGAGGCGGGCGATATGACCGGAAAAATACTGGTGGACATCACCAATCCGATCACGCCCGATTATATGGCTTTGACGATCGGGCACACCACCTCGGCCGCCGAGGAAATCGCCAAACTCGCCCCGGGCACACATGTTGTGAAGGCCTTTAATACCGTGTTCTGGCAGGCGCTTCCGTTCGAGGTGCGGCAGGGAAATCCGGCTGTTCAGGTTCTGCTTGCCGGGGATGATGCGGATGCCAAGAAAACGGTGGCCGACATGGTCACGGATCTGGAATTCGAAGCAATTGATGCCGGCCCGCTTGCGAATGCGCGTTTTATCGAACCGGTTGGCGAGATGAATATCCACTTTGGGTATGCGCTTGGATGGGGGACAGAGATTTCCCCAGCATGGGTGCGCTTGTCATAGCATGAAGCGCCCCACAATCCAAAAGCCGGCGAGGTTTCCCCCGCCGGCTTTTCTCTGTCCACTCGTTTCAACCGGTAATTCAGTTGTGGTAAGCGGCCTCTCCGTGAGTAGCGAGGTCCAGACCACGGGCTTCGTCTTCTTCCGAGACGCGCAGACCGATGGTCATGTCGATGGCTTTGAACAGCACGAAGGATACAACCGCTGTCCAGACGATGGTGATACCGACGGCCTGTGCCTGAATCAGGGTCTGGCCAACCATGTCGTATTCTGCGTCCCCGATGCCGCCCAGTGATGGTGCCGTGAAGATACCCGTGCCAACTGCACCGATGATACCGCCAACGCCGTGGATGCCGAACACGTCCAGACTGTCGTCATAGCCCAGCTTGTTTTTCACCGTGGTGACAAAGAAGAAACAAACGATCGAGGCACCGGCGCCCAGAACAATCGCGCCCACCGGGCCGACCGAACCGGCCGCAGGGGTGACGGCAACCAGACCGGCAATCATGCCAGACGCCGCGCCCAGCAGGGATACCTTGCCACGGATCGACCCTTCGACAATGGTCCAGCCAAGGATCGCACCGGCCGTGGCGGTAAAGGTGTTGATCATCGCCAGACCGGCACCGCCGTTGGCTTCCAGATTGGAACCGGCGTTAAAGCCGAACCAGCCAACCCACAGGATGCCCGCGCCAACCAGTGTCAGCGTCATCGAATGCGGCGCCATCATGTCTTTGCCATAGCCCTTGCGCTGGCCAATCACGATTGCGCCAACCAGCGCGGCAACACCGGCGTTGATATGCACAACCGTGCCGCCCGCGAAATCAAGCGCGCCCATGTTAAAGATGTAACCGGCCCCGTCCCAAACCATATGGGCAATCGGGAAATAGGCAAAGGTGACCCACAGCAGGGTGAACACCATCACCGCGCTGAATTTGATCCGCTCGGCAAAGGCGCCGATGATCAGGGCGGGGGTGATCGCCGCGAATGTCATCTGGAAGGCGATGAACACGAATTCGGGAATGACCACACCGTCGGTAAATGTCGCCGCCATTGAATCCATTGTCACACCGGCCAGAAACAGTTTGCCCGTGCCGCCCCAGAACGGGCTGGAGCCGCCGCCGAAAGCAAAGGAATAGCCGTAGATCACCCAGACCACCATCACCAGCGCGGTGATCATCGTGGTTTGGGTCAGCACTGACAGCATGTTCTTGCTGCGCACCAACCCACCGTAAAACAGCGCCAGACCCGGCAGGATCATAAACAGCACCATCACGGTGGAAAAGATCATGAAGGACACGTCGCCCTTGTCCATGGTTTCGGCAGAGGCGGCGGTGGCTGTTAGCGCCGTGCCGGTTGCTGCCAGTGTAAGATTGCGAAAATTCATTGTTCCAGTTCCCCTTGTTCGATCCGGCGCGGCAGGCCTAGATCGCGTCCTCGTTGGTTTCCCCTGTCCGCACGCGGACGATTTGTTCGACATCCAGCACGAAAATCTTGCCGTCGCCGATTTTGTCGGTGCGGGCGGTGTTCTGGATGGTATCGACCACCTGATCGACCACATCGGCGGCGACCACGATTTCGATCATCACCTTGGGCACGAAATTCACGGTGTATTCCGCCCCGCGATAGATTTCCGTGTGGCCGGATTGCGCGCCAAAGCCTTTGACTTCGGTCACGGTCATGCCGCGCACGCCAATAGAGGTCAGCGCCTCGCGGACTTCCTCCAGCTTGAAGGGTTTCAGAATTGCTTTGATCAGTTTCACGACGTTTTCCCTGTGTTTGGCAGACATCCTGCGAATTATGCGTTCAGGTAAACGGGCGTGTGGCCGTGATTCTCAAGCAACCGGAGCGTTATTCCATTGGGGAATAGGGGTATAACGCACAATTTATGCGCAATTACGGGTTGTCGCCTAAAAATTAAGCAGTAACTTAACGCCACACAATGCGAACTACCCCCTCTACAATTCTGTATTGCCGGTGTAGGTTGGCAAAAAACAGGCAAGCACCAGATAGGGTGACGAATGAGTGGTACAGGTAAAAAGCGCGGCCGATTGGTGGCCGACAAACGCTATCCGGCGGCCAAACCGGCTGCGGGCAAACGCAAAACATCCAAACCGGCGGCCAAGAAAACGGCACCGGCACGCAAACCGGCAGGCCGCAAACCCGCCGCCCGCAAGACAACACGGCGCAGAACCCGCCGGACCAAGCGTAAATTCAACCCGATCGTTGGTTTCTTTCTGGGCGTATTCGGCTGGATCCTGAGGATGATGTGGCGGATCGGCTGGCGTGTTGCGGCTGTGGTCGGTGTGATGGTCGGGGCGGGGGTGTTTTACTATTACTCCACCTTGCCTTCCGTTGAACAACTGGTTGATGGGCGTGTGCGCGGCTCGGTCATTCTGCTGGACCGCGACAACCGCCGCTTTGCCTCGCGCGGGGATCTGTTTGGTGGGATTGTCACGGCAAACACGGTTTCGCCGCATCTGAAAAACGCAGTCATCGCGACCGAGGATAAACGCTTTTACGGCCACTTCGGCCTA
Source organism: Profundibacter amoris (assembly GCF_003544895.1). Taxonomy (GTDB): domain Bacteria; phylum Pseudomonadota; class Alphaproteobacteria; order Rhodobacterales; family Rhodobacteraceae; genus Profundibacter; species Profundibacter amoris. The sequence continues at coordinate 200,406 of NZ_CP032125.1, forward strand.
AGCCCGCGTGGCGTGGCCAGTGCCATCAAGATCAATCTGGCGGCCGGTCGCGGGCCGCTGTCAGGCAACGGCGGCTCGACCCTGACCCAGCAAACCGCGAAATTGCTGTGTCTTGGCAAACCCTTTGATCCAAAAGCATGGGACACGGAAAAGGCTTATGAGGATGATTGCCGCCAAGGCTCGCTGTGGCGCAAGATCAAGGAAGCGGTTTATGCGCTGGCGCTTGAAACCAAATATTCCAAGGACGACATCCTGACGATTTACCTGAACCGCGCCTTTCTGGGTGCCGGTGCGCGCGGGTTCGAAGCCGCCGCGCAGCGCTATTTCGGGAAATCCGCCAGCGATGTGAACCCTGCCGAGGCGGCGATGCTGGCCGGTCTGCTGAAGGCACCGACACGCTATGCCCCGACGAACAACCTGCAACGCTCGCAGGATCGGGCGCTGACGGTTTTGAAACTGATGGAAGAACAGGGATACCTGACAAGCGCACAGGCCGCACAGGCGCGGGAAAACCCCGCCGTGTTGTCCAAGGCCGCGCAGGCCCGCGCTGGTGGCTATTTCGCCGACTGGGTGATGAGCAGTGGCCCATCGTTTTTCACCAAGGACACCACCGAGGATGTGATCATCCGCACCACGCTGGATCCGCGCATCCAGCGCGCGGCCGAAGATGCGCTGTCCTACATCTTTGAAACCAAGGTCAGCGCCGGATCGAAAGCGCAGGCGGCGATTATCGTCATGTCGGCAGACGGTGCCGTGCGGGCGATGGTTGGCGGACGCCAGACCAAGGTGTCGGGCGCCTTCAACCGCGCCACACAGGCGTTGCGCCAGACCGGATCGACCTTCAAACCCTTCGTTTACGCCGCAGCCCTTGATCTGGGATACAGCCCGAATGACTATGTGATGGACGGCCCGCTGACCATCAACATCCCGGGTTCCGGCCCGTGGACGCCGAAAAATTATGGCGGAAAATACTATGGCCGCGTAACCCTGACCGAAGCCCTGATGCGGTCGCTGAACACCGCCACTGTGCGCATTTCCGAAAGCGTGGGGCGCGATGCGGTGCGGGCGGTTGCCACCGGTTTCGGCATCCGCGAGGATCTGGCGGCAGGCCCGGCGCTGGCGCTCGGCGCGTCTGAGTCCACTCTGATCGAAATGACCGGCGCCTATGCCGGCATCCTGAACGGCGGGCGCAGTGTTACCCCTTACGGGCTGATTGAACTGCGCCTTCAGGGGGATTCCGAACCTGTGATGAAACAGGAAGGCGGCTATGGCGAACGGGTAATCAGCGAGCAGGCGGCCCGCGGGCTGACCTATATGATGAATCAGGTGGTGGAGCGCGGCACCGGACGGCGCGCACGGATTGACGGCTGGCAGTTGGCGGGGAAAACCGGCACCACGCAAAAGGCGCGCGATGCGTGGTTCATCGGCTTTTCGGCGGATTACGTCACCGGCATCTGGATGGGGTATGATGACAACACACCACTAAAGGGTGTGACCGGCGGCGGCCTGCCGGCCAGCATCTGGAATGAAACCATGGTGCGGGTATTGGACGGGATCGAACCAAAACCCCTGCCGATGATCAAGCCTGCTCCTCCAGCGCCAGTGGAACCCGTGCTTCAGCCGCAATCAACTGGTCGCGATGATGTGGCGGAACAGCTGCTTCGGGATGTTCTGGAAAACATTTTCGATGGCGGCCGCTAGCGGCAGGGCAAATATGGCAACGGGACATATCCATTAAACCGGTTTAATGGATATGATTTCGGCGCATTATCAAATGGTTACCCCCTACATACCCGCCATGCGTTTTCAGGGCTTGCATCATCCGCAAATCTGACGACAATAGGTAAATGGAAAATACAACTCTCAAAACATGGCCGGAATCCGCTACCAACCTGATCGCTGTCGCGGCAGGACGCGCACCGGCCGATACCGTTATTCGCGGCGGGAAATGGGTGAACGTCCAGTCCCGCGAAATCCTTGAAAATCATGACATTGCCATCGCCGACGGGCGGTTTGCCTATTGCGGACCGGATGCGTCGCATTGCATCGGCGAGGGCACCAAAGTGATCGAGGCCGAGGGGCGTTACATCATCCCCGGCCTGTGTGATGCGCATATGCACATCGAATCGGGCATGTTAACCCCCGCCGAATTCGCCCGCGCCGTCATCCCGCATGGCACCACGTCGATGTTCACCGACCCGCATGAAATCGCCAATGTTCTGGGCCTGCGCGGCGTGCGCCTGATGCATGACGAAGCCCTGCTGCAACCGATCAACATCTTCACCCAGATGCCCAGCTGCGCCCCCTCGGCGCCGGGTCTGGAAACCACCGGCTATGAAATCACCCCCGAAGACGTGGCCGAGGCCATGACATGGCCCGGCATCATCGGTCTGGGCGAAATGATGAACTTCCCCGGTGTGATCAATGCCGATCCGAAAATGCTGGCCGAAATCGCGGCGACCCAGAACGCCGGCAAAACCGTGGGCGGGCATTACGCCAGCCCCGACCTTGGCCCCGCCTTCCACGCCTATGTCGCGGGCGGCCCGGCGGACGAACACGAAGGCGTTTGCGAAGCCGACGCGATTGCGCGTGTGCGTCAGGGGATGCGCAGCATGATGAGGCTGGGGTCGGCGTGGTATGACGTGGAAACACAGATCACCGCCGTGACCGAAAAGGGACTGGACCCGCGCAACTTTATCCTCTGCACCGACGACAGCCATTCCGGCACTCTGGTCAATGACGGCCACATGAACCGCGTGGTGCGCCATGCGATTGACTGTGGCTGTGAACCTTTGATCGCGCTGCAAATGGCCACCATCAACACCGCCACCCATTTCGGGCTGGAACGCGAACTGGGGTCCATCGCACCGGGCCGCCGCGCCGATCTGATCCTGACCTCGGACCTGAAAACCCTGCCGATTGAAACCGTGATCGCCCGTGGGGTGATTGTGGCCGAGGCGGGGGAAATCAAGGTGGACTGCCCGCATCTGGATTGGCCCGACGATGCCCGCGGCACCGTGCATCTGGGCAAACATCTGCAAGCTGCCGATTTTGAAATCAAAGCCCCCGAAGGCGCCAACGCGGTCAAGGCCAAGGTGATCGGCGTGGTTGAAAATCAGGCCCCGACCAAGGCATTGACGGCTGAGCTGGATGTGCAGGACGGGCTGGTTCTTAGTGACGAGGCAAACGATGTCTGCCAAATCGCGCTGGTTGAACGCCACCGCGCCACGGGCGAGGTGGTAAACGGCTTTGTCTCGGGCTTTGGCTATAAGGGGCGGATGGCAATGGCCAGTTCCGTTGCCCATGACAGCCACCATATGATCGTGGTCGGCACATCACGCGAGGATATGGCACTGGCCGCCAACCGTCTGGGCGAAGTTGGCGGCGGGATTACCGTCTGGCAGGACGGACGCGAGCTGGCACTGGTGCAATTGCCCATCGCTGGCCTGATGTCCGATGCCCCCGCCGTAGAAGTCGCCGCCGCCGCGCAAAAGATGGTCGAGGCCATGGCTGCCTGCGGCTGCACCGTCAACAATGCCTATATGCAACATTCCCTTCTGGCCCTTGTGGTAATCCCCGAATTGCGGATCTCCGATCTCGGGTTGGTGGATGTCACCAAATTTGAACTGACCGACCTGTTTGAGGATAATAAATGAGAAAAATAATAACAGAGACCGACACTCTGACCCCGCCCGCCATCACGACCGAGGAATTCACCGACGCCCGTGCCGCCGTTGACCGGATATGCGCGCTTTACAACACCTCGACAGAATTTCTGTGCAAGCATTTCGCCGACACTCTTGGTGGCAAACGGCCAAAAGGGCGGATGCGGGCGTTCTACCCCGAAATCCGCATCACCACGACCAGCTATGCGCAGGTCGATACCCGCCTCAGCTTTGGCCATGTGTCCGAACCCGGCACATACGCCACCACAGTCACCCGCCCCGATCTGTTTCGTTACTATCTGGAACAGCAAATCGGCCTGCTGCTGGAAAACCACTGTGTTCCGGTCTCTATCGGCCTGTCGCAAACCCCGATGCCGGTGCATTTCGCCGTCGCCAACGAAGCCAACGTAACCGTGCCGCAAGAGGGTGCGATGGATTTCCCCCTGCGTGATGTCTTTGACGTGCCGGACCTGTCCACTACCAACGATGATATCGTCAACGGTTTCGGCTTTGAAAACCCCGACGGCTCCGGCCCGCTGGCACCGTTTACCGCCCAGCGGATTGACTATTCTCTGGCCCGCCTGTCCCATTACACCGCCACCAAACCCGAGCATTTCCAAAATCACATCCTGTTCACCAACTACCAGTTCTATTTCGAGGAATTCGAGGCCTACGCCCGTGCCCAACTGGCCGACCCCGATAGCGGCTACACCAGCTTTGTCGGCACCGGCAATGTGGAAATAACGGACGCAGACGCCCCGATGCCGCTGCCCGCAAAACAGCCGCAAATGCCGACCTTCCATTTGAAACGCAAAGGCGGCGGCGGGATTACCTTGGTCAATATCGGTGTCGGCCCGTCAAATGCCAAAACCGCCACCGACCATATCGCGGTGCTGCGCCCCCATGCGTGGCTGATGGTCGGCCACTGCGCGGGCCTGCGCAATTCCCAGAGCCTTGGCGATTTTGTGCTGGCCCATGCCTACCTGCGCGAGGACCACGTTCTGGATGATGACCTGCCCGTCTGGGTGCCCATCCCCGCGCTGGCCGAAATCCAGATTGCGCTGGAAACGGCTGTGGCCCAAGTGACCAAACTGGAAGGGTTCGAGTTGAAGCGCATCATGCGGACCGGCACGGTGGCGTCACTGGACAACCGCAACTGGGAACTGCGCGATGATTCCGGCCCCGTGCAACGCCTGTCCCAGTCCCGCGCCATCGCGCTGGATATGGAAAGCGCAACAATCGCGGCCAACGGATTTCGCTTCAGGGTGCCCTATGGAACGCTGTTATGTGTCAGCGACAAACCCCTGCACGGCGAGCTGAAATTACCCGGTATGGCGTCCGATTTTTACACCACACAGGTCGCCCGCCACCTGCAAATCGGCATTTCCGCTATGGAATCCTTGCGCGAAATGCCGCTGGAACGCATCCATTCACGCAAATTACGCAGCTTTGAAGAGACCGCTTTCCTGTAATTTCGCCTGAAACCAGATAAAATCGGCAAAAAAAGGGGAAAAGGCACAGCTAATCGTTGTGCCTGCCCCCAACATTCAGTTAAATACGCCCAATGAGGCCCAAGATAACGCGGGCAGAACAAGGAGACCTGTAAAATGGCGACGAAACCAATGACCAAGACCCAACTTGTAGCCGCTCTGGCCGAAGAAATGGGCACAGACAAGAAATCGGCATCCGGCGCGCTGGATGCGATCATTGCGATCATCACCCGTGAAGTTTCCGGCGGTGGTGCAGTAACTCTGCCCGGCGTTGGCAAAATCTATTGCCGCGAGCGCCCCGAGCGCATGGTGCGCAACCCCGCCACTGGCGAGCAGCTGAAAAAAGCTGCCGACAAAATTGTCAAAATGACAATCGCCAAGGCGCTGAAAGACAGCGTAAACGGCTAATATCCTGCGGGCCTTGCGCCTGAATGGAAAACCGATAGGGTCGCCCGACGGGGCGGCCCTTTTTCGTGGGACACAGGAATGGACATTCGCGCAATCTTTATGGGGCTTAGCTTTGCCTTTATCTGGTCGTCGGCCTTTTCCTCGGCGCGGATCATCGTGGCCAACGCCCCGCCGCTGGCCTCGCTTTCGCTGCGGTTTTTCATCTCGGGTATTCTGGGTGTGATGCTTGCGCGACTGATGGGCCAGACATGGCAACTGACCCGCGACCAGTGGCGCGCGACCTTCATTTTCGGCCTGTGCCAGAACGCGCTGTATCTGGGGCTGTTTTTCTACGCCATGCAAACCATTGAGGCCTCGCTTGCCTCGATCATCGCTTCGGTTATGCCGCTGATGGTCGCATTTGCCGGTTGGGTGTTTTACCGTGACAGGCTACAGCCGATTGCCGTTCTGGGCCTGATCGCAGGCATGATCGGGGTGGTAATCATCATGGGGTCGCGTATCAACGGCGGGGTCGACATGTTCGGCATCGGGTTATGCGTGATCGGCACCATCGCGCTGACCATCGCCACCCTGTCCATGCGTGGGGCCTCCAGCGGCGGCAATCTGATGATGATTGTGGGTTTGCAGATGTTCGTCGGGGCGGCGTTCTTGGCCGTGGCCTCGCTGTTTCTGGAAACCATACAGGTCAATCCTACATGGCCGCTGGTGCTGGCATTCATATACACCACCCTTGCGCCAGGCCTGCTGGCCACATGGATCTGGTTCGCGCTGGTTGCGCGGATCGGGGCGGTGCGCGCCGCCACCTTCCATTTCCTGAACCCGTTTTTCGGCGTGGCGATCGCGGCCTTTTTGTTGGGCGAAAAGATAGGTCTGATGGATGTGCTGGGCGTGGCGATCATTGCAGGCGGGATACTGGCGGTGCAGCTTTCCAAACAAACCGCTGCATAAGCCAACAATCCTCCCGCCCACAAATCTAAATCAGGGTTTCTTTTTCGCATAAATATCCCCGCCGGAAGCATAAGGTTTTCCGCGGCGGGGTTAGGCTCAGGATGTGGTCGCTGCCGTAACCGGTTCAGGTGTTTTCTTCCCCCCGACCCAACCCGCCGCCTTTTCCGCCAGCTTCCCGAATTTGGCCGAGGCCCCATCCAGTTTCGCAGTCCATTCAGGCTTGGGTTCCTGCCCCTCGGTCACCTTGAAGTACGCCTGCAACAGACAGGCAATGGCAAAGGGTTCGATCAATGCCACCTTGGCCGCCCAGGCAAACAGAATGGCAAAGACAAACCCACCCGCCGAAACCGCACTGGGCATCAGGTAAACAATGGCACCGGCAGGGGCCAGCATCAGCAGGAACACCACAAAGGCCAGCGCATAGGAAATGACCGTGATCCACGCGGCATTGACCAGCATCGGTTTGGCGTTCTGCCCGTATAGAACCACCGCATCCCGCGCCGTTTCCCAGGGGTTTTCCGAACGGGTGCGGAAAATCTGTGCAAGGATCACCTCGTCAATCAGCCCCACGGCAACCCGCAGGAACGCCCGCACCACACCCATGATATTGTCCAGCACCGGAATCGGCAGGAATGATGCGATGCCTTGTATCAATCCGGTAATCGCCCGCAGCACGCCTTTGACCAGTTGATCGACCGCAAACAGGATCGAGGATTGGCCGAACCGCTCCTTGACCATCGCCTGCGCATAGGCGATCTGCCCTTTGCCATCGGGCAATTCGCGCCCTTCCAGCAGTTCCACCATCACCGCGATATGACCGGCCTTGACCATATACAGGATATATTCGCGCAGGAAATAGATCACACCGGCCGTCAGGGCAAAGCCCAGCCCGCCGCCCCACAGGGTGGCCGAGGCCCGAAAATCCGCATCCCCCATCGCGCCAACGCCCCAGCCAATGCCGGCACCTGTGCCGGTAACAATTACATAGGCGGCGGCTATGCCGAAATAGACCGCCATACGGAATAAAATAAACGGTGCGGTTTTGCGCATCAGACGCATGGATACACCAAAAGAAAAATCGGCCATAATAAAACTCCTGAAAATAAACTTTCAGGTAAAGGCCTAGCAGATATGGAAAACCGGAACAGGTAGGTAAAACCTGACCCAGAGTCAGCCAATCTGCCCACCGCCATCACCCACCTGACCGCGGTGCAGTAACAGATGGTCCAGCAGCACACAGGCCATCATCGCCTCGCCCACCGGCACGGCGCGGATGCCGACGCAGGGATCGTGGCGGCCTTTGGTGATGATCTCGGTATCCTTGCCGGATTTGGTGATGGTCTTGCGCGGGGTCAGGATGGACGACGTGGGTTTCACCGCAAAGCGCACCACCACGTCCTGCCCGGTGGAGATACCCCCCAGAATGCCGCCCGCGTGGTTGGAGCTGAAAACCGGCCCGTCCGGCCCTATGGTGATCTCGTCTGCGTTTTCCTCGCCGGTCAGAACGGCGGCCCCCATGCCTTCGCCGATCTCGACACCCTTGACGGCATTGATCGACATCATCGCGGCGGCCAGATCGGTGTCCAGCTTGCCATAAACCGGCGCGCCCAGACCGGCGGGCAGGCCACGGGCGACCACCTCGACCACTGCACCGACCGAACTGCCGGATTTGCGCAAGCCGTCCAGATAGGCGGCCCATTCCTCGGCGGCATCCGCATCCGGCACCCAGAAGGGGTTGCGTGAAATCTCGTCCAGATCAAACCGCGACCGGTCAATTGCCAATGGTCCCATTTGTACCATATAGCCGGTGATTTGTACGTTTGGTGCCAAAACCGCCAGTGCCGCCCGCGCCAACCCGCCCGCCGCCACCCGCGCCGCCGTTTCCCGCGCCGAGGACCGCCCGCCGCCGCGATAGTCGCGGATGCCGTATTTCTGCCAATAGGTAATATCGGCATGACCGGGGCGGAATTTTTCGGCAATCTCGCCGTAATCCTTCGAGCGCTGATCGGTGTTTTCGATCATCAACTGCACCGGTGTGCCGGTGGTTTTCCCCTCGAAAACCCCCGACAGGATCCGCACCTGATCCGGCTCGCGCCGCTGGGTGGTATATTTGTTCTGCCCCGGTTTGCGCATATCCATCCAGTGCTGCAACATCGCCTCGGTCACCGGCACATTCGGCGGGCAGCCGTCCACCGTCGCCCCCAGCGCGGGACCGTGGCTTTCGCCCCATGTGGTGACGCGAAACAGATGGCCGAAAGTGTTGATGCTCATCAATGATGCTCCTTTTGTTCTTATGCGTGTAACGCCCGCATGGCGCTGCCTCAAGGGATTTTGCCTTGCCAGCGGGGAAAACGGGGCATAGATGTGGGATTACCTCGGGGAGCCTTTACTGGCTGAGACGCGAATTCGCGGACCCGTTGAACCTGAACCGGTTAGGACCGGCGGAGGGAAGGTTTTGGAATTCTCCACCTTTGCCCCGCCCGCCTGCATAGATGGAGAATGAAAGATGAAGACATCCATATTTGCTGCGGGATTTTGCGTGCTCGCCAGCGTGGCCACCGCAGAAACCCCTGTTTTGACAGTATATACCTACGACAGTTTCGTATCCGACTGGGGCCCCGGCCCGGCTGTGGAAAAGGCGTTCGAGGCGACCTGCGGCTGTGATCTGCAATTCGTCGGCGCGGGTGACGGAGCGGCTTTGTTGGCCCGCATCCGGCTGGAAGGCGCGCGCACCAAGGCCGATGTGGTGCTGGGGCTGGATACCAACCTGACAGCAACGGCGGCTGAAACCGGCCTGTTTGCCCCATCCGGCATCCGTGCGAATTACGATCTGCCCGTGGCATGGGAGGACACAACATTCGTGCCCTATGACTGGGGCTATTTCGCCTTTGTCTATGACAAAACCAAACTGGCCACCCCGCCCAAAGGTTTCAAAGCGCTGGCGGCATCGGACCTGAAGATCGTCATTCAGGACCCGCGGTCCTCGACCCCCGGTCTGGGGCTGTTGCTGTGGGTGAAAGACGCCTACGGAGACGAGGCACCGATGATCTGGGAAGATCTGTCGGACAACATCGTCACCGTCACCAAGGGCTGGTCCGAAGCCTACGGCATGTTCCTTGAGGGCGAGGCCGATATGGTGCTGTCCTATACCACCTCGCCGGCCTACCACCTGATTGCCGAACAGGACGACACCAAGGCAGCCGCCCCCTTTGCCGAGGGCCATTACATGCAGATCGAGGTTGCCGCAAAACTGGCCGGAACCGGTCAGCCGGAACTGGCAGACAAATTCCTGCAATTCATGGTGTCGGACGGGTTCCAGTCGATTATCCCGACGACCAACTGGATGTATCCGGCCATCACGCCGGCAGATGGTTTGCCGGACGGTTTTGAAACCCTGATCACACCGGCCAAATCGCTGTTGGTTCCGGCCGGTCAGGCGGATGCGTTGCGCGATGCGGCGCTGGCTGAATGGCTGACCGCGCTTTCAAAATAACCCCTTTGATCCGGGCCGGTTTCGGGGCTGTTCTGCTCTTGCTGGCCCTGATCATCGTGCCGCTTGCGGCCCTGTTGTGGCGGGCCGAGACGCCTGCGGCATTGGGCGCGGCGGATTGGGCAGCGGTGCGGTTCACCCTGCTGCAAGCCGCGATCTCGGCGGGCATCAGCGTGGGGTTGGCCGTGCCGGTAGCCCGCGCCCTGGCGCGGCGGCGGTTTGTCGGGCGGGGTTTGCTGATCACCCTGCTGGGCGCGCCGTTCATCCTGCCGGTGATCGTCGCCGTTCTGGGCCTGCTGGCAGTGTTCGGGCGCAGCGGTATCCTCAGCACAATGTTGGGCTGGATCGGCCTGCCGCCGGTGCATATCTATGGTTTGCACGGGGTGGTGTTGGCGCATGTGTTTTTCAATCTGCCGCTGGCAACACGCCTAATTCTGCAAGGCTGGCTGGCGATACCGGCGGAACGGTTCCGGCTGGCGGCATCATTGGGGTTCGGGTCGCGCGATGTGGCGCGGGTGCTGGAATATCCGATGTTGCGCAGCACCCTGCCGGGCGCGTTCATGGTGATATTCCTGATCTGCATGACCAGCTTTGCCGTGGTTCTGGCGCTGGGCGGCGGGCCGAAGGCCACCACGGTGGAGCTGGCGATCTATCAGGCGTTCCGGTTCGATTTCGATCTTGGCCGCGCGGCGCTGCTGGCGGGGTTGCAATTCACCTTGGGGGCCATTGCCGCCGGGGTGATGTTGCGGGTCTCGGTGCCGTCAACGATGGGCGGGGGGCTGGACCGGACGGTCGAGCGCTGGGATGTTTCGGCGGGTTGGCGGGATGCGCTGTTGCTGGGGGCGGTCGCTCTGTTCCTGATTGTGCCGCTGGGGATGATCCTGATGGACGGGTTGCCCTATGTGTTTTCCCTGCCCACAAGCGTCTATCAGGCGGCGGGGCGGTCGCTGGCAGTGGCGATGGTGTCGATGGTGATCAGCACGGGGCTGGCGTTGTTGCTGGCGCTGCTGGTGGTGCGGTTGCGCCGTGGCGCGTTGCTGGTGGAAAGCATAGGCTATATCACGCTGGCTGCGTCGCCTTTGGTGATCGGCGCGGGGCTGTTCATCGTGCTGTTTCCGCTGACCGATCCGGTGGCGCTGGCGCTGCCCGTCACCGCCCTTGTCAACGCGGTGATGAGCCTGCCCTTTGCCCTGCGCACCCTTGTGCCGGCGGTGCGCGATGTCGAGGGCACTTACGGGCGGTTGGCCGATAGTCTGGCGATGACCGGCTGGGTGCGGATGCGGCTGGTGATGTGGCCACGCCTGCGCCGCCCGCTGGGGTTTTCAGCAGGGTTGGCGGCGGCGTTGTCGATGGGGGATCTGGGGGTGATTGCCTTGTTTTCCGACCCGAACGGCGCGACATTGCCGTTGCAGATGTATCGCCTGATGGCCGCTTACCGGATGGATCAGGCGGCAGGGGCGGCGGTGTTGTTGCTGGGCATGTCGCTGCTGTTATTCTGGGTTTTTGATCGCGGAGGACGCGCGGATGCTGACGTTTGAGGATATGCACTATACGCAGGACGGATTCAGCCTGCACGCGGATTTCACGGTGCAGGATGGCGAGATGCTGGCGGTGATAGGTCCCTCGGGCGGGGGTAAATCAACCCTGCTGAATGTGGTTGCGGGTTTTTTGGAGCCGACATCGGGGCGGGTGTTGTGGGATGGTCGCGATTTGGCCGGAACCGCGCCCGGCAAGCGGCCTGTCAGTATTCTGTTTCAGGATAACAACCTGTTTCCCCATATGACGGTGGCGCAGAATGTGGGGCTGGGATTGCGGCCGGATCTGCGCCTGTCGGGGCAGCAGATGGCGCAAGTCGAGGCCGCGCTGGAGCGCGTCGGGCTGGCCGGATACGGCAGGCGCAAACCGGCGGCACTGTCGGGCGGGCAGGCAAGCCGCGTGGCGCTGGCACGGATGCTGTTGCGGGGCAATCCGCTGGTGTTGCTGGACGAACCCTTTGCCGCGTTGGGACCGGCGCTGAAGGTGGAAATGCTGGACCTGGTGCGGGATCTGATGGGGGAAACGGGGGCCACTTTGATGATGGTCAGCCATGACCCCGAGGATGCGAAACGGATTGCACAGCGGACGGTTCTGGTGGCAGATGGCGAGGCGCAGGCGCCGGTTGATACAGCCGGAATTTTCGCAAATCCGCCCGAGGCGCTACAGACCTATCTGGGCAAATAAAAAACCCCGCCGGATCAGGGCGGGGTTTCTTTTTCTTGTCGTTTTGAAAATCAGCTTTCGCCGGATGTTTCATCCTTGGCGCGCTGTTTGACCGGTGCCCATAGACGCTTGTTGGTTGCATAAAGCAGAACCGACAGCATGGTCAGCAGGATTACCGCGATGAAGCCGGACTTTTTGCGATCCATCATTTTGGGTTCGGCTGTCCACATCAGGAAAGCAGCAACGTCGATCGCTTCTTTTTCCAGCTCGTTGCTGGAACCATCGGCAAATTCGACATCCTCGCCAAACAGGGGCGGAGGCATGGAAATCCAGCCGCCCGGGAAGGCGTGGTTTTCGTAGTAGGTCGTGCCAGCCTCTTCCTTTTCCTCGCCGGTGTAACCGTTCAGGATGGACACGATATGCTCGGGTCCCCCGATGCCGCGGAACAGCTGGTTCATGCCGGTGCCGTAAGGGCCTTCATAGCCTTTGCGGGCCTTGGCCATCAGCGACAGGTCAGGTGCGTTCGGATCAGCCGAAGTCGGGAAGTGGTCGGTCGGCTTGCGCGGAACGTCCTCGTCCTTTTCGGGGTCATAGATATCGAACTGTTTGGCATAGGCGCGAACCTGATCAGCAGGCAAAGACGGGCCACCATCGTCACCAAGGGTGCGAATGGGCACGAACTTCAAACCGTGACAAGCCGAGCAAACCTCGGTGTAGACCTGAAGGCCGCGTTGCAGCTGGTTCTGGTCATAGGTCCCGAATGGCCCCTCGAATGAAAAGTCGACGCTTTCGGTATGGATCTTTTCACTGGCCGCAACACCCCCAACCGAAAGGGTCAGGGCGGTGACTGCGGTGATCGCAAGTTTCATAAACATTGTCCCGTTTCCTTTCTTAATGGTTGCCGTAATGGGCATTGAAATCTTCTTCGATCGTGGCCGGTGGTGTGGTTGGTTTCTCGATCACGCCAAGCAGTGGCAGGATGATCAGGAAGTAGCCGAACCAATAGGCCGAAGCGATAAGTGCGATGGTCGGGTAAATCCCCTCGGTCGGGCGCGAACCCACCCACATCAGCACAAGGAAGTCGATAACCAGTACCAAATACCACCACTTGAACATAGGGCGGAACCGGCCCGAGCGCATTGAGGATGTATCCAGCCAAGGCACCAGGAACAAAACCGCAATCGCCCCGAACATCGCAATCACACCAAAGAATTTGGCGTCGATGATACCGAAGGAAGCCCAGTTCACCAGTTGCACAACCCAGACGTCAGCCGTAAAGGCGCGCAGGATGGCGTAGAAGGGCAAGAAGTACCATTCAGGCACAATGTGCGCCGGTGTCGATAGCGGATTAGCCTCGATGTAGTTATCGGGCTCGCCCAGATAGTTGGGCATGAAACCGACAATGGCAAAGAAGATCAGCAGCACGATGGCTAGTGCGAACAAATCCTTGATCACGAAATAGGGCCAGAAAGGAAGCGTGTCTTTTTCGGCTTCTTCTTTTGACCCGCGGCGCACTTCTACGCCAGTCGGGTTGCCGTTCCCTGTGGTGTGGAATGCCCAGATGTGAATGGCGACAAGTGCAGCCAGCACGAAAGGCAGCAGGTAATGCAGCGAGAAAAAGCGGTTCAGCGTGGCGTTATCCACGGCAGGTCCACCCAGCAGCCATGCCTGGATGCTTTCGCCGATGAACGGGATCGCGCCAAACAGGCCGGTGATCACGGTCGCACCCCAGAAGGACATTTGCCCCCAGGGCAGAACGTAGCCCATGAACGCGGTCGCCATCATCGCCAGATAGATCAGCATACCGATGATCCATGTCACTTCGCGCGGGGCCTTGTAAGACCCGTAGTAAAGACCACGGAAGATGTGGATATAAACGGCGATAAAGAACAGGGATGCGCCGTTTGCGTGCAGATAGCGCAGCATATAGCCACCGTTCACATCGCGCATGATATGTTCAACCGAGGCAAACGCCAGATCGACATGCGGTGTATAGTGCATCGCCAAAACGATACCGGTGACGATTTGCAGCACCAGACAGAAGGCCAGCACGATGCCCCAGATCCACATCCAGTTCAGGTTTTTGGGGGTGGGGATCATGATTGTGTCGTAAACCAGCCCGACAATGGGCAGGCGGCTGTGCAGCCATTTCTCAAAGCCCGTCTTGGGCTCGTAATGATCGTGAGGAATACCGGACATTACTAACTCCCTTTAACCGAGCTTGATTGTTGTGTCGTCGAACCACGCCGAAACCGGAACATCGAGGTTCCGTGGCGCAGGACCTTTGCGGATACGGCCGGCACTGTCGTAGTGCGACCCGTGACAAGGGCAGAACCAACCACCAAAATCACCGGATGCACCACCCAGAGGCACACAGCCAAGGTGTGTACAAACGCCAATCATCACCAGCCATTCGCCGTTTTCGTCCAGCGTGCGGTTTTGGTCAGACGCATCGGTGTCGGGTTTGTTCTTGTTGCGGCTTTCGGTATCGACCAAATCTTCCAGAGGAGTTTCGCGGGCCAGTTTAATGTCGGTTTCATCGCGGCGGCGAATGAACACGGGCTTGCCGCGCCATTTCACGGTCAACTGTGTGCCAACTTCTAGGTCCGAAACGTCAACAAGGATAGATGACAGCGCACGGACATCCGCGCTGGCGTTCATCTGGTTTACAAGCGGCCATACGGCTGCACCGGTGGCAACAATGCCGGTACCTGCGGTAGCGTAATACAGGAAATCCCTGCGGCTGCCTGAGTGATCATCTGTGTGGGACACTGGAATCCCTCCTCTCTCTGCATATTTATCTGCATTTAAGCCACGCCCATAGGTTCGGCCGCGGCTGTTAACAGCGCTCCTTGGCGCGGTGTTTAGCTCTGGAATCAGGGCGCGTCCAGCATTACAATGCAAAGAGGACATTTAAGCGCAGTTAATTCGGTAATTTTTCCTGTGAAATTGCGCCGCTGCAACAATTAGACCGCAACCGGGCGGGTGGCCTTCATTGCGGGCCGTTCGGCAAAGGATGCGAACCAGTCGTCCAGCGCGTCGCGCCCTTTACGCCAGTTGCGATCGTCATGGCGAAAATCCAGATAACCCAGCGCGCTGCCAATCGCGATATGGCTCATATCCAACGGGCCGGCAAGGTGGCTCATCCAGCGGGTGGTAATTGCGTCCAGCGCGCGGCTGATTTTATCCCATTGCCCGTTTACCCAGTCGGCAGATTGCAGGTTTTCGGGGCGGCAGCGCCCCTCGTAAACCATCAGCACGGCGGCATCCATGATCCCGTCGGCAGTGGCTTCGAGCGTCAGTGTCTCCCAAAGGGTGCGGTCCGGATACAGCCCCGAATCCGCGCGGGCATCCAGATAGCGGCAGATCACGCGGCTGTCGTAAATCGCGGGACCGTCGGGGCGGGTCAGGGCTGGCAGTTTGCCCAGCGGGTTATGGGCGGTGGGCATGTCGGTTGCATCCAGCGGGGTGCCGGTGGCGGTCAGCAGTTCCACGTCATCCAGTTGGCCGGTTTCATGCAGGGTGACCATAACCTTGCGGGCAAAAGGCGAGGCGGAAGCATAATATAGTTGCATGTTTTCAGAGTTTCCTGATTGAAAAGCGCCCAAGCGCCGAAATGTCGATCTCCACGCCGGGGCCGTTTTCGCCCAGCCGGATTGTGCGGTGGAATTTGGCGCCTGCGTTGGTCTGGCCGGGTTCGCGGCGCACAGACAGGCCTTCGTCCAGATCATCCAGCGCGTCCTCGGCCCGCTGGTCACGGCGACCGATGGCAACCTTGCGGGTCATGGCGTAAGTGGCCAGTGCGACGGTGCCATAGCGCAGCGCAATACCGGCGATAGGGGCAAGCGGTAGGGGCATTTCATGTCCTCCCTGACAGTGCATCTGCCTTATATGTAGGTATTTGCGGGGATTTTGTCCAATTTTTCGGGCCAGAACGGGTTATTCGGTGTCAGGGGCCATCATCAGGGCGGCCAGCAGGGCCGTTTCGGAACCGATGCCGTAGGCCTGAACGTTTTGTGCAGCAGACAGGCGGGCGGATTCCGGTTTGTTCTGGCCCAGTTTCCATGTGCCGTCCACAGTTTCGATATCGAAACGGAACGGGGTGATCATGCGCATCATTTTGGCCAGCGCCTCGGGTGGCATTTTGGCGTTGCTCCACGGGGGTTTGGGCAACAGGCGGTTTTCGAACTGGGCGGCGAGGGTATCAAGGCTGGCGCGCAGGTCTTCCGGCAGCAGTCGGGTCAGGGTGCCGCGCAGGTGGATGGCGGTATAGTTCCATGTGGGCACCAGATCATCCGCACCATACCAGTCGGGCGAGATATAGCTGTCGGGGCCGGAAACAGCGATCACGGCGTTCATCGTGCCGGTGCAGGCGTGCGCAATCGGGTTGGAGCGCACAAGGTGCAGGTCGGCGGTTTTGCCATCATCAGACAGGGCAAAGGGGATATGGGCGATCAGCGGGGCGGGATCGCCGTTGATTGAGAGGATGCCAAAGCCGCGTTCACGGGCAAAATCGAGGTTGGTTTGCGCGGGCGTTTTGCAAAAGGCGGGGTTGGGGTGCATGTGGGTGTCCTTGCTGCTTGCCCGTCAGGATGGGGGCAAGCAGCGGGGAAAGGCAAGCCTCAAACCACGCTATACAGTTCCGACGGCATCAGGATCAGGCCCAGCGCGATTTTGATGCAGATTGCCAGCACCATCAGCGCCAGCAGGATGCGCAATTGTTCGGCCTTCATTTTCAGGCCCAGCTTGGTGCCGATCTGCGCGCCGATCACGCCGCTGATCAGCAGGCTAACCGCCAGCACCACATCCACTGTCTGGCTTTCAATCGCGTGCATCATGGTGGCAAAGGCGGCGACAAAGATGATCTGGAACAGCGAGGTTCCGACCACCACCTTGGTGGGCATTCCCAGAATATAGATCATCGCAGGCACCATGATGAACCCGCCGCCAACGCCCATGATGGCCGATAGCACCCCGACGATCAGGCCGGTGGCGATAGGGGGGATGACGCTGATATACAGGCGCGAGGTGCGAAAACGGGTTTTGAAGGGCAGTTCTTGCAGGCGCGAATGGCGGCGCTTTAATTTGCGGGGTTTGTCGCTTTTGGCGCGGCGCATGGCGTTCAGGCTTTCGACCAGCATCAGACCACCGATCAGCCCCAGAAACAGCACATAGCAAAGGTTCACCATCAGTTCGACCTGACCGAGGCTTTTCAGCCATGTGAACACCTGCACCCCCAGCGTGGCCCCGACAAGGCCGCCGGCCAGCAGGATCAGCCCCATTTTCAGATCAACCGTTTTGCGTTTGAAATGGGCCAGCACACCGGACAGGCTTGATGCAACGATCTGGTTTGCGCCGGTAGCCACGGCCACGGCGGGCGGGATACCGATGAAGAACAGGAAAGGCGTCAGAATAAACCCGCCGCCAACGCCGAACATGCCCGACAGGATGCCGACCATGCCACCAAGACCCAGCAACAGGTAAAGGCTCACCGATACTTCGGCTATGGGAAGATAGATTTGCATATTGATCGTCCGAGGGGGTTAGAGTCGCGCTTTACGCCTGTTTGGCGGGAAAAGCCAGAGAAAATATATTCGGTTTAATGAATGTTACCGCCTGGAAACAAGGTAGGGGAATCGCCGGCCTGCCATTTCGGGTATTTCTGCATGATGGTGGCAAAACGGGACGAGGTGATGAAATCTTGCAGCCAGTTTGACAGGTTGGGCCAGTCCTGCGCATCGAACCACGGTTTATCGACAAAGGCGAATTGGCGCACGAAGGTCAGGATGGCCATATCCGCCAACTTGGGTCTGGCGCCGAACAGGTTGGGGGACAGTCGGGCGTCCAGTTCATGCAGGAAGGTGGCGGCACGGGTGCGGGCGGCCGTGTCGTCCTTGTATTTATAGGCGTCGAGGTTTGGTTTGAATTCGCTATCCGAACGAGCGATCAGTTCAAGGCCCGTATCGGGCATGTCCAGCCAGCCCTCGGGATCATTGCGCCCCAGCGCACAGAGCATGATGTCGAGGCTTTCGTCGATCACTTCGGTATCCGTAACAAGCACAGGAACGGTGCCTTTGGGCGAGGATTGCAGCAGCTCCGGCGCTTTGTCCCGCAGCAGGATTTCACGCAATTCGCATGGGATGCCTGCACTGGCCAGCGCAAGGCGGGCGCGCATGGCATAGGGGCAGCGGCGAAAGGAATAGAGGATGGGGGTGGTCAAAGAGATTTCAGGCCTCCGGCGGGGAGTTTGAGCTGTATAGGAAACGCTCTGGGGGAGCGTTTCAGGCGAAAACGGGCGAAGCCCTTGGAACAAAGATGGGGGGATTACTCGTTGCGTTTGCGCAGGGTTTCAAGGTGTTCTTTGTTCATCTCGGCCTTTTTCGCTTTCATGATCACGTTATAATCCATTTTCGCCTGTTCGATCACATTTTGCGCATTCAGATACCAGACCAGCGCGGCAAGCGCTGACAAGGCAAAGCTGATGAATATCCACATTGGCAGGCCAAAACCGATGAACAACAGGATCGGGTCAGACAGGATCAGGGCGACGGATAAAAAGCTGCCGAATAGCGCCCAGACCAATGTGGCCTCGTTTCCGGCGTTGCGTCTGGCGGTGCGGGCGAGCTTCTTTTCTTCCTCGCGCATGTGGCCCCCTAGGTCGGTCGGGCAGTCAGCTGATTTCCTTCGTGCCCAGTGATCAGTGCCCTTATAATATGCCCCTCTGGCTGCTCTGTGTCAAAAATCACCTCGGCGAACTGTTCGGTGCGGCCCATGCGGGGGTTTTCCATCAGCACGTTGTGGGTCTGCCCGATCTGCGCTGCAAGGTGTTTGGCGACCTGCGCCTGCCCCGCTTTGCGCAGGGCGGCGGCGCGGGCCTTGATGATGTTGCCGTTGACCGGCGGGATGCGGGCGGCGGGGGTGCCGGCGCGGGGGGAATAGGGGAAGACATGCAGCCATGTCAGCTGGCAATCCTCGACCAGTTTCAGCGAGTTTTCGAACATTGCATCGGTTTCGGTCGGAAAGCCCGCGATGATGTCGGCGCCGAAGGTCATATCGGGGCGCAAGCGCAGCGCCTGTTCGGTAAAGGCAATTGCCTCTTCGCGGTTGTGGCGGCGTTTCATGCGTTTCAGGATCATGTTGTCGCCTGCCTGAAGCGACAGATGCAGATGCGGCATCAGGCGGGGCTGGGTGGCGATGGCCTCCAGCAGGGCCTCGTCCACCTCGATGCTGTCGATCGAGGATATCCGCAGGCGCGAAAGATCCGGCACCAGTTTCAGGATGCGCATCACCAGATCGCCAAGGCGGGGGGTGGCGGGCAGATCGGCGCCCCAGCTGGTCAGGTCAACACCGGTCAGCACCACCTCGTTATAGCCGGTATCGACCAGCCGTTTGATCTGTTCCACCACCACGCCCGCGGGCACGGAACGGGAATTGCCGCGGCCATAGGGGATAATGCAGAAGGTGCAGCGGTGGTCGCACCCGTTCTGCACCTGCACATAGGCGCGTGAACGGGTGCCGAACCCGTCGATCAGATGGCCGGCGGTCTGGGTGACGGACATGATGTCGTCGACCTGCACGCGTTCGGTTTCGCCGATGAAATTTGGCGACAGGTCCGCCCATGTGTCGGGTTGCATTTTCTCGGTGTTGCCGACGACCAGATCGACCTCGGCCATATTGGCAAAGGTATCAGGCTCGGTTTGTGCGGCGCAGCCGGTGACGATCAGCTTTGCATCGGGGTGGGCGCGGCGCAGTCGGCGGATTTCCTGACGGGCCTTGCGCACGGCCTCGCCGGTCACGGCGCAGGTGTTGACCACCACGGCGTTTTCCACTTCGGCGCGGGCGGCCAGATCCTTCATGGCTTCGGTTTCATAGGAATTCAGGCGACAGCCCAGCGTCGCGAATACGGGTGGCTTGGCGGACATGTCAAAGCCCTTTCAGGAAGTCGGCGCTTAGCACGCCGTCAAACACATGCATGGTTGCGCCGGTCATCCAGACGCCATCCTCGCGCCAGTCGATCCACAGGGTGCCGCCGTCCAGATCAACCCGCACCTTGCGCCCCGTCAGCCCGCGCCGTGCCGCGGCAACGGCGGTGGCGCAAGAGGACGATCCCGAGGCCAGCGTGATCCCCACGCCGCGCTCCCACACCCGCATGCGGATGTGGTCGGGGCCGATGATGCTGGCCACCTGCACATTGGTGCGCCGGGGATACAGCGGGTGGTGTTCATGGGCGGCGCCGAATGTGGGCAGGTCCACGGCCATCGCGTCGTCCACAAAAAAGGTGCAATGCGGGTTGCCCATGCCGGTGGCGGTGGGCGCGCCGTCAATCGGCAGTTCCAGCGTGTCGGTTTCGCGGGCCAGCGGGATGTCCTGCCAGTCCAGTTGCGGTTGCCCCATGTTGACCGAGGTCAGGCCGTCGCCCGCATCCACCGCATACAGATCACCCCGCGCGGTGGTCAGGTGCAGTTCGGTTTTGCCGGTTTCATTCATCAGATAGCGGGCAATACAGCGGGTCGCGTTGCCACAGGCGGCTGACTCGGACCCGTCGGAATTGTAAAACACCAGATGCGCATCCCCAGGGCCATCCAGAATAACCGCCAACTGGTCAAACCCGACCCCTGTGTGCCGGTCCCCCACAGCCCGCGCCAGTTTTGGCGTGACACAATCCTTCTGCCCCCGTGCGTCAATGACCACAAAGTCGTTGCCCAGTCCGTGCATCTTCATGAACGGCAGGGAGGTATGAGGGTTCTTCGTCTGCATAAGCGCCGTATAACGGGGCTGGGCGATGAATTCCAGTTCGAGATCGGGATTGCGGCTTGAAGCGTGATATTTATTTCCGCGCCAGATCCGCTGCCGCATCTTTTTGCGTTGCGTATTTCGGCAGGTCTGCTTCGGTTTTGCCATGCGCCGCCATCAAGGTATCGCGGACATAGGCGACATGGGCGGTTTCCTCGATGATCTCGGCCAGATACTGCGCGGCCGTCAAGGTGGGGCCAACGCCGATGGTGCCGTGGTTGGCCAGAATGGCGGCGCGCACGGTCACATCCTGAAAAAACGGGCTGATGTCGGCGGCGGTTTGCGGGCCGCCGTTCGATGACAGCGGGATCAGCGGCAGGCGGCCGATTTTCTCCATTGTCTGCACGGTCAGGCACGGGATTTCCAGACCGGCGCTGGCGTATCCGGTGGCCCAGGGGCTGTGGCAATGCACGATGGCGTTGATGTCGGGGCGGATGCGGTAAAGGTCCAGATGGAATTCCAGATCCTTTGACGGTTTGAACGCCGATGGCTCGACCGTGCCGTCCAGATGCACCAGTTGCAGATTGTCGCGGGTGCATTCGGCGAACCCCACGCCCGAAGGTTTGATAATAATCGCATCGGCCGAGGACAGACGCACCGACAGGTTACCCCCTGCGTTGGTCTGGATGCCCACATCGAAACAGCGGCGGGCGGTGGCAATCAGGGCATCTTTTTTGCATTCGATATCGTTTACGTCGGGTTTCATCATGTGTCCTTCGTCAGAGCATGTCACACAGGGCGTCAATCGCTACCTGCGCGGTTTCGGGATCGGAAATATGGCTGTCCAGCTGTGTCAGGCGGATGTGCGGTTTCAGGGTTTCGGAAACCTTTTGCCAGAATATTTGCCGCAAGGCGGGGTCTTCGATTGCGCCGCCGGGGGCGTCTTCGCTGGAAAAGCCGCCCATCGGCACGATCAGTTCGATGTTGCCGGTGGCATGGTTCAGATCGGTTGCCAGAACCACGGCCAGATGGGCCATTTCATCGGCGGTCAGTTTCACATGCGTGAACAGCGGCGAGTGCTGGTAATGCGGGCGTTCCAGATATTGCGGTGGCACGGATTCCAGCCGTTCAAACCCCAGAAAATTGACCCCGCCAGGCAGGATGACCTGCGGCAGGCCCATATCGCTGGCGGCGGTAAATCTGGTGGGCATGGCCGTGTGACTGCCGGTAAACAACATGCGGGTCAACTCGTGCGTGGTGACATCCACAACAGCCTTGAAACCGCCATCCGCCGTGCATCGGGCATAAGCCGCACCGCCAAACCCGTTGGCATGAAACACGGTGGTTTCATGGCCCTGCGCCCGCAGGCCACAAGCGATGGATTGGGTGGCCCCCGACAGCGTGCTAAGGGCGGTGATCGCGATCGAGGATGTCCGTGCATCCACCAACTGTTCGGTATCGCACAGGCCGGCAATCATTGCGGCGGCATTGTCCAAAACCTGCCGCAGAATGGTGTTCAACCCGCAAATATCGACCAGCGTCGGAAGCAGTATGATCGAGCTGTCCGCCACCTCGGCCCGCGGATCGAACGGCATCGGGGAAATCAGCATCTTGCGGCTGGTCATTGGCAAATGGTGCATCACCCGCATGATGATATCGCCGCCGGTTCCACCCCCCAGTCCGACAACAACCGCGTTACCTTCGGCAGTGGCCTGTTGCAGCAAAGGGATGGTGTGTTCCACCACATGATCCATCGCGGCGATCTTTTCGCGCGGGCTCCAGACGGCACCGCCAGACCCCAGCGAAATATCAATGACGCGGGCTGTGATACCCAGATGGCTCAAAGCCTCGGCCAGATAGTCGATCTCTTCCTGTTTGGTTTCGACCGTGGCCAGTAACAATGCTTCGCATTTCATCAGGTTATCCTTTAACCGCACCTGCGGTCATGCCGGTGATGATCTGCCGCGAGGCCACAAAGGTAAAGATGATCGGTGGAATTGCCAGCAACATGCCAGTGGCCATGATCACCCCCCAGTCCAGATTATATTCGGTCAGGGAATTCACAATCGTTACCGGCACCGTGCGTGTGTTCCGGTTCGACAGCGCATTGGCCAGCAGGAATTCGTTCCAGGCGATACGGAAGGTAAAAATAGACGCCGCCGCCAGTCCGGGTTTGATGATCGGCAGCACGATCAGAAAGAAAACCTGCAAGGGGCCGGCCCCGTCAATACGCGCGCTTTCCTCAAGCTGGATCGGCACCTGCACGATAAAGCTTTGGAGTATCCAGATGACAAACGGCAGATTCATGGCAACATAGATCAGGATGATCCCCATGCGTGTGCCGTCAATCTGGAACTGGAATGTCCAGATGCCAAAAATCGGAACCAGCAGCACGGCGGGCGGCACCATGCGGGTCATCAGTGTGACCAGCGAAACGGTATCACGCCCCATAAAGCGGAACCGCACCAATGCATAGGCGGCCATGCAGCCAATGATCAGTGTCAGAATTGTCGAGGTGATGGCGATGATCAGCGAATTCCCCAAGGCCCGGCCAAAGGTGGGGTTGCAGTAATCCAGCCCCTGTGGCTCGTACCAAAGGACGTTGCACAGCACGGTTTCATAATTGTGAATCGTCGGCAGGAAAAAAAAGCTGGAGGTATCCGACATAATATCGACGGTCAGCTTCAGCGATGTGGACAGCATCAAAATGATCGGCCCCACAGCCATAAAGATCAGGGCGACCAGCAGGGCGTAAAAGGCGGGGTTTTGTTTGTCGTAGGATTGTTGGGACATTACGCCTCCTCCGCCGCGATGTTTTTCAGCCGCATAGCGCGCATTTCTGTGACCTTGTTATAAAGGAACATGGCGACCGTCAGAAACAGCAGCATCATAAGCAGGATGTTCGACATCGCCGCCGCCACCCCCAGTTCGCGGAATTCCGTGGCGGTGCGCATGATGCGCAGGGCCATAACCTCGGTTGACAGGCCGGGGCCGCCGTTGGTCAGCACAAGGATCACTTCCAGAACCTTGAAGGAATCAATCAGGCGCAGAAGGAAAGTGATGACCAGAACCGGCATCATCAGCGGCAGTTTGATATACAGGATGCTTTGCCAGCCGTTGGCCCCGTCAATACGCGCGGCCTCCATCACCGATTGCGGAAGGGTTTGCAGTGCGGCAAGGGACAGAATGAAGATGAACGGCACCCATTGCCAGACATCGGCAATGATAACCGAGGCAAAGGCCCAGTCACCGTCCAGCAGCCATGGCATCGGCTCGAACCCCAAACTTTTCAGCGTGCGGTTAAAGAAACCGACGGTCGGGTGGTACATATAGCGCCACATCAGGCCAACGACGATTGGCGAAATCATCATCGGCAGAATGAAAAGCGTGCGCAGGGCGGACATGCCGCGGATGTTGCGATCCAGCAAAAAGGCAAGGCCAACACCAATGAACATTTCCAACGACACAACGATGGCCGAAAAGCGGAGTGTTACGAAGAAACTTTCGCGGAAACTCTCGTCATGGAACAGGTTGATATAGTTTCGCAAGCCTACGAATTCGGCCTGACCGATCCGCTGGCTGGGATTCCAGTTCAGGAAACCGGCATAAAACACATAGCCCAACGGGTATAAAAGCGCGACCAGCAGGATTGCTGCGGCGGGGGCCAAAAACATGTATGGCGTCAGACGGTTGGCAAGCGAAGTATTCATATTCAAAGCCGTTTCTTATGACAGGGCGTCACTGGAAAGATTGCGAACGGGCCGGTATTATCCGGCCCGCCGCGTTAGGTTTGGATTATTGCCAGATATAGTAACCGGCATCTTCCATCGTTGCGCGAGTGCGTTCTGCAACACCGTCCAGCGCTTCCTGAATGTCCAGATCTTCGGTCAGGACTTTGGACAGGGCTGTGCCCAGATCGGCATTGATTTTACCCCATACAGGGATGATCGGACGCCAGTCGGGATCAGCATGGCGCAGGGCTTCGCCGAACAGTTTCATGTGCGGGAATTTGGCGTTCACATCAGGATCTTCGTGGGTCGAGAACCGCGACGGGTTGCCACCTTCAAGCGCAATCAGCTTGTCAGCCTTTTTCGAAGTCAGCCATTGCATCAGCAGGAACGCGGCTTCTTTGTGCTGCGCATTCGCGGGGATACCAATGCCGAAACCGCCAGTTTGCGATGCCTGACGCACGCCGGCGGGGTGCATTGCCCAGCCAACCTTGCCAACCACAGCCGATTTTGCCGGGTCGTTAACCTGACCGGCAAACTGCGTGGAATCAAGGAACATCGCGGTTTTACCTTGCAAGAAGGCAGCGCCAGCTTCGGCAAAGCCGAATGTTTGCGCGCCTTCAGGACCACAATCAACAATCTTTTTCAGCGCGGTTGCAGCGGCAACACCGGCTTCATTGTTCATGATGGGGTTCCAGTCGTCATCAAAGATGCGGCCACCCAACGGGGCAAGGTGCAGCAGGAACGCATGCGAGGCATGGTGGCCCGATGCGGCCCGGGACGACAGGCCGCCCATTCCCGGCTCCAGTTGCGGGATTTTACAGGCCAGTTCCAGCAACTCGTCATAAGTTGTCGGCACTTTCAGGCCGTGCTTTTCAAAGATGTCCTTGCGATACCCCAGAATCGAGGTTTCCGAACCAAAAGGCAGACCAAACAATGAACCGGTTTTGCCGGGCAGATAACCTTTTTCACCACCGGCAATACCGATGTTGGCGACATAACCGTCGATCAAGTCATCGGCATCATATTTCGGATCGGCCAGTTTCGGGTTCATGAAATACTTGGCCAGATTTTCCAGCTGGTCGGCATACACATAGTCAGCCTTGGAAAACACAACGTAACCGATCAGGTCGTAATCACCGACGTCCTTGGTTAATTCCAGCGTCTGGCGTTCGCGCATTTTCAGGTATTGCAGTTGGTCAACTTCAACCATAATGCCGGTTTCCTTGGTGAATTCCGGCAGTATTTTCATCACCGCATTATAGTGCGGGGTCGTCGGGAAGTTAATCACAAGCGTTGTGCCTGCGTATGGTTCGTAGGGGTTTCCGGCAACAGCTGCCGAGGCAGCAAGCGCCATCCCCGTCGAACAAACCAATGTTCTTAAATGTTTCATTTTTTCCTCCAAGTTAGTTGCGCCGCCTTAAATGGCAACACTTACAAAGCTGGCACGGGCAAAAGCGATGTGCCGGTATTCGGATCAAACAGATGGATTTCCTCCTCTTTGACCGCAAATTTACGAATTTCTCCTACCTTGACGGGGGCCGCCGAATTGACTTCGATCGAAACCCGCTGCCCGCCGAATTCACAGATCACAACGGATTCCGATCCAATGTATTCCGACAGGATAATGTTCATCGACAAGGCATCGGGGCTTTCGGTTTCTTCGAAACTGGATGGGCGAATGCCAAGGGTGACGGGGTTGCCCACAGCCCCTTTCAGGTGTTGAAGAAATGCTTTTGGCAGGGGGATGGAATAGCTGTCACTGCGCACGACCAGACGATCGTTTTCAGTGGCAAGCGTCCCGTCCAGAAAGTTCATGGTCGGGGATCCGATGAACCCCGCGACAAATTTATTGGCCGGTGTGCGATACAGTTGTTCGGGCGTGCCCTCCTGCATGACTTCGCCGGATTTCATCACCACAATCCTGTCGCCCAGCGTCATCGCTTCGACCTGATCATGTGTGACGTAAATGATATTCTTTTCAATCCGCTGGCTTAGCAGTGCCAGTTCGGCGCGCATTTGTCCGCGCAGTTTGGCGTCCAGATTTGACAGCGGTTCGTCAAATAGGAAAATCGAGGCATCCCGCACCAGCGCACGGCCCATTGCCACCCTCTGGCGCTGCCCGCCGGACAACTCGCCCGGCATCCGGTCCAGATAGTCGGTCAGATCCAGCATCGCCGCTACTTCGGTAACGCGCTTGTTGATCTCGGCTTTTTTGTAACGCGCCAATCGCAAGGCAAACGACATATTCTTGGCCACGTTCATGTGCGGATACAGGGCGTAATCCTGAAACACCATCGCGATGTCGCGCTCTTTTGGTTCAAGTTTGGAAACATCATTTCCATCGACCAGAATTTGCCCGTCTGTATTGGTCTCTAGTCCTGCGATCATCCGCAGTGTGGTTGACTTGCCGCAGCCGGACGGGCCAACCAATACGACAAATTCGCCATCGGCCATCGTCAGGTTCAAATCCTCGATGACTGTAACAGCCCCATAGGACTTTTTCAGGTTCTTCAGTTCAATTACCGGCATCGCCCACCCGTGAATTCCATTATGCGGCTTTCAGGTTAGGGCCATTGTGCACATAGTCAATATAAATATACAAAAATCCTTTGTGATTGCCCAAACCCCTAAAAATATGCTATTCCCGCATACTGACGGGCAATATGGATAGGAACCATAGGTGGAAAAAGACAAAGTGCAGAAGGGCAGATCGATCTCGAAACACATTGAAGAGACCTTGAGGGCCGATATTGCCTCGGGTCAGATCGATGCGGGCGAGCGGCTGGATGAGACCAAACTGGCCGAACGATTCTCGGTTTCACGCACTCCAGTGCGCGAGGCGCTTAACAGATTGGTTGCGCAGGGAATTCTGGTGTCGAACGGGCGGCGCGGCGTGCGCGTGACGGAATACACCCGCGAAGAGCTGGCGCATATGTTCGAAGCGATGCATGAAATCGAAGCTCTGTGTGCGGGCATGGCCGCGAAACGCCTTACTTTATTGGCTCGATCCAGTATAGAATCCGCGCAGGCCGAATGTATAAAAGCAGCAGAAGCCAATGATCTACCGGGCTTTTTGCGCGCTAACGAGACCTTTCATCTGGCGATCTACCGGGCCACGGAAAACCCGTTCATCTTTGATCTGGCCTCGGGTTTTCGCCAGCGCACCGGCCCCTTTCGGGCCAAGAAATTTTCAACGGGCGAAGACTTGATTGCCTCGGCCCGTTCTCACGATGAAATAATCAAACATTTGTTTTCGACTGATTCTGCTGCGGCAGCTTCGGAAATGGGGCAGCATATGAAGGATACATTCATGTCTATTCTGGCCAAGATGTAGGCAGGAATAGCAGTTTTTACCTGTGGATCCATTATTGCTGTAGACAGTTACAATATCTTGTATACAATATCTCCGAACCTAGCTTTGGAGAACTTTTAATGACCATATCCGAGACCAAGATCTATCCTATTAACACCGGTTGGCTGGAAGGCGACCTGGGGACGTATATCTTCTGGAAAGGCCCGGCGGGCAAAAAGAAGTGGCAGCCCGTTTATTGTTATTACATCGACACCGGTGAATACAAAATTCTGGTCGACACCGGATTGTGTGATGAAGAACGCGCCACCAAGTACCACCACAAATGTGAAAAACGCGGCTGCCTTCAGGTGCATGAACACCTGAAGCAGAAGCTGGGCGTGGATCCGGACGAAATCGACGCGATCGTTTTCACCCACCTGCACTGGGACCATGTGCAGAATATGAAAGAATTCAAGAACGCGCGTTACATCGCGCCCAAGGCCGAAATCGAAATGGCCTATAACCCGCTGCCGCTATATTACCGCACCTACGAAAGCCCCGTTCTGGGGATCGAGCCGGCCTATAACGGTTGCGCCTTTGAAATGATCGACAAAGAAACCGAGGTTCTGCCGGGCATCACCATGTTCCCGACCCCCGGCCATTCCGTCGGGCATATGGGTGTGACGGTTGCCACCACCGGCGGCGATATCGTGATTTGCGGCGATGCGATTTTCGAGGCTCGCAATCTGGAGCCTAACGAGGACGAAAAATGGCGCTATTGGGTTCCAGCCCGTTTTGTCAATTCCTACGAGGGTTGGAAATCGGTCGAGGAAATAGACAAGCGTGCGGATTATGTTTTGCCTTGCCATGACATTGAATGCGGTGATCACGAAGTCTACCCCTTTGAAGGCATGAAAAAACGCGACCGTCGCAAGTTCATTCCGGGGTATAACTTCTACTTTGGTGATATGCCTCCGGGTACTGCGCGGGCGTCCGAAGACTCGCACGAAGACTAATCCAACAACGGGGAATGCGCCGCAAACAGGCGCATTCCCTTTTTCGTTTTACGACCTAAAATTTGATATGGGACATCCAAAATGCCCGATCCACTAACCCCGCCAGAACCCGAATACGCCGCCCTTTGTCGGGCCTCGGCCAAAATCGGGGCGGATCCGATGCTGATTCAGGCAGCGGGGGGGAATACCTCGATCAAGGACGGCAATGTGATGTGGATCAAGGCATCGGGCACTTTGTTGGCCGATGCGCTGGACAAGGACGTTTTTGTTGCGGTCGATCTGCCAGATATGCGCCGCGCGGTTGCCGGTGGCGAGGGTCGTGCCGACCAGCCTGCGGAATTCGCGCTGGTGCGGGGTGGCTTGCGCCCCTCGATCGAAACCAGCCTGCATGCGGTGTTCGGGCAAAAGGTGGTGATGCACGCCCATTGTGTGCACACGCTGGCCCATGCGGTGCGCAAGGATTGCAGGGCGCTGATGCAGGCGCCGCTAGACGGGTTGAACTGGGGCATAGTTGATTATGTCAAACCGGGTGCCAATCTGGCGCGGCTGGTTTCGGCCGTGGCCAAGGGGCCGGTCAATGTGGTGGTGTTGCAAAATCACGGGATCATTGTGGCGGGGGAAACTGTTGCCCAAACCCGCGCCCTGATGATGGACGTTCACGAACGGTTACGGGTTGATCCGTCGGCACCTGTGACACCTGACCTTACCGCGCTTGCATCGCTGGTCAGGGGCAGCGAATTCACCCTGCCGGATTACGCGCTGCTGCACCAGTTGGCGCTGGACCCTGCGCGGCTGAAACAGGCCACCGGAGGGAGCCTCTATCCCGACCATGTGATATTCTGCGGCATCGGCGCGACTGCCCTGCAAGACGGGGAAACCCCTGACCAGGCCGCAGCCAAACTGGTCAATGCCGGTGCCCCCGCCCCTGCGTTTCTGATCGTTCCGGGCAAAGGCGTTGTGGTGCGCCGTGACGCGAGCGGGGCAAACCATGCCCTGATCCGCTGTCTGGTGGATGTGTTGTTACGGGTGCCTGCCGATGCTGATCTGAACTACCTGACGGACGCGCAGAATTACGAATTGTTGAACTGGGACGCTGAAAAATACCGGAGCACGCTGAATGGCTGAACCACTGTATATCGGGATTGATCAGGGCACTTCGGGTGCCCGTGCAATTGCGATGGACGGGGATGGCAATGTGGCGGGCGAGGCCGCATTCGTGATGGTCGATTTTGGCAGCAACCACCGTGACCCCGCCGTCTGGAAACAGGTTACGGATGCGGCTCTTATGGGCGTTCTGGCGCAGATTGACCGCGAAGATGTGGTGGCTATTTGCATTGATGGCACCTCGGGCACCATGTTGCCGATAGATGCGTCCGGCACCCCGCTGGCGCAGGGGCGCATGTATAATGATGCTTGCGAGGATACCGCACTTCTGGACATCATCGCCCGTCACGCCCCGCAGGAAAGTGCGGCGCACGGGGCCAGCAGCGGATTGGCCAAGGCCCTGATATTCCAACGCGATTTTGCCCCGCACAAGGTGGTGCATCAGGCCGATTGGCTGGCCGGAAACCTGTGCGGCATCTATTCCAGCGATGACAACAACGCACTGAAAACCGGATATGATCCGGTGGCCGGACGCTGGCCCGACTGGATGGCCAACACCGGTCTGGATATGGCGCTGTTGCCCGTTGTGCAGCACCCCGGCACGCCGGTGGCTGGCCTGCTGCCGGACATTGCCGCAAAATTCGACCTGCCCGAAACCGTGCAGATCGTGGCGGGCACCACGGATGGTTGCGCGTCGTTTCTTGCCACGGGTGCCGAGGAGGTGGGCGATGGCGTAACCGCATTGGGCACCACGCTGACGCTGAAAATCCTGTCGGATGTGCCGGTGTTTGATCCGGCCAGTGGTGTTTACAGTCACCATATTCTGGGAAAATGGCTGGCTGGTGGCGCATCGAACACCGGTGGCAATGTTCTGGTGGCGCATTTCAGCAATGATGAACTTGTGGAACTTTCAAACCGCATTGATCCGTCACGGGACAGCGGGCTGGATTACTACCCGCTGACCAAACCCGGTGAACGGTTTCCTGTCGCCGACCCTGACCGCCCCCCCGTGATGATCCCCGTGCCGGATGACCGTGCTTTGTTCCTGCAAGGTATCCTTGAAGGTATCGCGGCCATCGAAGCCGGTGGCTATGCCCGTCTTGCGGAACTGGGTGCGCCGGAATTGCGCCGCCTGCGTACGGTCGGAGGCGGGGCGAACAACCCTGTCTGGAGCCGGATCCGCAACCGTTACCTGAACATCGACATGCAACCCGCAGCCCATAATCAGGCCGCCTATGGCGCGGCGCGGCTGGCACTCTACGGGGTGGAAAGATGAGACCGCAACTGCCCGTAAATGCAATTGAAGAACAGGAGACCGGACCATGCCCTTTACCCTGTCGCTGAATACGAATCCGCTTGTGAACCGCTTTGCCGAACCAGACGATCTGATCGATACCATCGCGCATGATATCAAGCTGCGGGATGTGCAGCTAACGCATGAATTCATCAATCCAAGTTGGCCTGCGCAATTGATCCGCCGGATGACGCGGCAAATGCAGGCGGCCTGCGCGCGGACCGGTGTGCGGATTACCTCGGGGATGACAGGGCCTTATGGGCGGTTGAACCATTTTGGCCATCCGGACCGCGATGTGCGGCGCTACTATACCGACTGGTTCAAAACCTTTGCCGATATTGTCGGTGATCTGGGCGCGCGCACGGTGGGGACGCAATTTGCCATCTTTACCCTGAAGGATTTTGACGATCCGCAACGCCGCGAGGAGCTGATCGACATCGCGCTGGATTGCTGGGCCGAAGTGGCCGAACACGCCAAGGCAGCGGGGCTTCAATTCCTGTTCTGGGAGCCGATGTCGGTGGGCCGCGAATTTGGCGAAACCATCGACGGGGCGCTGGCCCTGCAGGATCGGATTGCCGCCCGCAACATGGCGATCCCGATGTGGATGATGGCCGATATCGACCACGGCGATGTCACCAGCCCGAACCCCGATGATTACGACCCCTACGCATGGGCGCGCGCGGTGCCGAAATATTCGCCGATCATCCATATCAAGCAATCCCTGATGGACAAGGGCGGGCATCGCCCCTTCATCGCCGAGTTTAACGAGGTGGGTAAAATCCAGCCCGATCCCCTGCTGGCGGCGATCCGGCAGGGTGGCGGAACCGATAACGAAATCTGCCTGGAGCTGTCATTCAAGGAACGCGAACCGAATGATCGTCAGGTGGTGCCGCATATCGCGGAATCTGTGGCCTTCTGGGCGCCGCATATCGACACCGGCGCGGCTGATCTGAACATATAGGGAGGAACACAATGGGCAATGCGGATTTCTGGATCGGCACCAGTTGGAAGATGAATAAAACCCTGCCCGAGGCGCTGGAATTTGCCAATGCGCTGGCGGCGGCCGATAGTGGTGCAGATGCCCGCATCCAGCGCTTTGTCGTGCCCCCGTTTACCGTTACACGGCAGGTCAAGACGGTGCTGGCAGAATACTCGGTCAAGGTTGGTGCGCAGAATATGCATTGGGAAGACGCAGGCGCATGGACCGGCGAAATCTCGGCACCGATGCTGACCGATTGCGGGCTGGATCTGGTTGAACTGGGCCATTCGGAACGCCGCGCGCATTTTGGCGAAACCGATGAAACGGTGGGGCTCAAGGTCGAATCTGCTGTGCGGCACGGGTTGATCCCGCTGATCTGCATCGGCGAAACCCGCGAGCAGCGCGACGCGGGGCAAGCGGATGCGGTGCTTGCCGCGCAGGTTGCCGGCGCATTGGGCAGGCTGACCGGTGATCAGAAATCAGCAACCGTTCTGCTGGCCTATGAACCCGTCTGGGCCATCGGCGCGGGTGGCACCCCTGCCAGCTCGGACTACGCCGACGAACGCCACGCCAAAATCATTGCGCAGGCTAGCGATATTCTGGGCCAGCGCACCCTGTGCCTGTACGGCGGCAGTGTGAACGCAGACAACTGCGAAGAACTGATCCAGTGCCCGCATATCGACGGGCTGTTTATTGGCCGCGCGGCCTGGGATGTGGCCGGATATCTGGACATCCTGACCCGCTGCGCCACCGCCATCCAAACCCCGAAACAAGGAGACACAAAATGAAACTTGCAATCGCAGGAGACAGCGCAGGCGAGCCACTTGCCCTTGCCCTCTATGACTATCTGAAAGACCGCGAAGGGTTCACCGTTGATGAACTGTCCCACCCGGTGGATGGCGCAGAAGAGTTTTACGCCAATATGTCTGCCCGCGTCTGCCAAGGCGTGGTTGACGGCACCTATGACCGTGCCATCGTGATCTGTGGCACAGGTATCGGCGTGTCTATCGCCGCCAACAAGGTGCCGGGTATCCGTGCAGCGCATGTGCATGACGCCTATTCAGCGGCCAAGGCCTCGACCTCGAACAATGCGCAGGTAATCACCATGGGCGCCCGGGTGGTGGGTACGGAACTGGCGAAAACCATTGTCGATGCCTGGCTGGCGACCAGTTTTGATGAAAACGGCCCGTCGGCTGATAATGTCAAAGCACTGGATCAGGTTGATGCGGAACATGGTTGTGCGTAATTCGCTCATTTGCCATGGCTGTATATCCACATAGGCGGGCCAACCACCTACATGTCGCAATGATAAGCGAGGTATTAGACCCTGGAAATATTCCAACACGACACGCAAAACGACTTTTTACACATTAGGGCTAGAAAACCCGAAATCAGGGGTTGACCGCACCGCCCCACCTACCTAATTAAGCGCCTTGTGTGGGCCGGTAGCTCAGTTGGTAGAGCAACTGACTTTTAATCAGTAGGTCCCGGGTTCGGATCCCGGCCGGCTCACCATTCTTACCCTTGTTGACAGATATCATCACCGGCTTTGGTGTAGTTCTTTTGTCTCTCTGTGAGGATTGAACATTTTTCTTATAGTTACTCCATGCGCAATTGCCGATGTGCGCATCTGTCAATCAGAGGAGTATGATATGAAACTGTTTGAGATATTTTCAGGAGGTTCAGGGGCGAACTATGCGCCGCCAGCCGAGGGTTCGGGCGCCGGGGGCGAGGTGAAAATACATCCCGCATTAGACCATGGAATACAGGCGGGGTCACCGGATTTTAGTGGTGGGGTGCTGACCTGTCATTGCACCAGTGATCCGGTGAAGGTAATGGTTTCTGCCCAAACGGCCCACAACCATGCCTGCGGTTGCACCAAATGCTGGAAACCCGAAGGGGCGATATTTTCGCAGGTTGCAGTGGTTGACCGAAACGCGGTCGAGGTAATCGAAAACGGCAGCAAGCTCGGGATCATCGACGAAAGTGCGGCGATCCAGCGGCACGCCTGCAAGGAATGCGGGGTGCATATGTATGGGCGGATTGAAAACAAGGACCATCCGTTCTATGGGCTGGATTTTATCCATACCGAATTGTCGGATGATCGTGGCTGGTCAGCCCCTGAATTTGCGGCCTTTGTATCATCGGTCATCGAGGGCGGGGTCCAACCATCGCGAATGGACGGGATCCGGGCACGGATACGCGCGTTGGGGATCGAGCCATATGATGCGCTTTCACCGCCATTGATGGATGCGATTGCCACCCATATCGCCAAATCCACTGGCGCACTGCCAGCCTGAGGCAATCTGCAAATGAAGTTGGCGACATGACCGGCGCTTTGCCCTCAGGACTGCCCTAGTTCTAAGGTCTGCATAGGCATTAAGGGATTTTGCGTGCTAATGTCGGGAAATCCGCCTTTGCAATGCGCAAAAACCAAAAAGGGAATCGCAGATTCCCCGTTCATGTTACCAACTTGGTTTTGGGTGGATGCGTAACGAACAGGAGCCTGAAAAGGGTATGGCAAATCAAAGTGAAACCGGGCAAACACCGCTGAATATAAATTCGGTCCTTGTGATTGATGACCACCCTTTATTCTGTGAAGCATTGGCCATGACCCTTCGGGATGTGCTGGAACTGAAACGAATTGAAACGGCCAATTCACTTACCAAAGGTCTGGATTTTCTGAAAACAGGTTTTCGTGCCGACGCGATTGTTCTGGATTTGAACCTGCCGGATGTGTCTGGCGTAGAAGGTCTGCTGAAACTGCGGGCCATGGTGCCGAAAATCCCGATTGTTATCGTTTCGGCCTTGGGTGATTCTAGGGTGATCACCGCCGTTATTACCGCCGGAGCCGCCGGTTTTATCCGCAAGGATGCCCCGCGAAACGATCTGGCCGATGCGTTCCGGAAAATCTGGAACGGAGAGACGTATCTGCCCGAAGATTATAACCGTTCTGTCGGGGAACCGGGTGTCACCGAAGAGATGGAACGCACGGTCGAAAAACTGGCGAGCCTGACGCCACAGCAGGTAACAATCCTGAAACTGATCTGTGAAGGCAAGCTGAACAAACAAATCGCCTACGAGCTTTCGATTGCGGAAACCACTGTAAAGGCTCACATAACCGCGATTCTGCGAAAGCTCGGGGTTCACAGCCGGACACAGGCGGCTTTGCTTGCAAAAGAGGCGGATTTTTCCACCTTGATTAAATAACACAATGGTCGCCATAATTGATCTGGCGGAAGAATCTTTAACCTAGGGGGGCGTTTGGAAGGTTCTGTTCGACGAAACAAGGCGCGCGACCTAGCCGGTGATGCAATCAGATTTGGTGCCAGTTCGATACCCGACCCGATGCGGGCAATCGAGGAACTCCAGAGTCTGATATGGCAACCGGACATCGCATTTGTGATCTTTTACACCTCGCCCGAGTATGACCAGACCAAGCTGGCACAAGCCTTTTCCTGCGCATTCCCGGATACAGCCATCGTGGGCTGCACAACGGCTGGCGAGTTGACGCCAAGCGGTTATGCCGAAGGTTCGATCACGGCTGTTTCCTTTTCGGCAAAACACTTCAGGATGCAAAGCCGGTTGATTGCAAATGTGTTGGGGAACGGTGTTTCCAAATGCTCGGAAATCGCGACCACGCTTGTTGATGATACCCCGTGCCCTGTCGGGTGGAACACGCTTGCATTGCTGATTGCCGACGGCATGTCCCTGCAAGAAGATGTGCTGGTTGCGGCCCTTGATGCCGGGTTGGCCCCGATACCGTTGTTCGGGGGATCCGCGGGTGATGGCATGTGTTTCAAGGAAACATTTGTATATCGGGACGGGGCATTCAGCACTGATGCGGCGTTATTGATGCTGATTCACACGGATTATCAGTTCAGGGAAATCAGCTTTGACCATTTTGTTCCCACTGCCGAACAGATGGTGGTCACTAAAGCAATCCCAACTGAGAGGATTGTCATCGAGATTAACGGTGAAAAGGCGGCCGAGGAATACGCCCGTATCATAGGTGCGCCGAAAGAAAAACTTGGCCCGTTTCTGTTTGCCGCACATCCCACATTGGTCAAGGCCGGTGGGCGTTATCATGTTCGGGCGATACAGTCGGTTGTGGATGAAAGCAGTCTGAAATTCCTGTCTGCCATCGACATTGGCATTGTTATGACCATTGGCGAGGCCCTTGATATCGTTGGCGAGATGGAAAAAGAATTCGATAATCTCGAGCAAGAAATGGGCAAGCCGGCGCTGATACTCGGCTTTGATTGCATCCTGCGAAAAATCGAAATCGTTACAAGCGGCAAGAAGGATGAAATCTCGCGGTTGCTGGCAAAAAACAATGTCATCGGTTTTAGCACCTATGGCGAACAGCATAACGGGATGCATGTGAACCAGACCTTTGTCGGGGTCGCCTTTTTCCCGCCCGGTTCAGGGGAAAGCGCATGATTAACCCGGATGATCCCCCCGATATTCAGGTCGAGAAGCTGCAAAAAGTTGTAAAGGCTTTGATGTGGCGTGTTGAGCAAAACAACGAAAAGGGTGGCACGCCCTATACGATGTTTCAGACTGCAATCAGCCTGGAATCCGAAGTGCAGGCCCGCACGGTTGCCCTGCAAGAGACACTTGAACAGCTGGAGCAGACACACGGGGATCTGGCGACCGCCCTGCAAGAGGCCGAGCGGTCGCGCCAAATTCTGCTGGACGCCCTGGAGGTTATGAACGAAGGATTTGCCCTGTTTGCGGATGACCGGTTGGTGATCTGCAATGACCGTTTCAAGAACCTTTTGCCGGATGTGTCCGACCAAATTATGGATGAAATGACATTTAGGGATTACGCTCGGATCGTTTCCAAAAGTGTTTTTCTGCACCGCGCCGAAGACCAGAGCAGCGAAGACTGGTTGCGGTTTCGTCTGGCCCAGCACGGGCGCCAGCAGGCGACCTTTATTCTAAGGCTGCCCGATGATCAGTGGATTCAGGTTTCTGATCGCAAAATGCCAAAGAACCGGGTCGCGATCCTGCACACCGACATCACCAAAATGGTCCACGAACAGCGCAGTCAGGGCAAAAAGGTTCTGGATGAACAGGCCCGCCTTGCCCGCGCAACGATTGACCACATGAGCCAGGGCGTT
The DNA here is from genome assembly GCF_003544895.1 of Profundibacter amoris. Taxonomy (GTDB): domain Bacteria; phylum Pseudomonadota; class Alphaproteobacteria; order Rhodobacterales; family Rhodobacteraceae; genus Profundibacter; species Profundibacter amoris. The sequence goes on from NZ_CP032125.1 coordinate 237,881, forward strand.
TGCACATTTGACGCCAAACACCTGTTGGTGGCCAGCAACAGCGGCTTTGGCGATTTGCTGTCGTTACCGTTCCACATGAGCCAAAACGGAACCCCCCTAAAGACAATTCTTGATTATCTTGAAAAGAACAAGATCATGAATAACCATTTGCTAAGGCAGGAGTTTTTGCCCTGGATGGGGGACAAGATCACCGATCGGAAATTGCAGCTGGAATTGCACCGTTTTGACGGATCAATCATTGATGCAAGTTTTCGCAAACTGCCGGATGGCGGGTTTGTGGTCAGCTTCACCGACGTGACAACCGAACGCCGCGCCACAGAAGCCCTGTCCGAGGCCAAGGATACCCTGGAGCAAAACGTCAGGGAACGCACATCCGAACTGATGGAGGCCAACAAAGAGCTTTTGCGAAAAACGCATGTGCAAAAGCAAACCGAACAAGAATTGCGCGAAGCCAAGGAAGACGCCGAAGCTGCAAATCTGTCCAAAACCCGTTTTCTGGCGGCGGCCAGCCATGATTTGTTGCAGCCCCTAAATGCTGCCAAACTGTTTTTGGCCAGTCTGACACAAACGGCCCTTGATGATGCACAAATCGACATTGCAGATCGCCTGTGCCAGTCCTTCAACTCGGTGGAATCCATTCTGGATGCGCTTCTTGATCTGTCGCGACTGGATGCCAAGGGCGCCGAATTTACCATTACCCGTTTTCCGATCAGCGCAGTACTGGAGCCGTTACAGGCCGAATACGAGCAAATCGCGGCCGAGAAAGGTCTGGAACTGCATGTTGTTCCCTCCGCTATTACGGTGGTCAGTGACCAAAGGTATTTGCACCGAATTATCCAGAACCTTTTGTCCAATGCGGTGAAATACACCACCACCGGCAAGGTGCTGCTTGGGTGTCGCAGGCGTGGTAATCATGTGGAAATTCAGGTTATCGACACCGGTATCGGCATTGCCCAAAAGGATCACAACAGGGTTTTCGAGGAATTCCAGCGGCTGGCCAATGATGGCGCGGATCAGGGTATGGGACTTGGGTTGTCATTTGTGGAAAGGGCTTGCCGGCAGTTGAACCATGAATTGCTACTGGACTCAAAACCCGGTCAGGGGTCTTTGTTTTCGGTCAAGGTGGAATGCTCGCAACAGGCCGTGGCGCAGGCCACTTCGTACAAGGGCGAACCGGAGGTTGTTGACGGGATGGAAGCAAACGTTCTGGCCGTGCTGGTCGAGAATGATCTGAATGTCCTGCATGCCATGACGGGCACGCTGGAGCGCTGGGGTATTAGCGTTATTCCGGCAAAATCCACGCAGGAATTGTTGTTTCTGGTTGATGAACTGGGGGTGCCGCCGGATATCATCATCGCGGATTACCATCTTGATGGTAAAGACACCGGCTTAACCGCTATCAGAAGCCTGCGGCAGTCCGTTGGGCAAAACATTCCCAGCATACTGGTTACGGCTGACCGCAGCAAAAAACTGAAACAGAACGCCCGCAAGATGGGAACCGAGATATTGACCAAACCTGTCGAATTGCAGGCGCTTCGGTCGCTTGTGCGCTGGGGGATCCAGTAAGGGGCAGGGTAGACCTTTTGCCGATACCGCCAGACAGATCATTGCGCTAGACGATAGGGAATATGTTGTTGAAAGGGTCCACATGATTGTTCGCTATCCATTTCTGGCGCTTGTCTTTTCCCTGGTATTTGTGCTGCCAATTCAGGGGCGGGCAGACAGTGCCACGGATCTGGTATTTTCAACCGGCGTTCTGGACAACATCCCGCAACAAAAAACCGTCACCTATGATCATATCCGCCTTGGCCCCGAGGACAGCGGGCTGAACCTGATCGAAAACGGGGCGGTTTCGCTGAGCGTTGCGGAGGGCGAAAACGGCGGGAACGAGGCCATTCTGGAAATGCGCGACAATGGCACCCTGCGCAACCGGACGCCTTTTCCGGCGGATGCGGGCAACCCGCTGGTGATGGCGTTTCTGGAATCTTCCTTGCGTTCGATGGCGCAGATCACCGGCGGTAGCCCGTTCTACCTGCGCAACCGGATCAAGGAATCGCTTCGTTCAGGCGGGCAGGTGACGCCAACATCGTTCACCATCGACGACAAATCCATGCCCGCCACAAGCATCACTTTTCAACCGTTCCAGCATGACAAAAACGCAGCCAGAATGGGGGATTTTGCCAACCTAACGCTGACGTTTGTCGTATCTGATGATGTGCCGGGGGGCTTTGTGCTGTTTTCGGCGGCAACACCGATGGTTGACGGCAATAGCCTCTATCGGGAAACCATCCGGTATTCTTCACTTGCGGATCGGGAATAACCAGATGCGGTATGCGATCTGGATATGGGTGATGCTGGCCGGGGCCGCGCAGGCGGACAGTTTACTATTGCTGAACGATTACCCGACCGAGGCCCGCGCCGACTATGTGTTCGCCTGCATGGCGGTGAATGGCGAAACCCGCGATGTTTTGCGGCGCTGTTCCTGTTCCATCGACGTGATTGCCTCGATCCTGCCCTATGATGATTATGTCAGCGCCGAAACCGTGTTGCGGATGCTGCAAACCAGCGGCGAGAAAACCACACTGTTTCGCAGCACCGAAATATCAAAAGGTGCCGTTCGGGATTTACGCCGCGCACAGGCCGAAGCCGAAATGCGCTGTTTCTAGCTCACATCGCGATCTTGTCTTTCGGGAATGTCTGCTCGAACACTTCGCCTTCGGTGTCCTCGGCATAAATACGCAGGGTGTCCGAGCCGTTATCGGTATAGGTAAAGCGGAACGAGGGATCCTCGCTGATTGAAATGCCAGCCTCCATTTTGAACAACAGATCATCGCCCTGATACACCTTAAGCACATCAATGAAGCGCGCCAACACGAACAGATGGGTGATCTGGTCGCGCGACAGGCCGGAATAGTTCGGGTGTTTGATCATGATCTGCGCCACACGGCGCTGACCGGTCTGATCCGCGCTGGATTGTGCGGGTTGGTCCAAATCGTCAAACTGGCGGATTTTCATTTTCCCAAGCGAGGCAAGTGCTGCGGCGGCATCCTTGCTGGCGGGGGCGGAACAGCCGCCTGATGCCTTGACATACCGGCCCGTCATATAGGCGTCCCCGCCTTCGGTAATGCCGATGGCGCGCACATTGGAATAGGAATTGACCCGCACCCGCGTTTCAAAATCCAGCGCGCCCATGTTTTCGCCAAAGGTGAATTCGGCCACCAGGGGTGATGGGTTTTCGTCCACCACAAGGATCAGCTTTTCGATCCGCGCCTCTGATCCTTCGGACTGGGTGATATGCACCGGTACCGTGGCCGCGTCAAAGGCGCGAAACGGAGCGTCCAGCGTGAACAGATCATCACTCTGGATCAAGGGCATATCCTCAACCACGTCGTATTTCAGGTCGGTCCAGGTTTCGCCATTGACCAGCGGGTTTTTCACCGCCTCGCCTGCAATTGCGCCTGTGGACATCAGTGCGGCCAGGGCTGCGCCTATCAGCATGTTTTTCATCTGCGTCTCCTTGGTGGGTCGGAATTTCTGTCGCGTTCATGCAATGCAGGCACATATTGACGGGTCTGTAAATTGGACATTGGTCCGCTTTTCATGGGTATTCGCGGGGATTACCCCTGAAAAACGGTCACGATATGGTGAAACCGCGGATTTGCGGCGGCGCTTATACTTCGGGACAGCAGAAACGGGGCAAAAGGTGGTGCGCGATGATCGAGCTTGTTTTGACGGTATGTCTGGCCGGTGATCCGGCGGTTTGTGCAAAGCGTATGCTGCCGCGAACGGCTGTGGTCAGCCAGATGGAATGCGAAGCATCGGCAGGTGCGCGGATAGAGGCTTGGCAAATGCAACACCCCGATTTGAGGATTGCGAAACAGGCCTGCGAAACCCCTGATATTGCACCGCTGCCTGTGACCGAAATTGCCGATGGAATCTGGATGCACAAGGGCCTGCATGAAATTCCAACGCCGCAAAATGCCGGTGATCTGGCGAATATCGGCTTTGTGGTGGGGCAGCATGCGATTGCGGTGATTGATGCGGGCGGTTCGCGCGATGTGGCCGAACGGTTGTTGGCGGCGATTCGGCAGGTCAGCGATCTGCCGGTTGAATATCTGGTGCTGACCCATATGCACCCTGATCATATGATGGGGGCGTCACTGTTTATGGATATGGGCGCGCAAATATTAGGGCATGAAAACCTGCCCGCCGCATTGGCCAGCCGTGCCGAAACCTATCAGGCAAATTACGGCCGGTTGATCGGGTCGCAGCGGATGATCCTGTCAGATGCGGTGCCGGTAGAGGCCCTGACAACCGGTATTGCTGAAATCGATCTGGGCGGGCGTTTTTTGCACCTTGCCCAAACGCCAACCGCCCATACCGACAATGATCTGCGCCTGTTCGATGATCTAACAGCCACCCTCTGGGCCGGCGATCTGGTATTTGCCGAACACACGCCGGCGCTGGATGGCTCGATCACCGGGTGGTTGTCGGTATTGGACGACTTACGGGCATCCAAGGCTGACAGGGTGGTGCCGGGGCATGGGCCGGTCAGCCTGCCGTGGCCCGAAGGGATGAGGGATGTTTACGGCTACCTTGCGGCCATCGCACAGGAAACCCGCGCGGCAATCAAGCAGGGTGAAAGCCTGAGCGTGGCGATCACCCATGTTGGTGAAAGCCAGCGCGACAAATGGCTGTTGTTCGACGAATTCAACGCCCGCAACGCCACCGCCGCCTATACCGAGCTGGAGTGGGAATAGCTTAGGGCGCTAGGTGTGACTGGATCGCGCGGGCGATGGCAAATATCCTTTGTTCCAGTAATACCGGCGTTTCGCAGACATAGGTCAGCGACTGGGCGCGCTCACGGAAAATACGTTCCTCCCATACCAGATTGTCCTGCAACTCCTCTTGCCGGTCATAATCGGGCGGGGTTTTGGATTTCAGGGCCACAAGGGCCGTGCGCTTTTCCTCGATCCGTGCGGACAGACCGGTTTGTTTATGGGCATAACGGCTGATCCCCGCCATCACCGATTTTCGCTCGCTGGCGATATGGGCAAAGGTTTTGGCAAACAGGGCGGTCAGCATATCGTTGCGGTCCTTACCCAGATCTGCCGCGAAATCGGCAATCATCTGTTCGGCCTGATCCATCGGCACCCTGCGCAATGCCAACTGCGCCGCAAGGGTTGCGACCTTGGGTTCTTTCCCCATTGCTAGAATGGCATCTGTCACCTCGGGCCCCGCCCACATCTGCGCCACTGATATTTCCGGCACCTTGCGCTGGATGCAGGGCCAGTCCGGATCATCATATGTCGCAGCCATCGCAGCACCGGGCAGGATGTTGCAAAGGGTGAGTGCAAACAGGGGTTTGAACATGGATGTCCCTCTGACAAGCGGTTTCTAAGGCAATCACCCCGAGGGGTGCGTTGCGATATAACTAGCATTGCTGCACCACCCCTGCCTTACGACCAATGGGCAATATGGGTGATAGGGGACTGTCGCTAGACTGTGACGCACTGCTATTTGCCAATGGAGGACGACATGGCCTGGACTGCACCTGTACTGAAAGAAGTGAACTGCGGCATGGAGATCAATATGTATTCCCCATCCGAGGACGGGGATCGCGGAGGCGAACCCGACCTGTTTTGAGCATCATCTGATGCAAAGAATTCCTGCGGGCGGGCCATGACATGAAGTTTCTTGTTCTTGGTTCGGCTGCCGGTGGCGGGCTGCCCCAGTGGAACTGTGGCTGCCCCAATTGCCGTGCCGCACGGGCGGGTGAAATCCCTGCCGCCACTCAATCATCACTCGCGGTGTCGGGGGCGGACGGGCAATGGAGCATCCTGAATGCTTCGCCCGATATCCGCGTCCAGATGCAGGCCAGCGCGGCCCTGCATCCGCAAGGCTTGCGTGGTAGCCCATTGCGATCGGTTTTGCTGACCAATGGTGATATTGACCATATCACCGGCTTGCTAAGCCTGCGTGAACAAACTCCTTTTACGATATTCGCCACCCGCGAACTGTTGGACATTCTGGCGCAGAACTCCGTTTTTGGTGCGGTTTCGTCCGAACTGGTCAAACGGCAGATTGTGGCGCTCGAGGCCGGTTTTGAACTGCACGCCGGGCTGCAAGCCTGTCTGTTCGCGGTGCCGGGCAAAGTGCCGCTGTTTCTGGAAGGCAACAGCGTGCAGACCGATCTGGTGGGGGAACAAACCGTCGGCGTGCGCCTTAGCGACGGGCAAAAGGTGGCCTATTACATTCCCGGCTGTGCAGTGGTGGATGACGCGTTGCTGGGGCGTCTGGCGGATGCCGATTTGCTGTTCTTTGACGGCACCCTTTGGCGCGATGATGAAATGATCCGCAGCGGTACCGGCCAGAAAACCGGCCAGCGCATGGGGCATATGTCGATCAGCGGGCCGGAGGGCACAATCGCACGCCTTTCGGGTCTGATTCGCCCGCGCAAACTGTTCATCCACATCAACAACACCAATCCGGTGCTGGATCCGGCCAGCCCCGAGCGGGCCGAGGCCACCGCGGCGGGTTGGGAAATCACCCATGACGGGATGGAGGTAGACCTATGAACAAGACAATAAGCCGCCGTGACGCGCTTGAGGCCCGCCTGCGGGCCATCGGTGATGAACGCTATCACGATAAACACCCGTTTCACCATTTGCTGCATTCCGGTGGCTGCACGCAGGATCAAGTGCAGGCCTGGGTGATCAACCGCTATTATTACCAGTGCAGTATTCCGCTAAAGGATGCAGCCTTTATGTCGCGCTGCGAAGACCCCGACATGCGCCGCAACTGGCGTTCACGGATCGTGGATCACGATGGCGGCGTCGATGATGGCGGCGGTCTGCGGCGCTGGCTGAAACTGTCCGAGGCGGTGGGGCTGGACCCCGATTATGTGGCCTCGCGCAAAGGGGTTCTGCCCGCCACGCGGTTCGCTGTGGACGCCTATGTCCGTTATGTGCGGGACAAACCGCTGTTGCAGGCCGTGGCCTCGTCTCTGACCGAACTGTTTGCCCCGAAAATCCATGCCGAGCGCATCGAGGGGCTGTTAGCGCATTATGATTTTGCCGATGATCGCGCATTGTCCTATTTCCGCCATCGCTTGAAAGAGGCGCCAAAGGATGTGGCCTATGGGCTGGCCTGGGTGCTGGACCACGCGGACACGCCCGAGAAAGAGGACATGGCGGCCGAGGCGCTGATTTTCAAAACCGATCTGTTATGGGCACAACTGGACGCGCTGCATTCGGCCTATGTCGAGCCGGGGCGGATACCGCCGGGCGGCTGGCAACCGGGCGAGGGGGCGGCATGACGCTGGACTTGAACGCCGCCGATCGCCCGTATCTTCCACGCGGGGTACGGATGCACAAGGACCGCGTGCGCGGCGGGGTGGTTCTGTTGGCGCCGGAAAAGGCGATCCTGCTGGATGATATCGGGGTTGCGATCCTGTCGCGGGTCGATGGCGAGCGGCGGTTCGGGGAAATCATTGCCGATCTGGCCCAAACCTTCAAAGCACCGGCGGAACAGATCGAAACCGATGTGCAGCAGTTTTTAGGGGGGCTACGGGCGCGGATGTATCTGGGGGTTACACCATGAACAAACCATCACCGATCGAACAATCCGAACCGGCGCAAGCCACCGGCACAGTGCCGCCACCGCTGGCCATGCTGGCCGAACTGACCCACCGCTGCCCGCTGTCCTGCCCCTATTGTTCCAACCCATTGGCGCTGTCGGGCAAGGAGGGCGAGTTGGACACAAACGAATGGATCGATGTATTTCGGCAGGCTGCCGACATCGGGGTGTTGCAGCTGCATATCTCGGGCGGCGAGCCGGCCTCGCGCCGCGATCTGGTGGAACTGGTTGAAGGGGCGGTGCAGGCGGGGCTTTATACCAATCTGGTGACCTCGGGCATCGGTCTGACTCCGCGCCGGATGGACGAATTAGAACAGGTGGGGCTGGAACATATCCAACTGTCCCTGCAAGGCACCAACGCCGAATTGGCCGACCGGATCGGCGGTTACAAAGGCGGGTTTGACCGCAAGATGCAGGTGGCCGCCGAAATCGCCAAACGCGGCATCCCGCTGACCCTGAATGCGGTGATGCACCGGCATAATATGGACGATCTGGAACGCACGATTGAAATGGCGCTGGAACTGGGCGCGCGGCGGCTCGAGGTGGCTTGTGTGCAATTCCACGGCTGGGCCTTGAAGAACCGCGCGGCCTTGATGCCGACGCGACAGCAAACCGACAAGGTGAAACAGCAGGTGGCCGAGGCGCAGGCGCGTCTGCGCGGGGTGCTGGCCTTTGATTTCGTGCCGCCGGATTATTATGCGGATTTCCCCAAGGCCTGTATGGGCGGCTGGGGCAGTACGGGGTTGAACATCACGCCGGATGGCACGGTTCTGCCCTGTCATGTGGCCCAATCCATCCCGCATCTGGAGTTTGACAATATCCGTCAGACCCCTTTGCGCGATATCTGGTATGACAGCACTGCCTTCAACGCCTATCGCGGCACCGACTGGATGCCCGAGCCTTGCACCAGTTGCGAGCGCAAAGAGATTGATTTTGGCGGTTGCCGCTGTCAGGCGCTGTTGCTGGCGGGGGATGCGAATGCGGTTGATCCGGTTTGTTCGCTATCGCCTGATCACGGGCGGATCACCGATATTCTGGCGGCGGAAATGGCGGGGGAAGCGCCGGATTTCACCTATCGCAAACTATAGGATCAGGACTAAGGTCTAATCCAAACACATCGCCTTGCGGCGCTATACAGATTTCCGAAACCCACCCTGATAATTGTGGCCAAAGGGGCTGCATTTTGATTAGGGTGACATAATAGAAACGGGAGAATTAATCATGCGGACACGCGCAGCAGTGGCACTCGAGGCGGGCAAACCGCTGGAAGTGATGGAAGTGAACCTAGAAGGGCCAAAGGCCGGCGAGGTTCTGGTGGAAATCAAGGCAACCGGCCTGTGCCACACCGATGAATTCACCCGTTCAGGTGCCGATCCCGAAGGGCTGTTTCCGGCCATTCTGGGGCATGAAGGTGCTGGTGTGGTTCTGGAGGTCGGCGAAGGGGTGACAAGTGTTGCGCCCGGTGATCATGTGATCCCGCTTTATACCCCCGAGTGTCGCGAGTGTGAATATTGCCTGAACCCCAAAACCAACCTGTGCCAGTCGATCCGCTCGACCCAAGGGCAGGGCCTTATGCCCGACGGCACCAGTCGTTTTTCCATGCTGGATGGCACGCCGATCCTGCATTACATGGGCTGTTCGACCTTTGCCAACCACACGGTTCTGCCGGAAATCGCGCTGGCCAAAATCCGCAAGGATGCGCCGTTCGACAAGGTTTGCTATATCGGCTGCGGCGTTACCACCGGCATCGGTGCCGTGATCAACACCGCCAAGGTGGAAATCGGCAGCACGGGGATTGTGTTCGGTCTGGGCGGCATCGGGTTGAATGTCTTGCAAGGCTTGCGCTTGGCAGGGGCCGATCAAATCGTCGGGGTGGACCTGAACGATAGTAAATCACAGATGGGGCGGCATTTTGGCATGACCGATTTTGTCAATCCGTCTGATGTGAAAGGCGACCTTGTGGAGCATCTGGTCGAGCTGACCGGCGGCGGGGCGGATTATACGTTTGACGCCACCGGCAACGTCGGCGTGATGCGCACAGCACTTGAAGCCGCGCACAAGGGGTGGGGCGAAAGTATCATCATCGGGGTTGCCCCTGCTGGGGCCGAGATTTCGACACGTCCCTTCCAGCTGGTCACGGGCCGTTCGTGGCGCGGCACCGCTTTTGGCGGGGCACGAGGGCGCACGGATGTGCCGAAAATCGTGGACTGGTACATGGACGGCAAAATCGAGATTGACCCGATGATCACCCACACCATGCCGCTGGAAGATATCAACAAGGGATTTGACCTGATGCATTCGGGCGAGAGCATTCGCGGGGTTGTGATTTATTGAAACCGAGGCAATCCTCCACCCGTCATTTTGCAAAAATGACAGCGCCCGACCGCCCCATGGCGGGCGCTTGGCAAGGGTGCCGTTTGGCTATGGGTTTCAAGTTGCTTACAAGGTCTGCAAAGACGAAATTTCAGCACCATGCGCCCACCCGGTCGGGCGCTATCATTTTTGCGCATGACTGTGTTGCGCGAACGTTCAACAGTATAGGAATGTGATGAAAACCATCTCGGAAAACACCTGTTTCGGCGGAACGCAAGGCGTCTATAGCCACACGTCCACGGTCTGCAATTGCGACATGACCTTTGCCGTCTATCTGCCGCCGCAAGCCAAGTCCGGCCCCGTGCCGGTGCTGTGGTATCTGTCCGGCCTGACCTGCACCCATGAAAACGCGATGACCAAGGCGGCATTGCAGGAACATGCGGCACGGCGGGGGATGGCGGTGGTCTATCCCGATACCAGCCCACGCGGCGAGGGCGTGGCCGATGACGAGGATTATGCGCTGGGGCAAGGCGCGGGGTTCTATGTGAACGCAACGCAGGCCCCTTGGGCGGCGCATTTCCAGATGTATGATTATGTGTTGACAGAATTGCGGGAACTGGTGATGGCACAATTTCCGCTGGCCGACAGCCACGGCATCACCGGCCATTCAATGGGCGGACATGGCGCGTTGACGCTGGCCCTGAACAACCCCGATAAATTTGCCTCGGTTTCGGCCTTTGCGCCTATCGCCAATCCCACGGCGTCCGATTGGGGCAGGGTGCAACTGGCAGCCTATTTAGGCGAAGATGAAACAGCATGGCAGGCCCATGACGCGACGGTTCTGATCAATGCCAAAGGCTGGTCGCGCGATGTGTTGATTGATCAAGGCACATCCGACCAGTTTCTGGAATTGCTAAAGCCCGAGGCACTGTCAGCGGCCCTTGCATCGGCCCGTATCCCCGGCGTGTTCCGGATGCAGCCGGGATATGATCACAGCTATTACTTTGTCTCGACGTTCGCGGGTGATCATGTGGATTGGCACGCGGATCGGGCGGGGTAAACATTCGCCGTTCACAATTCGGACAGGTCGAAAAGGCAAGACAGGGCACGCGCCCTGTTTTGTTGTTTTTACAGCGAAAAATACATTCAAAATCTTGCAGAATTACGACTAAGGCCCAGTTGCCCAAAAGCGGTGTCTCCTTCTTAATAAGAGTCTGAATAGAAAAATCCGGCTGCTGAACGGGCGTATTCATACGTTCGCGGACATCAAGGAAACCGGGGTGTAATCCAGCATCAAACGACAGCAGCGGGAACCGGATCTGGATGAACAAGGAGGAAAGAATGAAACGATTTCTAACGGGCGCTGCGTTATTGCTGCTATCCAGCAGTCTGACAGCAAGCGCCAATGAATCAGTATTGGAGGCCACCGGAAACCCGGCACAATGGGCGATCCAGACTGGCGACTATGCCAATACGCGCTATTCGAAACTGGATCAGATCAATGCTGGCAATGTGGGCGACATGCAGGTGGCATGGACGTTCTCGACCGGCGTTCTGCGTGGGCATGAAGGCTCGCCTTTGGTGATCGGGGATGTGATGTATGTGCATTCGCCGTTCCCTAATATCGTCTTTGCGCTGGATCTGAATAATGATGGCAAGATCCTGTGGAAATACGAGCCCAAGCAGGACCCCAATGTCATTCCGGTGATGTGCTGTGATACAGTGAACCGTGGTCTGGCTTATGCCGATGGCAAAATCTTCCTGCATCAGGCGGACACTACCGTTGTGGCGCTGGATGCCAACAGCGGCGAAGTCGTCTGGTCGGTGGTCAATGGTGATCCCAGCAAGGGCGAAACCAACACAGCCACGGTGATGCCGGTGAAAGACAAGGTGATTGTCGGGATATCCGGCGGCGAATTCGGCGTGCGCGGCTCTGTGACCGCTTACAACATTGCTGATGGCTCGCTCGCTTGGCGCGCCTATTCAATGGGACCGGATAGCGATATTCTGGTGGATCCGGAAAAAACCACCCATTTGGGCAAGCCGATCGGCAAGGATTCCGGCCTGAACACATGGGAAGGAGATCAGTGGAAGATCGGCGGCGGCACCACATGGGGCTGGTATTCCTATGACCCGGAATTGAACCTGATCTATTACGGCTCGGGCAACCCGTCCACATGGAACCCGGGGCAACGTCCGGGGGATAACCGCTGGTCGATGACCATCATGGCGCGGGATGCTGATACCGGCATTGCCAAATGGTTCTACCAGATGACTCCGCATGATGAGTGGGATTATGACGGCATCAACGAAATGATCCTGACCGATCAGGAAATCGGCGGTGAAATGCGCAAGGTGCTGACCCACTTTGACCGTAACGGCTTTGGCTATACGCTGGACCGCGTCACAGGTGAATTGTTGGTGGCGGAACTGTTTGACCCGGCAGTCAACTGGACAACCGGCGTCGATATGGATCCGGCCTCGCCGACCTATGGCCGTCCGGCTGTGGTGCCTGCGATGTCTACCGAAACCAATGGCGAGGACGTGAACTCGGTCGGGATTTGTCCGGCGGCGCTGGGGTCAAAAGACCAGCAGCCAGCGGCCTATTCGCCCAAAACCGAGCTATTCTATGTGCCGACAAACCACGTCTGCATGGATTACGAGCCTTTCCATGTCGCCTATACCGCAGGTCAGCCCTATGTTGGCGCGACCCTGTCGATGTATCCGCCCGAAGGTGAAACCAATATGGGCAATTTCATCGCATGGGATGGTAAAACCGGAACGATCAAATGGTCCTTGCCTGAGCAGTTCTCGGTCTGGTCCGGTGCGCTGGCAACGGCAGGTGACGTGGTGTTCTACGGCACGCTCGAAGGATATCTGAAAGCTGTGGACGCCAACACGGGCGAAGAGCTGTACAAGTTCAAAACCCCGTCCGGCATCATCGGCAATGTGATGACTTTCGAGCATGGCGGCAAGCAATACGTCGCGGTTTATTCGGGTGTTGGTGGTTGGGCCGGGATTGGCCTTGCGGCCGGTCTGACCAACTCGACCGATGGTCTGGGGGCTGTGGGTGGCTATGCCGCACTCAGCGACTATACCGCCCTTGGTGGCACGCTCACGGTGTTCGGATTGCCAAACTAACCGGTGATCCAAGACTAATGGCCTAATGGACCGGCGCAGTATCTTGAGTGAAACTGCGCCGGTATCCGTTTCAAAAGGGGACCATGATAAATGCCGATAACGTCACACACAAAAGCTGCCATCGGAGCAATCGCCATTCTATACGGAACGCTATCAGGGGCGGCGGCACAGGACGCGGACAATATCACAGCCGTCCGCAACGAGGATGGACGCTATTACACCGCTGATGATGTGCCGACATTCAACGTGGCCGAAGATGGCACCGTGGACTGGCCCACCTACGAGGGGTTCCGGCGCTATCATTCGGAATGTCACGTTTGCCACGGGCCGGATGGCGAAGGGTCCAGTTATGCGCCGGCAATCAAGAACTCGGCTGTCGATATGGATTACTATGATTTTCTGGAAATCGTGGCCAGCGGCAAAATGGAATCCAAGGGGGGTACCGAATTTGTGATGCCCACCTTTGGCACCAACCGCAATGTTATGTGCTATCTTGATGACATCTACGTTTACCTGAAAGCGCGCGGCAGTGATGCCATCCCGCGGGGCCGGCCGCGTCAGAAAGAGCCAAAGTCGGATGCTATCAGGGCGGATCAGAAAGAGTGTCTGGATGGGTAGGAAACTGGTCAGGGTATTTGCGATTGTTGTTGCCTTTTGCGGGGCAATAACCGCGCACGCCCAAACCGCCGACCTTGTGTCAAAGACGGCCTTTCGCGTCTGCGCGGATCCGGCTAACAGTCCGTTTTCCAATAAGGAAGGGACGGGGTTTGAAAACAAGATCGCGGACCTGTTTGCCGACCAACTGGACCTGCCGCTGGAATATATGTGGTTTCCAATGGCCACGGGATTTGTGCGCAAAACCCTGAAAGAAAACCGCTGTGACGTGATTATCGGTTTTGCGCAGGGGCATGAACTGGTGTTGAACACCAACCATTATTACACATCGGCCTATGTCATTGTCACCCGTGCGGACAGTGATCTGGCATCGGTCGATACCCTTTCCGACCCGCGCCTGAAAGGACATGCTATCGGGGTGATCGCAGGCACACCACCCGCCAGCCATATGGCCCGCAACGGCCTGATGCCGCTGGCCAAACCCTATCAGTTGATGGTGGACCGGCGGTTCTATTCCCCGAACCAAGACATGCTGGATGATCTGCGTGGTGGTGTGATTGATGCCGCTTTCATATGGGGACCGATTGCCGGAAACCTGTTGCAAAAGGGGGATGGTGATCTGGTGATGACCCCGCTTTTGAAAGAAACACTGCCGCCCAAAATGGCCTACCGGATCACTATGGGAGTGCGGCAAGGCGAGTTGGTCTGGAAACGCAAACTGAATTCGATGATCCGCGAAAATCAGGTGGCGATTGACCGGATACTAACCGGCTATGGCGTGCCGTTGCTGGACAATATGGGGCAGAACCTCAAGGAGGTGACTCAATGATCCGCCAGATGTTCGGGGCATTTCTTGCCGTATCCCTGCTGACCTCGCCCGCCTATGCCCAAAGTGTCACGGTGGAGGAGCCGGATGATTACATGCAGGAACACTACCGCTCGTCGGTTCCCGCGACGCTGAAGGGTGGAACGGTGGTGGGGCCGGAACAAGCACATGAATTGTGGCAAAGCGGCATGGTGGCCTTTGTCGATGTGGTGCCGCGCCCGCCAAAGCCCGCGAACCTGCCTAAGGGCACGATCTGGCGCGAAAAGTCGCGCCATTCCATCCCCGGCGCGATCTGGCTGCCCAATGTCGGTTATGGAAAAATCGCCCCGCAAACAGACGCTTATTTCCGGCAGGGGCTGGAGAAGGTTACAGGTGGTGACAAGGCGCATCCGGTGCTGTTGTTCTGTCTGGCGGATTGCTGGATGTCATGGAACGCCGCCAAACGCGCGATCGAGGAATACGGCTATGAAACTGTCTACTGGTTCCCCGAAGGCACCGACGGCTGGACGTTCTATGACTACCCAACCGAGGTGCTAAAGCGCGAACCCGCGCCCGCGCAAAACTGATTTAGCCCTGTCCCAGCGAGAATAGCTGATGGAACGTCGCGCCATCGGTGTCTTGCATATCAATGCTCAGGGTGCCGGACCCTGCGGGCAGCACCACGGATAGCGCCGGATCCTCGCTGATTGAAATACTGCCGGTCATGGTGAACATCGGGCTTTCATCGGTGGTGAATTTTACCATCTCGATGAAACGGGCGGGCAGATAGAGCAGGGTGATCTGGTTCATTTGCAGGCCGGAATGGCTGGGATGACTAAACGATACCTGTGCTTTTACCGGCTGCGGTTCGGCCTTGGTGCCACTTGCCAGCGAAACCAGCCGTGTTTTGGCGTTCATAGTGTTTGCCGGTGCCAGGGCCAGCTTCATCTGGCCAAGGGTTTTCAGGGCAATGGCCGGATCGTTCACCGGCGGGGCGGCACAGGCCCCAAGGCCCGAGGTTTTGGTAAACCCTTCACTGACCAACAACTGCCCGTCGGTGGTTTCCACCACCAGATGGATGCCGCTGGGTCCGTTCAGGCGCATGGTCATGTCAAAGGTAAAATTGCCGGTCGGGCGCTGCATTTCGAACACTGCTGAAACCGGCATCGGGTTTTCGTCGATCACCAGATAGACCTTGTCGATCAATTGCCCGTCAGGCAGGGCAACACTGGCCCCCATCATCACCCGCCGGTCATCCGTTGCGCGGTAGGGGGTGCGCAGCGTGACGGTTTGGGCGCTGGCCATAGTAACGTCGCGGGCCTCGTCAAACATCAGCGGGCTGATGTCATCCCATGCCTCGCCTGCAATGCTGGCGGATGGTAAAACTGCAAGGGCAGCGGTGGCAATGATTGTCTTGAAAACCGATCTTAACATTTAATCCTCCCTGTTCACGCGTTAAGGCAATATACAATCGTGCCAATGGCCTGTCACCGTTCCTATGGTCGTAGATGGATCATTCGGCCAACAGGAACGCACCAAAGGCCCTAGGGCCGTCGCCAGTTTCATATTCCGACGTGACCCGCAGGGTTTGCACATCAATCACCGACAGGGTGTTGGAAAACCAGTTGGCAACATAAATCCTGCGGCCATCGGTCGAGGGGATGATCCCCTCGGGGTATTCGCCAACATCAATCGTGCCGACCGGTTGCAGTGTTTTCAGATCGAACACACTAACCGTATCGGCATACTGGTTGGTCACAAAGCCGTGCCCACCTGACAAGGCCACCGCATAGGGGCGCTCCTGGACTTCGAGTTGCCCAATCACACGGGCGTTTGCGATGTCGATCACGGTCACCGTATTGGTCGCTACATTGGCCGTATAGGCGCGGGTTCCCGTGGCGTCGATTGTCATGCCAAACGGCCTTTCGCCGACGGGTACGGTAGCAATACGTTCACCGCTATCTGTATCAATGATCGAAACCTGATCTGAATCACGATCCGCAGACAACACCCTGCTTCCGTCGGGCGTAACCGCAATCCCTGCGGGGGAGTTCCCGACCTTGATAATGCGCAAAACCTGACCCGTGTCAGGCGCCACTTCGAACACCCGCGCGTTATACCAGTCGGTGACATAGACGCGGCGGCCATCGGGGTGAACCGCCACCCCGAACGGGCCGCCTTCCAGTATGATCTTTTTGGTTACTGTCAGGGTATCGCGGGCAATCACGCTCAGGGTTTTGCTATCGGGGCTGACCACATAGATGTGTGCGCCCTTCGGCCCCACTGCAACAGCCGCCGGTTTGCCACCAACGGGGATGGTTTTCAGCGTCTTGCCATTGTCCAGATCAATCACACTGACATCATTGCCGGATTGATTGGTGACAAACGCCATATCCCCCGCAAATGCAGGGGATACAGCCAGCCAACCGATCAGGAGAGACGGGAGAAGGTGAATCAATTGGCTGCGCCGAACCGTTCGGTCAGGGCGTCCAGTCCGGCCTTGTAAACGCTGGTAACAGCGGCAATCGCGGCTTCGTCGTTCAGTTCCTCGGGCGGATCATTGTTCGGATAGCCCCGATAAAACGCCCCGCGCCATTCCACGATGGATCCACCGCCATCGCGTGGTTTGACTGTTAGATGCGAGGAATAGTTGGTGACGGGCAGAACCTTTACGTCGACTTTTTCAATGCGATAGGAATAGCTCATCTTCTCGGCGCTGTATTTGTATAGCAACTCGTCGATGGTCGGGCCGCCTTCCTTGCCCAGTGTCAGAACGCGGGTAGCGTTGATATCGTTGCCGCCGACACCTTCTGTGCTGAACACCACGGGATGCCAGCTCATATCCTGAAAGTTGCCGATCGCGGCCCAGACCTCTTCTGGGGGGGCGGCGACCTCGGCGGTCAGGGTGATTTTCTGGCGCGACGGGCCATGGGCCAAAGCCGGTAGGGATATCATCGGCAAAGCCATCAGTGCCCCGATTATTGCGCGTCTGTTCATACTGTTCTCCTTATCGACTAATTATGATGTCTCGCATCCGACAAGAGTGCTGTTGTCAAAGATAAACCGATATCCACGCTTCCAGGCCAAGTCTGTGTTACCTCGGATATCAACAGCAAGCCCTCTGACCTGATATTTGGTTTCGACATCTCGCATCTGGATGTTCACGGACTGGATCAGGTTGGAAACTTTGGTGGCTTCGCTGACCACCACATATTTTACGCCCAATTCGCGTCCGAATTTTATATCACACCCGTTGCATTGGGCCGGATTGAATATTTTGACCAATTTGTCGGCAATCGGGGCATTCGAGACCACAAAGAAACCGGCAGCCTGCAAGCGTTGAGTGATATATTCTTCACTGATACGGATTCTCTCAACTTCATCTTTGCGGATGCCATTATAAGCGCCTTCCGTGCTCATATCGTTGAAATGTATTCCTAAAAAGGCAACCTTGGTTCCGCATTCAATCTCGGAGCGTGGAAGCGTCGATCCCGCATGAGATGATAGGAATAACCCTAAAATTGCGAAAATGAAGGCAATTACAACGCCCTTCATCCTATTCCTCCCCGATATTGCCCAAATGACACCCGATGGTCCCCGCTGGCAATCAACGGGTCAATATCGACCATAGTCCAAAGGCAGGGGTCCTCATTGGGTCGTAGTCTGGCAGGGATATGAAAATACGGATGGCAATCAGCGGCAGGGCGAAAACTGTTTGGGCGATGTGGTGGATCCTTGTGGTCTGTCTGATCGGTGCTGCTCCTTTTGGCATGGCCTATGCGCAGGAAAAGCAAGTGATTTCGGCATTGGTGCTAAGGGTGGATACGCCCAAACCCAAACCGATCTCGCGGCTTGATCTGGTGCCGGATGATCTGGGCTTTGCCGGTGGCGCATTGGCGACCGAAGACAACCAGACCACGGGACGTTTCATGGGGCAGGAGTTTGCCACCGCCTATAATGCTGTGCCGCCCGAAGAGGCCGTGGCGGCGATGAACGCAGCAATAGACGAGGGTGCACAATACATCGTGGTGCTGGCCGATGCGCCGATGGTTCTGACGTTGGCGGATGCAGCCAAGGGCAGGGCGCTGGTGCTGAACGCGCTTGCGCCGGATGACGGATTGCGCAACGGGGATTGTCGCGCGAACCTGCTGCATATCGCCCCCAGCCGTGCGATGTTGACGGATGCTTTGGCACAATTCCTGATGTGGAAGAAATGGCGAAACTGGTTTCTGGTCGAAGGATCCCACCCCGAGGACAAAGCGCTGGCCGACGCCTATCGCCGTGCGGCGCATAAATTCGGGGCAGAAATTGTCGAGGAACGCGTGTTCGAAGACACGGGCGGGGCGCGGCGCACAGATTCCGGCCATGTTCAGGTACAAAAACAGATCCCCGTTTTCACACAGCGCGCGCCTAATTATGATGTGATGATTGCTGCAGACGAGGCAGACATATTCGCCGTTTATCTACCCTTTCAAACATGGGAGGCCCGCCCGGTTGCCGGTTCGGCAGGCCTGCGACCGGCCACATGGCACCCTGCCCAAGAGGCCTGGGGGGCAACCCAGTTCCAGCGCCGGTTTGAAAAACTGAACGGGCGTTATATGCGGCCCGAGGATTATCAGGTCTGGCTGGCCCTGCGGGTGTTAAGCGAAGCCGCGACCCGCACCAAATCCGATCAGTATGACGTGTTGGAAAAATACCTGCTGGGTAGCGATTTCGAAATTGCCGCCTTCAAGGGCGAGAAGCTGACGTTCCGCGCCTGGAACGGCCAGTTGCGCCAGCCGATCCTGTTGGTGGGGAACAGGGTTCTGGTCTCGGTGTCGCCGCAAGAGGGGTATCTGCATCAGGTCTCGCAACTGGACACCTTGGGAATTGATCAGCCGGAAAGCGGCTGTGATCTTGAGGGCCGATGATTGAAAAAGGAAACGCGATGAAACTGAATATTGCCTGCCTTGCCGCGCTATTTGGGTTGATTTCACCTTCGATAGCAGCGGCTTATACGGTTTACGTCACCAATGAAAAAGATAATACCGTCAGTGTGCTCGACAGTGAAACGCTTGAGGTGACAGACACCATCAATGTCGGCCAGCGCCCGCGCGGCATACTGGTCAGCAAGGATGGCAAGCAGCTGTATATCTGCGTTTCCGATGACGACACGGTCAAGGTGTTTGATACCGCCACGCTGAAACTGCTGCACACGCTGCCCAGCGGACCGGACCCGGAACAATTCATCCTGCACCCCTCGGGCAACCCGCTGTATATCGCCAACGAGGATGACAATCTGGTGACCGTGGTGGATGTAGAAACCCAGCTGGTATTGGCCGAAATTCCGGTCGGGGTCGAGCCTGAAGGGGTGGCGGTCAGCCCGGATGGTAAGGTGGTGATCAACACCTCGGAAACCACCAATATGGCGCATTTCATCGACACCGGCAGTTACGAAATTTTCGAAAATGTGCTGGTCGACCAACGCCCGCGGTATGCCCAGTTCACCGATGATGGCGCATTGCTGTTTGTCAGTGCCGAAATTGGTGGCACGGTGACAGTGATCGACGTGGCCAAACACGAAGTCATTCACAAAATCACCTTTGAAATCCCCGATCTGCCCGATGAAACCATTCAGCCCGTGGGGATCAAGGTCACGGCGGATGGCAGCACCATATTTGTGGCGCTTGGACCGGCCAACCGTGTGGCTGTGGTGGATGGCAAATCCTTCGAGGTGCTGGATTACCTGCTGGTCGGGCAACGCGTCTGGCAAATGGCGTTTACTCCGGATCAGAAATACCTGTTCACCACCAACGGCAATTCAAACGACATATCCGTGATAGATGTAGAGCGGCTGAAGGTGATCAAATCCATTCAGGTCGGGCAGCAGCCGTGGGGCGTGGCGGTTTCGCCAAACTAGGAAGGGAAAACCATCATGAAAACCATCATTGTCATAGCATTGTTACTGACCGCACCCGCGTTTGCGCGTGATCTGGGTTTGGGTCCGGCGGGCCTGTTGGCCGGTAGCAACAAAGAGGAACTGGAACCGATCACCCTGAGCGCCGGAAAACCACTGACCGACGCGCCCTATATGCTGACCTCGGGCACCTATTACGAGCTGACGATCATTGCCGACGGCACCACCGCGCAAAAACTGACGGGCGGGGATTTCTTTCGGGCGGTCTGGGTCGACAGTATTGAAACCGAAAGCGGTAGCATCATGCCGACGGGACTGAACGGAATCGCGATGGAAGATGAGGGCGAGATGACCATCGGTTTTATCGCCATCCTTCCGGGCCGCTATGTGCTGGAAATTCCGGGCGCGCGCGGGGATACGCAGCGGGCTATTTTCAACATTGTCGGCAAATAATGGACGCGGATGTGCCAGCGCTGCGGATTGCGGATGTCAGTCATTCCTTTGGCAGGCTAACGGCGCTGGATCATGTTTCGCTGACGGTTGGGGCGGGGCAGTTCACGGCGTTGCTGGGCGTCAATGGCGCGGGAAAAACCACGCTGTTTTCACTGGTCACGCGGTTATATGACAATATCACCGGCACGATCGAGGTGGCCGGAAATGATGTGCGCCGCCAACCCGGGCCAGCACTGGCGCGGTTGGGAATCGTGTTTCAGACTCGCTCGCTGGATCGCGATCTGACCGTGCGCCAGAACCTGTTTTATTACGCCGCCCTGCACGGCATGTCGCGCGGGGATACCCGTAAACACACCGCTGAAATGATTGAACGTGTCGGTCTGTCGGACAAGGTGGATGCGCGGGTATCTACCTTGTCGGGTGGTCAGTCGCGGCGCGCCGAAATCGCCCGCAGCCTGATGCACAAACCACGCCTATTGCTGCTGGACGAGGCAACAGTAGGGCTGGATGTGAAATCGCGGCTGGATGTGGCCGAACTGGTGCGCGGGCTGATCCGTGACGAAGGCGTAGCGGTGCTGTGGGCCACGCATTTGCTGGACGAGGTGCAGCCGCAAGATAACGTCGCCATCCTGCATCAGGGCAAAATCCTGACCGCAGGAACTGCCCGTGACATCGCTGGCAAAGCCACGCTGGAGCAAGCGTTCCTGTCGCTGACCGGCGTGGAGGAGGGGGCTTTATGAGCAACACCCCCCTTGGCTGGCGCGGCCGGATGCGCGCGCTCTATGGCATCATCTGGCGCGAGGCCCTGCGCTTTGCCAAACAACGCGAACGTTTTTTGTCTGCATTGGTGCGCCCGCTGGTCTGGCTGTTCATCTTTGCCGCCGGTTTTCGCTCGGTTCTGGGGCTGTCGATCACACCGCCTTATGAAACCTATGTGCTTTACGAGGTTTACGTTGCGCCGGGCCTCTGCGCGATGATCCAGTTGTTCAACGGCATGCAATCCTCGCTATCAATGGTCTATGACCGCGAAACCGGCGCGATGCGTATCTTTCTGGTTAGCCCCTATCCGCGCTGGTTCCTGCTATCGGCAAAACTGTTTGCAGGGGTGGTGGTGTCGATCTTGCAAGTCTATGCCTTCTTGCTGATCGCATGGTTCTGGGGGGTGGATCCGCCACCGCTGGGCTATCTGACAGTGCTGCCCGCGCTGGTGTTGTCAGGGCTGATGCTGGGGGCGATGGGGCTATTCCTGTCCTCGACCATCCGGCAGTTGGAAAATTTTGCCGGCGTGATGAATTTTGTGATCTTCCCGATGTTCTTTGCATCATCCGCCCTGTATCCGCTGTGGCGAATGAAGGAATCCAGCATTCTGCTCTATGATATCTGCCGCTATAACCCCTTCACATATGCCGTCGAATTGATACGTTTCGGGCTGTATGGCCAGATAAACTGGCTGGCTTTGGCTGTGGTTGCGGGGGCGACGTTGCTGTTTATGGGGGCTGCAATCTATGCTTATGACCCATCAAAGGGGATGCTGGGCCGCAAACGCAGTTAGATATGTCCTCACAGGAAAATTGTGGTTTTCGGGACGGCTAAATTGCCCCGATTACATAGAATTATCCCTTGTTCGGGCCGGTCCGACATATTTGCGAGCAAATGTCGGGTATTACCACCAATACAGGATTGATGAGGGTTGTATCCGTAATGTGGCGTGAAGATTGGTGCTACAAAGGCGGGAATAAATAAAAAAATGATTGTTTTTACAGATTTACGTTTCAGAAAAGTAAGAGAGAGCTTGTTGCAAAGCATTATCCGGCGGGTGGGCCGGCAGAAGAACAGTCTTGTAAACCTTGACTAACCTGTAATCCCCTCCTTGGGATCGTCACTTTGTAACGATACCAGACGGGAGCGATTTATGAATTTTAATTCGTTCAATCAGGAACGTATTGTATTGGTTGCGACGGTTTTGGTTGTTCTTTTTGCGGCCATCGCTCTGCCCGGATTTCTGAACATCAGCAATGTGATTTCCATCGTGCGGTCCATTTCGGTGCTGGGGATTTTGGCGCTTGGCATGGCGATTGTGATTATCGGGCGGGGAATTGACCTTTCGATGGTGGCGATCATGGCCATGTCGGTCGCATGGTATTTACAGTTGCTGCACGCGGGGACAGATGAAACAGCCGCAATGTTGCTGGTGCTGGCTGCGGTTATCTTTATCGGCGCGGTAAACGGGTTTCTTGTTGCCTATGCGGATGTCCCGCCGATTTTTGTCACGCTGGCA
This sequence comes from Profundibacter amoris, assembly GCF_003544895.1. Lineage (GTDB taxonomy): Bacteria > Pseudomonadota > Alphaproteobacteria > Rhodobacterales > Rhodobacteraceae > Profundibacter > Profundibacter amoris. The sequence continues at coordinate 261,020 of NZ_CP032125.1, forward strand.
ACCGGTTTGTTCGTTTTCGGGTTTATCCGGTCGCAAGTTATTCCGTCCGATGCGGTGACGGTTCCGGCCGGTCACTGGCTGGAAACTGTCGGTGCTTTGCGGTTTGCCGGCATCCCGGTTGATGTTTTTGTTTTTCTGGCATTGGCCTTTGCAACGTTTATCTTCCTGCGTTTCACGAAATGGGGGCGCTATGTCTATTATGCCGGCGACAATCCCGCTGCCGCGCGCAATATCGGTATTCCGGTGCGGCCGATGCTTGTCTTGCGCTATGTCTTGTCTGCTTTGTTGTCCTTCATTGCCGGCATGTTGACCGCAGCAAGTCTGCTGTCGATCCAGACGCGGGTGATCAATTCGAACCTTCTGTATGACGTTATTCTGGTCACCGTGATCGGCGGCATTGGCCTGTCGGGGGGCAAGGGGGGCGTGCGCAATGTTCTGATCGGTGCGGCCTTGATCGGCATCCTGCTGAACGTAATGACCATCGCCAATATTTCGCTGCTGTATCAAAACCTGATCAAATCAACGATCCTGCTGGCGGCCATCATTCTGGATGGATGGCTGAACCCAAGGGACGAACAGACCGCCCAGCAAGGGGATATCTAGCAATACCATCATAAACACATCAATCCGAAATCAAGGGGGAACAATCAACGGGGTCTGCATAACCCGCAACACATGAGCGGTATATCCGCCATCAATATGCAACCAATAAAAAAATACAAAACCAATATGGAGAGAAAAATGAATATCCTGAAATCTGCCATCGGTGCGATTGCGATTGCGACCGCCACGTTTGCCGCCCTGCCTGCTGCAGCCCAAGACCCCGGCCCCGAAGCCTACAAGAACGCCCTTGAAGGCAAGCGCATTGTTATGGTGCCCATGGCCATGGGCTTTGATCTGGCGCAGGGATGGGCTGGTTATCTGTCAATAGAAATCCCGAATTTCGGCGGCGTTTTCGAAACCCGTGACCCGAACTGGAGCGTAGAAGCCGGCGCGCAAGCCATTGCCGAGGCCATCACCTCTGATCCCAAGCCCGATGTGCTGATCGTGATGGCGCCTGACATGAATTCCTACAGCAAACTGATGCGCCGCGCGCAAAAGGCCGGTATTTTCGTATTCCTGATCGACAATCCTGCAAATTTCAAGGCGGATGCGTTTTTTGGCGGCGACTGGACAGAAATGGGCCGGATCGAGGCCAAAGAGGCGGTTCGTGCCTGTGGCGAAGGATCGTCCAAGCAGATCGGGCTGGTTCAGGGGGACCAGACCAACGCAACCAGCCTGTTCCAGTATAACGGGATCGTCGAGGAAATGGCCAAGCATGACGGTTTCGAGATTGTGGCCGAGCCATTCTCGAACTGGGATGCAACCACATCGCGCACCGTCACCACAACGATGCTGCAACAGCATCCCGACATCTGCGCCATCATTGATTTCTGGGATGGTGATGCTGTGGGGGCCGCTGCCGCCATTCGCGAGGCAGGCCTGTCGGGCAAGGTTCATCTGATCGCCAATGGTGGTGGTGAAAAATCCGCCAACTGTGACGCGATCAAGAACGGCACATACGGCGCTGTTGTTTCAACCAGCGTAGAGCGTGAATCTCTACGATATGCTGGCAATGATGAAGTATCTGCTTCAAAGCAACGTCAAGCCGGGTGACTCGGCAACATATATCTACACCGAGACCGACACGATCAATGATATGACCATGACGGATAGCAGTTGCTGGGATCTGAGTGCCCTGACCGCTCAATAATATCTAAAAGGGGGGAAGGCGGCTGTTTTCAGTGGCCTTCCCCTGAATATTGCAGGGTTGGGAATTAAGAAATGACACTACGGGAACGGTTGCACGCCTGGCGCTATAATCTGGTGCCGGATCACATTATTGGCGAAATTCTGGAAAAGAAATGGACTGACAGCGCCATTCCCTTCGTGGTTCTGGTTGCCACTGTTGTCGGTTTCGGCACCGCCATACCCGGCTTTTTCTCGCCTTATTCCTTGCAGGAATCCACGCGCCAACTGGGGGAATTCAGTCTGGTTGTCATCGGCATGACGGTTGTCATACTGGGCGGCGGGATCGACCTTGCGGTGGGGGCGGTTTTTGCCCTGTCGGCCTTTGCGGCCATTGCCACCTTTTTCATCTTTGCCATGCCCGTTTGGGTGGCCTGTCTGGCCGCTGTCGCAACCGGCGTATTTATTGGCGCGATCAACGGGTTTCTGATCGGATATATCCGGTTAAGGGCCTTTTTGACCACGCTGGTGACACTGATCATCGGGCGGGCGGTTTTCGAAATTCTGATTGTTAATTTTGCGGGCAAGGCGCAGATGTCCCAGGTCTATTCCGAGCTGTGGGATTTCATCGGTGATGATACGATCCTGGGGGCGTCTGTTCCCGTCTGGACGGCGTTGATCATTGCGGTGATTGCCCACATCGCCCTGACCCGTTCGCGCATCGGCTGGCATATTCTTGCGGTGGGCGGGTCGCGCCGGTCGGCCCATAACGCTGGGATCAGGGTGCGCAGGATGGTGTTTCTGACCTATGTGTTTTCCGGCTTTACCGCGGGGCTGGCCGGGTTCCTGTTTGCCACCCGCCTTAGCGGGGCCGGAATCGGCACCGGGCACGGGCTGGAAATTCTGGCGCTGACGGCGGCTGTGGTTGGCGGCAATTCATTGGGGGGCGGGCGCGGCTCTATTGTCAAAGGCCTGATGGGGGCGATCATTGTGCTGGTCATGACCAACGGGTTGATCCGGCTTGGCTATGGCACCGGCACAAACCAGATGGTTCTGGGCCTTCTGCTGGCCGCTGCGGTTACCATCGACATCCGTTGGCTAAAGAACCGCCACAAGGTGCTGAATGAAATGTATGTGGCACCGGTCTATTTGAAAATGGTCGATGCCCCCTCCGCCGAGGCCGGTTCCGGCACCAAATACGAACTGAACAGCAAACTGTCGCAGGCGCGCTCGATCGGATTGGGCGAGGTGGAAGGCCCCGAGGATGTTATTCTGGACCGCAATGACAACCTTTATTGCGGCACTCGCCACGGCGAGGTGGTGCGCTTTTTCGCGCCGGATTACACCCGATGGGAGGTGTTCGCCCATGTCGGGGGCTTTCCGCTGGGACTGGCGTTTGACAAGGACGATAATCTGATCAGTTGTGTCGGGGCGATGGGCCTTTATTCGATTTCACCGGATCGCAAGGTCACCCGCCTGACCGCCGAAACCCGACGCTCGCTGACCTCGATTGTCGATGACGCGGTGTTGCGGGACCCGAATGATCTGGACATCGCGCCCGATGGCAAAATCTATTTCACCGATTCAACCAAACGCTATGACGCGCATGACTGGACGCTGGATTCGATTGAAAACCGCGGCACGGGCCGGTTGCTGGTTTACAATCCCGAAGACGGCAGCACCAAAACCCTGCTGGATGGCTATCATTACACCAATGGTGTCACCATTGCCCATGACAACAAATCGCTGCTGTTTTGCGAAACATGGACCTGCCGTATTCACCGCTATTGGCTGGAAGGCCCCAAGAAAGGCAAAGCCGAGATCCTGATCGACGATCTGCCCGGTTATCCCGACAACATCAACCGCGCCTCGGACGGCACCTACTGGATGGCCTGGCTGGGCATGCGCACGCCCAGTTTCGATCTGTCCCTGCGCCACCCCGATTTTCGCAAACGCATGACCCGCCGCCTGCCACAGGACGAATGGCTGTTTGCCAATGTCAACAATGGCGGGGTGATCAAATTCGACGACAGCGGCAAAATTTTGATGACACTGGGCGATCTGGACGGCATGGCGCATCCTTCGGTAACGTCGATGCGTGAACACAAGGGGCAGTTGTTTATCGGTGGCATCCTGAACAACCGGATCGGTGTGTTCGATATCGAAGGGGCGGATCAGAACTGGACCGCGCCGGTTGATTATTGGGGGGGGAAGTAATGTTTCTTGATCCGATACTGGACATTTTCCGAGGCAAGACCATCACCATCCCGCCGCTGGACGGGGCATATCGCGCGAATACCGCGCTGGAGGATGCTCCGCTATTCTGCGCATTACCGGCTGCGGATAATCTGGCTGTTCTGGATGGGAAAATCATCGCCAGCAGCGCAAACAGGCTGTGTGGGTTTGACGCGAATGGAATGGCCGAAACGCTGTTTGAATACGCCACCCCTGTCACGGCACTTGCGGTGTCGCCTTCGGGCGAACTGGCAGTAGCGCTTGAGGATGGCACGCTGACAATCGATGGCAATCCATGTGACATGCCAGAGGGTCTGATCTGTATCACAGCACTTGCCTACGGGGCGGACGGGGCCTTGTGGCTGGCCAATGGCTCGGCCAGAAATACGGCTTCGGATTGGGTGGTTGATCTGATGCAGAAAAATGCAACGGGGTCTGTCTGGAAGCAGGACGCGGGGAAATTTGTAAGAATCGCGGGGGGCTGGCCTGGCCCTATGGTCTGTTGCCCGATGACAAAGGCAATGTGGTGGTCAGCGAAAGCTGGCGACACCGGCTGATCCGGCTGGACGGGGCCAGCGGCAAGGTTGCGCCGGTCATCACCCATATTCCGGGCTATCCGGCCCGCCTGTCCCCGCGCGCGGATGGTGGCGCGTTGATGTCGGTTTTTGCGCCACGCAACCGGCTGATCGAACTGGTCCTGCTGGAAAAACATTATCGCGCCGACATGATGGAACAGGTGCCGCGCAGGTTCTGGATTGCACCGGCATTGGCGACAGGGGCAAGTTTCATGGAGCCGCTGCAAATCGGCGGGATGAAGATTATGGGGGTTCACAAACCCTGGTCGCCCAGCCGGTCCTACGGCATGGTGGTGCGGTTGAATGCCGATCTGCATCCGGTCGACAGCTTTCACAGCCGCGCAAATGGCAAACGTCACGGCACATGTGCCGCGATCGAGCATGATCACCGCATTATCGTTGCTTCCAAGGGTGGCAATGCCATCCTGAAGCTGAACGTGACATAGGGGGCAGGGGTAATGGAACCGATTATCAAGATGGAAAATGTCTCGAAGTTCTATCGCAAGGTGCCGGCGATCAGAAATGTGGATTTTGATCTGCGCAAGGGCGAAATCCATGCCCTGCTGGGGGAAAACGGCGCCGGAAAATCGACCCTGACCAAGATTATGGCAGGTGTTGTCGAAGCAACAGGCGGCAGGATGATCTATAAGGGAAGCCCCGCCAGCTTTGCCACGCCGAACGAGGCCTTGCACGCCGGAATCGCGATGGTTTTTCAGGAAACCAGCCTGGTGCCGTCGATGACAGTTGCGCAAAACCTTTATCTGGGGTCCGAGAATTTCCTGAACCGGCTGCGCGGTATCTACATTTCGGCCCAGCAGTTCCTGCAATCCCTGAATTTTCAGGTTGATCCGCGGGCACTGGTGGCCACCCTTGGTGCCGCCAGCCAGCAAATGATCGAAATCGCCCGCGCGGTGCATCACAACGCCGAAGTGATCATTTTTGACGAACCGACCGCCACCCTGACGCCCGAGGAAAAGCGCCATTTCTTTGCCCTGTTGCGACGGCTGAAAGAAAGCGGCGTTTCCATTATTTTCATTTCACACGCGTTGGAAGAAGCGTTGGAAATATCAGACCGGATAACCATCTTGCGGGACGGGGAGCTGGTGGAAACCGGCGACACCAAGGATTACGACCGCGACCGGATTATCGCCGCGATGGTCGGTCGCACCCTGTCCGAGGAAATCTATGGCGAGCATAAGGAACGTGAAATCCGCAAGGCGGGCAAACGGATTTTGGCCGTGCATGATATTTCCATGGGAACGATCGTGCGCAATACTTCTTTTTCCGTGTTTATGGGGCAGATAACCGGGGTTTTCGGCCTGATCGGCTCGGGTCGTACCGAAACATTCAAGGTGGTCTCCGGGGTGTATAAACGCAATTTCAAACGCGGCGGCAGTATCGAGCTGGAAGACCGCAATGTGCGTTATCTGACACCCGCCGAAGCGGTGTCCGATGGGATTATCTATGTCACCGAAGACCGCAAAGGCGAAGGCATTTTCGAGACCATGGGTATAGGCGAAAACCTGTTTGGAGGTTTGCTGGCTTCGGGGCACAACAAGGGATGGATCATAAGCCGTAAAGACATCCGTGACCTGGCGGCACAGTGGATTGACAAACTGAACATCAAGGCAATCAATGCCGATGCGCGGGTGGTTGAATTGTCTGGTGGCAACCAGCAAAAAGTGGTGATCGGCAAGGGGCTGTGTCAAAAACCGCGGCTGGTCATTTTCGATGAACCAACACGCGGGGTGGATGTAGGGGCGATTGCTGAAATCCACCAGTTGATCAACGAACTTGCCGATCAGGGAATCGCGGTTGTTGTGATTTCGTCTTACCTGCCGGAAATTCTGAACCTGTCTGACCGGATACTTGTCTGTCGCCAGGGCCGGATTGTCGAGGAATTTGCACCGCATGAGGCCAGCGAGGAAAAAGTGATGTATGCCTCGGTTCACTAGGGCCTGTTGACGTTCCCCACACCGCACTGGCGCGGTTATATATCGCAAAGGAATCCCGATGGCAGCTCAATTTCTGCGCTGGATTTAGATATCGATTGGAATTAGCAACGCTGCCAACCCATCTATTTTCAATCAATACCGGCTCATAAAATCGCGTAATAACAAGCAGATATAAGATATCTCCATTACTACTAAACTTTTAGTTTGACAGAAGCGAAACGCGGTCCGACTATGATTGCAGTCGCCGCCTGACGGCGAACATATAAAGATTTGGGAGGAATTGAGATGCGAAAGTATCTGCTATCTGCCGTTGCGGTTGCTGCCGTAATTGCGGGCACACCAGCGGCATTTGCCGATCAGGCTGCCGCGATGAAATGGATTGACCAAGAGTTTCAGCCATCATCACTTAGCAAGGAAGAACAAGCCGCCGAGATGGATTGGTTCATCAAGGCTGCCGAACCTTTTGCCGGAATGGAAATCAACGTTTTGTCTGAAGGTATTCCGACGCATTCCTATGAATCCGAAGTGCTGACCAAAGCGTTCGAGGAAATCACCGGCATCAAGGTGAACCACCAGATTCTGGGCGAAGGCGAGGTCGTTCAGGCCGTGCAGACCCAGATGCAAACAGGGCGTAACCTGTATGACGCCTATGTGAACGACTCCGATCTGATCGGCACCCATTCACGTCTGCAACTGGCCTACAACCTGACCGACTGGATGGCGGGCGAAGGCAAGGATGTGACAAATCCGGGTCTGGATCTGGCCGACTTTATCGGCACCCAGTTTACCACAGGGCCGGATGGCGACCTGTATCAACTGCCCGATCAGCAATTTGCCAACCTGTACTGGTTCCGCAAGGACTGGTTTGACCGCGAAGACCTGCAAACCGCGTTCAAGGCCAAATACGGCTATGATCTGGGCGTGCCGGTGAACTGGTCCGCCTATGAAGACATCGCCGAGTTTTTCTCGGACGACGTCAAGGAAATCGACGGGGTGCGTATTTTCGGCCACATGGATTACGGCAAACGCGCGCCCGATCTGGGCTGGCGGATGACCGATGCGTGGCTGTCCATGGCCGGTGCCGGTGACAAAGGCGAGCCGAACGGTATTCCGGTGGATGAATGGGGAATCCGTATGGAAGCGGGCACCTGCAATCCGGTGGGTGCAAGTGTAACCCGTGGCGGGGCTGCCAACGGCCCTGCAGCGGTGTATGCGATCCGCAAGTGGGATGAATGGCTGCGCAAATATGCACCACCCGGCGCGGCGTCGTTTGACTTTTACCAGTCGCTACCTGCCCTGTCGCAAGGCAACGTGGCGCAGCAAATCTTCTGGTACACGGCCTTTACCGCCGACATGGTAAAGCCGCAGTCCGAAGGCAACAACACGGTTGATGCCGACGGCATTCCGCTGTGGCGCATGGCTCCCAGCCCGCATGGGCCGTATTGGGAAGAAGGCCAGAAGGTTGGCTATCAGGACGTGGGTTCGTGGACCATTCTGAAATCCACCCCTGTCGATCGTGCCAAGGCGGCGTGGCTTTATGCGCAATTCGTGGTGTCCAAAACGGTGGACGTCAAGAAATCGCATGTGGGTCTGACGTTCATTCGCGAAAGCACGGTGAATGATGCCAGCTTTACCGAACGCGCACCGCGTCTTGGCGGGTTGGTCGAATTCTATCGCTCGCCCGACCGCGTTGCATGGTCGCCCACAGGCATCAACGTGCCGGATTACCCGAAACTGGCACAAATCTGGTGGCAGCAAATCGGTGACGTGAACTCGGGTGCCTTTACCCCGCAACAGGCGATGGATCGTCTGGCCGGTGAAATGGATATCACCATGGCCCGGATGCAGGCCGCTGACGAGGCCGCCAATGTCTACGGTGGTTGTGGTCCGCGCCTGAACGAGGAACGCGATGCCGAATACTGGCTGTCACAGCCCGGTGCCCCAAAGCCCAAGCTGGACAATGAAAAGCCACAAGGCATGACCGTCAACTATGACGATCTGGTTGCCCGCTGGGCGCAGAACTAGGGCCTAACCCTGACATGAAACTCCGGGGCTGAACACGGCCCCGGAGACGCCTGACCAACAGGCCCCTTGTCGCGAAAAGAACACCAAAAATGACCCTTGAGTTACAGAACATCACCAAACGCGTCGGTGCCATTACCCACATCAAAGAAACGTCGCTGCGCCTGGAGCCGGGGCATTTCAATGTGTTGCTGGGGGAAACCGGTGCTGGCAAAACATCCTTGATCAAACTGATGGCGGGGCTGGATCGTGTCAGCAGTGGCAAGATACTGATGAATGGCGAGGACGTGACCCGCCAATCACCGCAAAAACGCAACATCGCACTGGTGCACCAGTTTTTTATGAACTACCCGCATTGGACGGTTTATGACAACATCGCTTCACCCTTGCGGGTGGCCGGTATGGCGAAAAGCGAAATTCAGGGGCGGGTCGAAGAGGCCGCCGATATTTTGCAACTGCGCCCGATGCTGAAGCGTTATCCGCATGAACTGTCGGGCGGGCAACAACAGCGCACCGCATTGGCCCGCGCCATTGCCAAGGAAAGCAAAGCGGTGTTTCTGGATGAACCGCTTGCCAATCTGGATTACAAACTGCGCGAGGAATTGCGCGAACAACTGCCCGAGCTGTTTGCCGGACGCGGCGCCGTGGTGGTCTATGCCACATCCGAACCCGAAGAGGCCCTGTTGCTGGGCGGCTGGACCGCCTTGATGCATGACGGCAGGGTCACGCAATTCGGACCCACCGCCGAAATCTATCGCGCACCAAAGAATTTGTTGTCGGCGCAGGTGTTTTCCAATCCGCCGATCAACCGAGCCGAAATTACCAAAGCCGCCGATCGGGCCTATCTGGACGAGACCGTCAACTGGCCGCTAACGGGTGATGCCGCTGCCTTGCCGGACGGGACGTATCAGGTGGCGATCCGACCCGATTATGTAACGCCCACCCCGCCTGATGTGGACACGGTCAAACTGGCGGGCACGGTTCAGGTGACGGAACTAAGCGGCTCGAAAAGCTCGATCCAGTTTTTGATGGGGCCGGATCACTGGGTTGCGCTGGCCTATGGCATCCACCCGCGCGCCGCTGGCGAAGAACATGTTTTTTATATGGACCCGTCCAAGTGCTATTATTTTGCACCCGACGGCCAGCGCGTTGCGTGATCGGGGGCGGATATGGCAAAAATAACCCTTTCCAACCTGCGCCACAGTTACGAGGCAAACCCGAAAACCGATCAGGATTATGCGTTAAAGCAGATTGATCTGGATTGGGACGATGGCGGTGCCTATGCGCTGCTGGGGCCTTCGGGCTGTGGCAAGACAACCTTGCTGAACATCATTTCCGGCCTGTTGACCCCGACACAGGGGCAAGTGCTGTTTGACGGGCGTGATGTCACCCATCTGCCGCCGGACAAACGCGAAATCGCGCAGGTGTTCCAGTTTCCGGTGATCTACGACACCATGACGGTTTATGACAATCTGGCCTTTCCTCTGCGCAATCGCGGTATGGACGAAGCAACGGTCAAACAGCGCGTTACCTCGATTGCCGAAATGCTGGAGCTGGGCGATGCGCTGAACCGGCGCGCGGCGGGTCTGTCGCCAGACAACAAGCAAAAGATTTCGATGGGGCGCGGGCTGGTGCGCGAGGACGTGAATGTCATCATGTTTGACGAGCCGCTGACCGTGATCGACCCGCATCTGAAATGGAAACTGCGATCAAAACTGAAAGAGCTGCACCAGCGGGTGCGTGCGACGATGATCTATGTCACCCATGACCAGACCGAGGCCCTGACCTTTGCCGATCAGGTGGTGGTGATGGACGCAGGCGAGATCGTGCAGATCGGCACGCCGGTGGAGTTGTTCGAACGCCCCGCGCATATCTTTGTCGGCCACTTTATCGGCTCGCCCGGAATGAACGTGCTGCCTTGTGATGTGCAGGGCGATACGGTGCGGTTCGAGGGGGTCGAGGTTGCGATTGAAGGACCGGTTAAATCAGGCGAAGGTGATCTGAAGCTGGGCGTGCGGCCCGAATATGTGTCGCTGGGCGATGGCCCGCTAAGGGGCGAGGTTATCCATGTGGCGGATGTCGGACGTCACAACGTCATTGATCTGCGCATCGGTCAGTCACAGGTGCGTGCCATCGCCGAAGGCGCGGTGCCGCCTATCGGACAGGTCATGGCCGTGGCGTTTCGGCACGACAAAACACGGGTCTATCGGGACGGGCATATCGTCAGCCAACCGGCGGGGGGTGCCGTATGAAAAAGCAATATCAAAAGGGGTGGTTTTTTGTGCTGCCCGTTCTGCTGCTGGTTGCGTTTAACGCGCTGATCCCGATGATGACGGTGGTCAATTATTCGGTTCAGGAAACCTTCGGCAACAACCTGTTCCTGTGGGAAGGGCTGGGCTGGTTCGAGAAAATCCTGAACTCGGAACGGTTCCACGCCGCGCTGGGCCGGCAATTTCTGTTCACGGGCCTGATTTTGGCAATCGAAGTTCCGCTGGGTGTGATCATCGCGCTGGCAATGCCGCGCAAAGGCATCTGGGTGCCGGTCTGTCTGGTGACGATGGCGCTGCCCATGTTGATCCCGTGGAATGTGGTCGGGGCGATGTGGAACATCTTTACCCTGCCCGATATCGGCCTGCTGGGGTATCTGTTGAACCATGTGTTGGGCATTGATTACAACATGACCCAAGACCCCTTTGCCGCATGGGCAACCATCATCGCGATGGATGTCTGGCACTGGACATCATTGGTGGTGCTGCTGTCCTATGCCGGACTGGTGTCAATACCGGATGCCTATTATCAGGCCGCGCGGATTGATGGCGCGTCGTCATGGGCGGTATTCCGGTATATCCAGCTGCCCAAGATGAAACAGGTTCTGACCATCGCCATCCTTTTGCGGTTCATGGACAGCTTCAACATCTACACCGAGCCGTTCGTGCTGACCGGCGGCGGCCCCGGCAATTCCACCACACTGTTGTCGATTGATCTGGTAAAAATCGCACTGGGGCAGTTCGACCTTGGACCGGCGGCGGCGATGTCGCTGATCTATTTTGTAATCACGTTGTTTGTGTCCTGGCTGTTCTACACGCTGATGACCAAAGACGATCAAAACTAGGGGGCGATGATGAAAAAACGAAGCCTGATACCGCTGTTCTACATCCTGTTCCTGATGCTGCCGATTTATTGGCTGGTCGCGATGAGCTTTAAGACAACCGGCGAAATCCTGTCTGAATTCTCGCTGTTCCCGCGCACATGGACCTTTGACAATTACCGCACCATTTTCACCGATCCAACGTGGTACTGGGGCTATTTCAATTCGATTGCCTATGTGTCGATTAACTCGGTCATTTCCCTGACGGTGGCCCTGCCAGCCGCCTATGCGTTTTCACGCTATCGGTTTTTGGGGGACAAGCAGTTGTTCTTTTGGCTGCTGACCAACCGGATGGCGCCGGCCGCCGTGTTTGCGCTACCGTTTTTTCAGCTTTATTCGGCGGTTGGGCTGTTTGATACTTACCTTGGTGTTGCGCTGGCGCATACATTGTTCAACGTGCCGCTGGCCGTATGGATTCTGGAAGGGTTCATGAGCGGGGTGCCAAAAGAACTGGATGAAACCGCCTATGTCGATGGCTATTCTTTCCCCCGCTTTTTCGTCAAAATCTTCTTGCCGACGATTCGATCCGGTGTGGGGGTGGCGGCGTTTTTCTGCTTTATGTTCTCGTGGGTTGAACTGCTGCTGGCCAAAACCCTGACGGCGGTTGCGGCCAAACCGATTGCCGCCACGATGACCAAAACCGCGTCAAGCGCGGGGTATGAGCTGGGCCTGCTGGCGGCGGCGGGAACGCTGACCATTATCCCCGGCGCCATCGTGATCTGGTTTGTGCGCAACAACATCGCCAAGGGCTTTGCCCTGGGGAGGGTGTGATGCTGAAATGGATGGCATGGACATGGCCTACGGCCTTTGTTTTCATCGGGATTTTCACCGCTATGGCAATTCTGACCGTGATCGAGATCCGCCATCCCGGCGGGGGCGAACGCAAAGGGATATTCCATCTGACCACGACACGGGGGGATCGTTTGTTCATTTCCCTGCTGGGGTCCGCCTATATCTTTTTGGCGTGGCTTGGCCTGTTCGGAATGCCGCTATGGGCGCCGCTTGGATTGGCCATTGCATGGGGGGTGTTTTGCTTTTGGAAAGTGTGATCCGGCAGAAAATCCTTGGGAAAACTAAAGGTTTCGTATTTAGTCAGGGAAGGCGCGCATACCAACACTTCCGGCGGAACGAGCATGAAAAAAGATAAACGAGAATTTTTGACCGAAGTTGAACTGGAGTTCATGACCCATCTCTGGCGGTTGGGCCAAGGCAGTGTGCGCGACGTGTTGGGGCAATTAGCGCCCGAACGCGACCTTGCCTATACCTCGGCTGCGACGATCCTGCGCATTTTGGAACAAAAAGAATTCGTAACCAGCACCAAAAAGGGAAAAACCCATATTTATAAACCCGTGCTGGCCAAGGATGCCTATCAATCGCGATCCTTGAAAGCCTTGTCAGAAAAACTGTTCGACGACACGCCGACCATGCTGATTGCACGACTGGTGGACGATTATAACCTGACCGAAGAGGCACTAGAGGAAATTCGGGCGCTGATCGAGAAAAGGTTGAAAAATGACACAGATTAGCTCTGCTTTTACGGCATATATCAACGTGAATATCCTGCTTGTGCTGGCGTTTTCCTTGTGGCTTTTTATCCGGTTTTTGCTGAACAGGTTCGGGATGAAACATGCATATCAAACGAAACTCAGGCTACTGAACGGTATCTTTCTGGCAATCCTGGTCAGCCCGTTTATTGCCTTGGGATACAACCGGCTTGCATCGGGCGGGATGCTGCCCGACGTGCTGACGTTCAATCTGTCGGATTTCATGCTATCGCAATATCTGAACGGCCGTATCGGGTTGCACGCGGGTGAAATGCAGCAGGTGCTGGACATGCGCGAAACGCTGGAAACCAACCTGCTGAATCCTACCGGCTGGATCAGCCAGATCATTGTTGCCCTGCTGCTGACCGGCAGCGTGCTGTGCATCCTGCGTTGCGGGCTTGGCACATTCAAACTGCGCCGCATCATCGCCAGCAGTTATGCGTGGCGGCAGTTTGGCAATGTTCATCTGCGCCTGACCGATCAGGCCGTCGTGCCATTTTCCGCGCGTGGTTTTCGGCGGCGTTATATTGTCATGCCAGCCAATATGCTGGTGCGCAGGCAGGATATGCGGATCGCGCTTGCGCATGAATTCCAGCACCTTCGCCAGCATGATGTCGAATGGGAAATCGGGTTTGAATTGTTCAAATCGCTGTTCTTCTGGAACCCGGTGATCCATTTATGGAAACGCCAGATCGAACAGTTGCGCGAACTTAGCTGTGATCAGCAAATCCTCAAGCGCCGCTGGGTTGACGCCCGTGCCTATTGTGAATGTCTGTTGCGGGTGTGCGAGGACACGATGCGCCGCCAGCCAGCACAGGCCATCAGTTTGCCGCGTGTTTCGCTGGTCCAGTTTGACCGCTCGTGGTTATTCCCCTCTCGTCTGAACCTGTTGCGCCGGCGGGTTGACTCGGCGCTGACCGCAGCCGCCACGCCTGCAAAGGCACCTTGGGCGCATTTTCTGATTGTTCCGCTGGGTTTGCTTTTGATCTGGGCAACGATTGCGATCCAGCGCCCCCAAAGCTGGACCCATGACCGGCTAATGCTGTCCTCGATCGTTAATCTGGAGCGGCTTGAGGCGCTGAATGGCAATACGCAATAGAATTGCCCGATAAATCGAAAAAGCGGCCATTTGTCCGGTTTCGTATCGAACCGGATTTACCAAGCGTGCATCCCGTGTGATAGTTGGCAAAATTATCCAGGGAGATGAGCATGAAACTTGTTCGGTTTGGCGAGGCTGGGGCAGAGAAGCCCGGCGCGATAGATGAAGATGGAAACCTGCGCGATTTGTCGGGTGTGCTCGAGGATATCGCCGGAGATGTGCTGGCCGATCTGGGCAGATTGAAGGCGCTGGACCTTTCCACCCTTCCGGTTGTTGAGGGCAAGCCGCGGCTTGGCCCTTGTGTTGGCGGGGTTGGAAAATTCATCGGTATCGGTCTGAATTATTCCGACCACGCAGCCGAGGCTGGAATGCAGGTGCCATCGGAACCCGTGATGTTTATGAAGGCCACCAGCGCGATGAGCGGCCCCAATGACCCGATCATCATTCCGCGCGGGTCGCAAAAAACCGACTGGGAGCTTGAGCTGGGCGTGGTGATTGGCAAACCCGCCAAATATGTGAACGAGGCCGACGCACTGGACCATGTGGCGGGGTATTGCGTGATCAACGATGTGTCCGAACGCGCCTTTCAGATCGAGATGGAAGGGCAGTGGTGCAAGGGCAAGGGCTGTGACAGTTTCGGCCCGACCGGCCCGTATCTGGTGACCGCCGATCAGGTGCCGGATCCGCAGAACCTGCATATGTGGCTGGACCTGAACGGCGCGCGGATGCAGGACGGATCGACCGCAACAATGGTTTATGGTGTGGCGCATCTGGTCAGCTATCTCAGCCGCTTTTTCACCCTGCATCCGGGGGACATCATTTCAACCGGCACACCGCCCGGTGTGGGCATGGGTCAAAAACCGCCGCGTTTCCTGAAAGCAGGGGATGTTGTGTCGCTGGGGATTGACGGGCTGGGTGAACAAAGGCAGGTCATGGTTGACGACGATTGACAGATTATTGCGGCGTGTGAATGACAGGTTCGGCATTTTGCAATGAAACGATCCGGCCTGTCAGTACGACAACCGCAAGTGCAAGTACCGTTGCAATCACCTGCCAGAATTTAACCGGATCGCGCTGGGCCAGTGGCGTTGGTTTGCCGGTTCTGAACCGGTTGTTCGGGTGCCGGATATCCGCAACGAATTCCGACAGGGATGAATAGCGTTTGAACGGGTCGGGATGCACCATCTTTTGCAGGGTAGCATCCAGCCAGTCGGGGGCCAAAGTGGGGCTATAACGCAATTTGCGCAACTGCGCGCGGGTGCGGATTTTGGCAACCTGCGCCCCGTATGGCAACCGTCCCGTCAGCATCTGATAGGCAATCACCCCCAGTGAAAAATAGTCCGAGGATTTGCTGGGCGCCTCATGCAGGAAATATTCGGGCGCGGTGTATTGCATCGTGCCCGGAATATCGCTGCCCTGACCCGGCAGGCCGGTTTCCGACACACCGGCAACACGAACTGCGCCAAAGTCGATGATTTTCACGGTGCCGTTCGTGTCGATCATGATGTTTTCGGGCCGCAGATCCTGATGCAGCATTTCCTTGCGGTGCAGGGCACGCAGGCCTTTGGCGATTTGTTCGACAATCCCGCGCATGGTTTCCAGATCGCATTTCGGATTGTCGGTCATCCATTGGGCCAGTGTCTGGCCTTCGATATATTCGGTGACGGTATAGATATAATTGTGCGGCCGGATTTGCGGCGCGGGTTTCAGCACATGGGCCGAACTGACCCGCCGTGCGATCCAGTCCTCCATCATGAGCCGCGCCAGCGCCTGCTTGTCTTCGCGCAGATCAATCGACGGGATTTTCAGCGCCGCCTTTTGCCCCGTTTCGATGTCCTGCACCAGATAGATATGGCTGCGGTGATTGGCGTGCAGCGGGCGCAGGATTTGGTAGCCTTCAAATTCCTGTCCGGCCTCTGGTAGTGGCGGGGCGGGCAGGGTTTCGGAACGGGCCAGAATATCATCTCTGTCCCGCGCGGGAAGGGTGTCAATACGCACGATCTGGGCTGTCAGGTTGTCGGGACTGCCGTTGTCATAGGCCGCTTTGACGATCAGGCGTGCGGCCTTGTCCAGATCATCAGCATTGTCGCCGATCAGACGGCTGACGGTTTTCGGATTGATATGTTCATATACCCCGTCCGTGGCCAGCACGAACACATCGCCCACACTCAGCGGCAAGGCGCGGTAATCCACATCCACCGTCTGTTCCATACCGATGGCACGCGCCAGATAGCTTTGGTCGCCGGAAACAACGGTGCGGTGATCCTCGGTCAACTGCTCCAGACTGTCGCCTTCCAGCCGGTAAATCCGGCTGTCCCCGACATGAAACAGATGCGCAATATGCGATTTCAGCACCAGCGCGGCAAAGGTGCAGACATAGCCGCGCTCCATATCATGGGCATGGATACTGCGTTTGGTATCGGCGAACAGCCATGAACTGGCCGCCCTGATCACCCGCAAACCCGAGGTTTTCACCGTCCATGTATCCGAGGTGCAGTAGTAATCGGTCAGAAAGCTTTTGATCACACTTTCTGCGGCAACACGGCTGACTTTGGATGAACTGATCCCGTCGGCAATCACCACGGAAATGCCTTTCAGCGACAAGGCAGGCTGAACGGGTATCAGGGCGCCAAAGAAATCCTGATTGATTTCCTTGCGCCCTGTTTCGGAACATTGTCCAAGGGATATGGTTAGTTCTTGTTGCAAGGTAAACGCCCCGCCGGATGTGGCGGGGCATATCCGGTTATTCGGCCGGCACCGCAGCGGCGTTGCGTGTAGCACCGGTGCGGATGTGGGTGGAGTAAAGGGTCAGCCCAACAAATGTGATGCCACCGACGATATTGCCCAGAACTGTCGGGATTTCATTCCAGATCAGGTAATCCATAAAGGTGAAATTACCGCCCAGCATCAGCCCGATCGGGAACAGGAACATGTTTACCACCGAATGTTCAAACCCCATGTAGAAAAACAGCATGATCGGCATCCACATGGCCAGAATCTTGCCGGTCACCTGTGTGGACATAAAGGCGGCGACCACACCGGTTGACACCATCCAGTTACACAGCACGCCACGGATAAACAGGGTCAGCATACCGCCCGCCCCATGTTCGGCATAGCCAACCGTGCGCCCTTCGCCGATATGGCCGATCTTTTGGCCGATCACATTGGGGTCGGTGGTGAACCCGTATGTAAAGACGATCGCCATGAATACCGCCACAGTAAAGGCACCGGCAAAGTTGCCGGTAAACACCAGCCCCCAGTTGCGCAGCATCCCGCCCACGGTCACGCCCGGGCGTTTGTCCATCAGCGCCAGCGGCACAAGGGTGAACACGCCAGTCAGCAAATCGAACCCCAGCAGATACAACAGCACAAACCCCACCGGAAACAGCACGGCCCCCGCCAGCGGCTGGCCGGTGTTGACGTTGATGGTGATGGCAAAGGCCGCCGCCAGCGCCAGAATGGCCCCGGCCATAAAGGCGCGGATCAGGGTGTCGCGGGTGGACATGAACACCTTGGCAGCGCCCGCATCGACCAGTTTGGTTACAAATTCGGTTGGTTGTAGATATGCCATGTTCGGCCCTTTCGGTTAAGCAGCGGAACGGGCCAGCAAACGCGCCCCGTCCAGCAAGATACGGCCCTGTTCGACCCTGATTTCATATGTTTTGGCGCGGCCCTGATCGGCGCCCTGCGCCATGCCGGTTTCCAGATCAATCACCCAGTTGTGCAACGGGCAGGTGACGGCATTGCCGTGCACGATGCCCTCGGACAGTGGTCCTTTTTTGTGCGGGCAGGCGTCATCAATCGCGAATACCTTGTCGTCACCGGTGCGAAACACCGCCACGCATCCAAGGCGGGTTTTCACCACCCGCGCACCGCGCGGCGGGATGTCCTCCAGCGCGGCAATATCAATCCAGTTGCTCATTGTGCAGCCTCCAGTGTCAGATCAGCCAGTGCCGCCCATTTGCGCGGCCGGTATTCGGGTTTGGCCTGTTCGGCCCACGGATCCTTGCGGTAAACCGATTGGGAAATCTCGAACCGTTCACACAGGGCGGCGCGGTTTTCTGTGTCCTCGACCACCTGCTGTTTCACCCAGTCCATCCCGACCTTGGCGACCCATTTATAGGGCCGGTCCAGATAGTTTGCGCTTTCGCGGTATAGCTGGATGAACGCCACGGCCAGATCGATCACCTCCTGTTCGGTGGTGACCGTTGCCAGTGCCTCGGTTTCCTTCAGCTCCATCCCCGCCGCACCGGCGACCGACACCTGATAGCCGCTGTCCACACAGATCACGCCCAGATCCTTGCAGGTGGCCTCGGCGCAGTTGCGCGGGCAGCCGGACACGGCCAGCTTTACCTTGTGCGGCGTCCAGGACCCCCAGAGGATTTTTTCCAGCTTGATGCCAAGGCCGGTGCTGTCCTGTGTGCCAAAACGGCAATGGTCCGAGCCGACACAGGTTTTCACCGTGCGCAGCCCCTTGGAATAAGCGTGGCCCGAGACAAGGCCGGCATTGTTCAGATCAGCCCACATTGCCGGCAAATCCTCGCGCTCCACCCCCAGCAAATCAATGCGCTGGCCGCCGGTGACGTGGATGGTCGGCACGTTGTATTTTTCCGCCGCATCGGCAATGGCACGCAATTCCTGTGGCGTGGTCATGCCGCCCCACATGCGGGGCACCACGGAATAGGTGCCGTCCTTTTGAATGTTGGCGTGGTTGCGCTCGTTCACGAAACGGCTTTGCAGATCGTCGGCGTATTCCAAAGGCCATTCGGCAATCATGTAGTAATTCAGCGCCGGACGGCAGATGTGGCAGCCACAGGATGTTTTCCAGCCCATTTCCTGCATCACCGCCGGAATGGATTTCAGCGCCTGAGATTTGATCACGCGGCGGATGTCCTGATGGCTGTGATCTGTGCAGCCGCAAATCCCTGCCGGGGCGGGCGCCTGAAACCCGTTGCCCAGTGTGCTGGCCAGAACCTGTTCCACCAGCCCCGTGCAATTGCCGCAGGATGCCGAGGCCTTGGTCACCGCCCTGATCGCCCCCAGATCGGTCGCGCCGTGATTGATCGCCTGAACGATGGTGCCTTTGCACACGCCGTTACAGCCGCAAATCTCAGCGCTGTCGGGCATGGCGGCGGCCACCGCCAGCGGGTCCATCGCCTGCCCGCCCTGAAAGGCGGGGCCATAGATCAGCGTGTCGCGAATGGCGGAAATATCCTCGCCGGATTTCAACATCTCGAAGAACCAGCCCGCATCCGTCGTGTCGCCATACATCACCACGCCGATAAGCCGGTCGTCTTTCAGGATCAGCCGCTTGTAAACACCGCGCGCGGGGTCGCGGAACACGATTTCCTCGCGGTCCGTCCCTTCGGAAAAATCCCCGACCGAAAAAAGATCAACGCCCGTGACCTTCAACTGGCAGGACACCACCGGCGCCCTGAATGCCGCTGCCGTGCCGGTCAGGGTTTTCGCCAGCACTTTGGCCATATCGAACAGGGGCGCGACCAGCCCGTAAACCACCTCGTCATGCTCGACACATTCGCCAAGGGCGTAAATATCCGCATCACTGGTCTGCATCGTATCATCCACCCAGATGCCCCGTTCAACCCGCAGGCCCGCATCCACTGCCAGCCAGGATTCCGGACGGATACCGGCGGCCATCACCACCAGATCGGCACCAAATACCTGCCCATCCTCCAGCAGCACCGCCTCGACATGGTCCTTGCCCAGAATGGCCTGTGTGTGGCCCTTGCAAACAATATTGATGCCGCGCCCCTCCAGTTCCTTTTGCAAAAGGTATCCGGCGGCGGGGTCCAGTTGACGTTCCATCAAATGATCCATCAGGTGCAGCACGGTCACATCCATGCCCTGTTCTTTTAGCGCCGCTGCGGCCTCAAGCCCCAGCAGGCCACCGCCGATCACCACGGCCTTCCCGTCCGGTTTACCGGCGACCTCCAGCATGGCCTCGACATCGTCCAGATCGCGAAAGCCGACAACGCCGGGCAGATCATTGCCCTGCACCGGAATGAAAAACGAGGCCGAACCGGTGGCGATCACCAGCTTGTCATAATCCGTCACCCCACCGGGGCTGATCATCTGTTTGGCCTTGCGATCAATTTTCACCACCGGTTCGCCGAAACGGCAATTCACCCCGTTGTCGCGATACCAGGCGGCGTCATGGGTGATGATTTCAGCGTATTCCTTTTCACCGGCCAGTACGGGCGACAGCATGATCCGGTTGTAATTGCCACGCGCCTCGGCGCCGAAAAGGGTGACGTCATAGGCATCGGGATCAATCGCGAACAGCTCTTCCAGCATCCGCCCCGATGCCATCCCCGCCCCGATCACAACCAGCTTTTGCGCCATGTCACAACATTCCTTTTCATGAATATGAATCACTTGAAACATTCATACGGCTTGAATGTGTTGCTGTCTGTTGCTAAGAAATCAGGAACCCGTTGCAAAAAACGCAACACCTTGGACGGATCACCCCATGCGTCACCAGCAAGTGCTGAAATACATCGAGAAAATCGCCCGCACCGGCAGCCTGCGCAGCGCGGCCGAGGAGCTGGGGATTACCCCGTCAGCCCTGAACCGCCGGATTCTGGGGGTCGAGGAAGAATTGGGAGTCGAGATTTTCGAGCGCCACCCAGCCGGGCTGCGCCCCAATATCGCCGGTGAAATCCTGCTGAAACACATCCGCGACCAACTGGCCGATATGGACCGTGTGAAATCGCGCATTGCCGATCTGTCGGGGATGCGGGCAGGGCACATCAACATCGCCACCACCCGCGAAGTGGTCGCCTATTTCCTGCCCGACCTGATCAAACAGCACCTGACCGAATTTCCGGCCGTGACCTTTGGGGTCAACCTGCATGAACGCGGCGGGGCCGAGAATTCATTGCAGGACAACAGCAACGACATCGCCATCGTGTTTGAACCGATGCACATGCAGGACATGCAGACGGTTTACGCCGGACCGCAGGAAATGTTCGTGGTGATGTCGCAGGATCACCCGCTGGCGGGGCGCGAGAACCTGCATATCTATGACTGCACCGATTTCCCGTTGCTGCTACCCAAACGGCCCGAAGGCATCCGGCAGGTGCTGGACGAAGTCGCGGCCAAGGTGGGGGTTCCGCTGGAACCGGCGGTGGAATCCAACAGTCTGGACCTGCTGCGGTTGATGTCGCAGGACAGTCTTGCGCTCAGTTTTTGTCTGGCAATCAACCTGCGCCCCGATCTGGACAAGGCGCGGCTGGTATCGGTGCCGCTGCACCTTGGCGGGGTGCCGGCGGGGGTATTGGCTGCGGGGTATCTTAAGGGGCGCACATTGCCTGTTGCCGCCGCGCGGTTTCTGGAAACGGTGAACAAACAGCTTTCGACGCGGTTCGGATAACCGGTCACGCGGGAATGTCGAGGCCGCCGATATCAGCCAGCAGCCGGATGATTTCCAAAACCCCTTGCCGGTCCCGCAAACAGGCAAACACAAACGGACGCGCGCCCCGCATGCGTTTTGCGTCCCGCTCCATCACAGCCAGCGACGCGCCGACATGGGGGGCCAGATCGGTCTTGTTGATCACCAGAATATCCGATTTGGTGATGGCAGGGCCACCTTTTCGGGGGATTTCCTCGCCTGCGGCCACGTCGATGACATAGAGCGTGATATCGGCCAGTTCAGGGCTGAAGGTGGCCGACAGGTTGTCGCCGCCGCTTTCGATCAGCACGATTTCCACATCGGGATGGCGGGCCTGCATCTGGGCAACGGCCGCCAGATTGATCGAGGCATCCTCGCGAATTGCCGTATGCGGGCAGCCGCCGGTTTCAACGCCGATGATCCGGTCCTGTGGCAGCGCCTGCATCCGCATCAGGGCTTCGGCGTCTTCCTGTGTGTAGATGTCATTGGTGATCACCCCGATGGAATATTTGTCGCGCAGGGCTTCGCACAGGGCGGCGGTCAGGGTGGTTTTGCCAGCCCCGACAGGGCCGCCGATACCGATACGAAGGGGGCCGTTATTCATGTGCGGAAAATCCTTGAATATTGGGTTTCGTGTTTCATGCTGGCGATGTCGGCCAGAAAGGCGGTGCCGGACAGATCGTCCAGACTGCCCGCCAGCGCCTGTTCGGTGATGTCGGAAATCAGCGGCGCCAGCGCGCGGATCAGGCGCTGGCCTTCGGTCTGGCCAATCGGCAACAGCCGTTGCGCGGCGGCCACCAGATTGCTGACAAAGGCCTGTAGATACAGGCGCGCGGTCAGGGCGGGGGGCAACCCCTCGAGCGCGGCGGCACGGCCCAGCGCAACCGGATAGGTCAGCCCCGCAAGGTCAAACCCCCAGACCGCCGCCGTGACCTCGCAAAAGGCAGCCCCCTGCAAACCGGTTTCCTGCAAGCGTTCCCGTGACGGGGCAAAGGCGCGGCAGAGGGCATCAACCGCGCCAACATCCTGCGCATCCGCCCGCCAGGCCGCGATCAGGAACCGCGCATCCGACTGCCCCGCCCCATAGCGCAGGACATCGCCCAGCCAGTCCAGCAGGCTGTCCGTATCCGTCACCGCGCCGGTTTCCACCAGCGATTCCAGCCCGTGCGAATAGGCAAATCCCCCGACCGGATAGGCAGGCGAGAGCCATTGGCCCAGGGTTATGATCTGCTCGTCAGTGTGCATGGCTGTGCGTGCGCCCGTGGCCATAGGCGCCACCTTCGGGGGTGAAGGGTTCGCGCACATCCCGCAGGGTGGCCCCCAGTTTTTCCAGCATGTCGCGGATCACATGGTCATGCTGGATCAGCAGGCGGGTCGGCTCGATCTGGCAGGGGGTGTGGCGGTTGCCGATGTGCCACGCCAGACGGGTCAGGTCGGGACCGGTGATTTCCAGCAGGTCTTCTTTGGCGGCGATCACCTCGATCAGGCGACCATCGGTCAGCTCAAACGCATCGCCGTGGTTCAGGGATGTGGTTTGCGGCAGGTCCACAAGGAAGCGTTCGCCAGCGGCCGTGGTCAGAACCTTGCGACGCAGGAAACGGTCGTCATAGGTGAGGGTGACGAGGTCCTGGGCGGTGGACCAATGGTTGACGCGGTGGAGGGTGTGGCTGACTGGATCAGAGGACATGGCTGTTCTCACATAATGAGGGCAGCGACCGGCCGCGGGTGGGTGAGAAGCACCCGTCGCCTTGCTGAAAGCGTGCCTTTGGCACGACGGGGGCGGTCGGGCGCTGCCCGGCGGTGCCGCCGGGCGGGAGATAAAATTGGTTCATGTTTCTTCCGATAAGCTAAGAAGATAATTTGCCATAGCACTGCAATTTACGAGCATGAATCGTGCCTCGGCTTCGCCTGTTTCGGGCACTTGGTCTTTTGCGGCATGACGCATTGTATCACTCGTCCAACCAAATAATTTACTTACCCCGTCTGCAAATGCGGTATGGACACGCCCATCGGCTTTCAGATTCTTAATAGCGCCCCCAAGTGTTGCGTTCTTGTCTCCGGTCAGCAAGCGTGCGGCTTCCTCTACTGCCTTGAAGCTTTCTGTGATTGCATGTGGGTAGTCAGGATTTTCACGGTTTGAATAAAACGAAACAGCTTTGCCCAGATGTTTGCTTACGGTTTCCGATTGTGTTTGCTCAACAGCTTGTTCAATTTCGGCAAGCTCGGTTTCGTTGGTTATGGGGGCGAGTTGGTTGCCGACAAATCGGAAAACAGATTTTTCGCGTTCTAATATGCGATTGCAAAATTCAATAAATTGATCGTTATCTTGCTGTGCCATAAACTCAATAAAATCATATGTTTCAGGAAAATCCGATTCAAGGAAGTGCCGTCTAATTTCCCAGCGTGTTTCTAGTGGGTTAGAAGATAAGCTATCTATTGTTTTTTTATAATATAGATGCCACAGTCGCCTAGAAATATTAAAAAAAGTATCTGTATACCCACCATTGCCTAATACATCAATTTCGCTCCCGACATCATTAAAAAAGTGAAGCATGAGGGCATCCCAAAGCCCTGCCTTCAACGCATCATCAACTTTGTCTATCTGCAAATCCATTTTTGGTTTCTTGTAACCTAACCTTTCTGAAAATCGCATCTATCCCCCCCCCTCAAAACATAAAATACCGCTGCGCCATCGGCAGCACATCGGCCGGCTCACAGGTCAGCAATTCGCCATCCGCCCGCACCTCGTATGTCTCGGGGTTCACCTCCATCACCGGCGTGGCGTCGTTCAGCACCATGTCGCGCTTGCCGATCCCGCGGGTGTTTTTCACCGCCACCACCTGTTTCGCCAGCCCCAGCCGTTCGCCAATCCCGTCGGCCTCTGCCGCCGCCGATACGAACGTCACCGCCGACTGTTCCACCGACCGCCCGAAGGCCCCGAACATGGGGCGGGAATAAACCGGCTGCGGCGTGGGGATCGAGGCATTCGGATCCCCCATCTGTGCCATCACAATCGTGCCGCCCAGCAGCACCATGTCGGGTTTCACCCCGAAAAACGCTGGTGACCACAGCACCAGATCGGCGCGCTTGCCTTCGGTGATCGAACCGATCTCGTCCGCGATCCCGTGGGCAATTGCCGGATTGATGGTGTATTTGGCGATATAGCGGCGCACCCGCAGGTTATCGTTGTCGCCTATTTCGTCCGCCAGCCGCCCGCGCTGTTTCTTCATCTTGTCGGCGGTCTGCCACGTGCGGATCAAGACCTCGCCCACACGCCCCATGGCCTGACTGTCGGACGCGATGATCGAAAACGCGCCGATGTCGTGCAGGATGTCCTCGGCGGCGATGGTTTCGCGGCGGATGCGGCTTTCGGCAAAGGCCACGTCCTCGGGGATGGATTTGTCCAGATGGTGACAGACCATCAGCATGTCCAGATGTTCCTCGAGCGTGTTCACCGTGAAGGGCCGCGTCGGGTTGGTCGAGGCGGGCAGGACGTGCTCCTCGCCGCATATCTTGATGATATCCGGTGCATGGCCACCGCCCGCGCCTTCGGTATGAAAGGCGTGGATGGTGCGGCCCTTCATGGCCTTCAGCGTGTGTTCGACAAAGCCGCTTTCGTTCAGGGTGTCGGTGTGGATCATCACCTGCACGTCCATTGCGTCGGCCACCGAAAGGCAGCAGTCGATCGCGGCGGGGGTGGTGCCCCAGTCCTCGTGCAGCTTCAGCGCGCAGGCCCCGCCCAGCACCTGTTCCTCGAGCGCGGCGGGCAGGCTGGCATTGCCCTTTCCGGCAAAGGCAAGGTTCATCGGAAAGGCATCCGCCGCCTGCAACATCCGCCCGATGTGCCACGGACCGGGCGTGCAGGTGGTGGCCAGCGTGCCGTGCGCCGGACCGGTGCCGCCGCCCAGCATGGTGGTCAGACCGGAATGCAGCGCGTCCTCGATCTGTTGCGGACAGATGAAATGGATGTGGGAATCAAATCCGCCAGCGGTCAGGATCTTGCCTTCGCCGGCGATAATCTCGGTTCCCGGTCCGATGATGATATCGACGTTAGGCTGGGTATCGGGGTTGCCCGCCTTGCCGATCTTGTGAATGCGCCCGTCTTTCAGACCCACGTCCGCCTTGTAGATGCCCGAGTGATCAACGATCAGCGCATTGGTGATCACCGTATCCACAGCGCCGCCCGCGCGGGTGATCTGGCTCTGGCCCATGCCGTCGCGGATCACCTTGCCGCCGCCGAATTTCACCTCGTCGCCATAGGTTGTCAGATCGCGCTCGACCTCGATAACCAGATCGGTATCGGCAAGACGCAGACGGTCGCCGGTGGTGGGGCCAAACATGGCGGCATATTCGGAGCGGAGGATTTGGGTGGGCATTATAGATTACTCCTGTGGTTCTTGTATGAAGCAATCAAGCATTTCACAATATTGCTCGAACTCAACAAACACGAACTTAGTCTTATCTTGTTTCTCAGGCACTCTGTCTGACTGTATCCAAAACCCTGCCTCGTCAAATGGCTGATCGAAAAACCGCAAAGCTGCACTGTGGATCGAAAGGTTTGTAATTTCTCGCCCGTCCTTCGACTGATCATCCTCTATTGAAAATTCTTTACTACCGTTTTTAAGTGTTTCTTCCTTGCCAACGTATGTATCGAAATTGAAATCCTTAAGGCGTTTGTCTAATTGCCTGTCGTGTTTTCTTTCTAGTGTTTTACCCGCAGGCCATGGGTGATTTGCCGCTTCATCCATCTTTCGCATTGAGAATGCAGAAAGGAAAAATGCCTTCATGAATTGCTGGTTAGCGTTGAATTGTAGTTTGTGTCTTGCAGAAGAAGCGCGCCATCCTTCGTCTGGGTTCTCTAGGGCTTTCAAGCACTCTAAGATACCCCAAGATGAAATAAGTTCAGCTCGCATTCGCTTTAGTTCTTCACGCCAAATAGGAAACGAGTAAATCATAAATTCCCCATCACTTTCCCATTAAACCCATACACCTTGCGCCCCCCGCCAAGCGCCACCAGCGCCACCTCGCGCCGCTGCCCCGGTTCGAACCGAACGGCGGTTCCGGCGGCGATGTCCAGCCGCATGCCGCGCGCCGCGCTCCGGTCGAATTCCAGCGCCGGATTGGTCTCGGCAAAGTGGTAATGGCTGCCCACCTGTACCGGCCTGTCCCCCGTGTTGGCCACCATCAGCACCACGGCCTCGGCCCCCTCGTTCAGGGTTATCATGCCCTCGGCGGGCAATATCTCTCCGGGTATCATCATGCCTTGCTCCTT
The DNA here is from genome assembly GCF_003544895.1 of Profundibacter amoris. GTDB lineage: Bacteria > Pseudomonadota > Alphaproteobacteria > Rhodobacterales > Rhodobacteraceae > Profundibacter > Profundibacter amoris. Next base: position 288,009 of record NZ_CP032125.1, read on the forward strand.
CTTCTTGCCCCAAATACCTGCGCCGCAGGCATCCTACCTGATCGGGTTGTGCACCGTCACCAGTTTGGTGCCGTCGGGAAAGGTGGCCTCGACCTGCACATCGGGTATCATCTCGGCGATGCCCTCCATACATTGCTCCCGCGTCACCACATGGCCGCCGGCCTCCATCAGATCGGCCACACTGCGCCCGTCACGGGCACGTTCCACCACAAAGTCGGTGATCAGGGCAATCGCCTCGGGGTGGTTCAGTTTCACGCCGCGTTCCAGCCGGCCTCGCGCCACCATTGCGGCAAGGCTGATCAGCAGTTTGTCTTTTTCACGGGGGGTCAGGTTCATGTCAGGTCATCCAGCATCTGGGCAGGTTGTCATTGGTCAGCCGGTTCAGGACCGGGATCAGGCTTTGTCGCACAAGATAGCTGTCAGGTGCCAGCAGACGCAAGACCAGAAGGTCATCCCCTATCAGACTGGCGCCCGCCGTATCGGGCAGCATGGCCCGCACGGGGGCCAGTTGCGCGCCGGCATCGGCGGCGGCATAGATCAGACTGGCCATCGCACCGGCACCATTGCCGGTGTTTGGGCGGGCCATTTGCGAGGCGATGTTGCCTTGCAGGGTGACCCTGTCAAAGTAGGACAACTGCCCCTCGCGGTGAATTTCAATCCGGTCGGAGAAAGAGGCATCCGTCAGGGTTTCACCCATTGCAGCGCGTCCGAAAACCAGCGGTTCGACCATCAGAAACGTGGCATCCGCTTGCATCTCGACATGCAAGGACCGGCGAAGGGCGCAGCCCTGAAAAAGGATCGTTTCCTGTGGCAGCCAGTTCACCCGTGCGCCCGCTTCAACCGCCAGCCGGGTTTGCAGATGGCCGACCTGCCCGGGTTGTGCACGATAGGCGCGCTCGGCCGCCTGTGTGGTCAGGGTCAGGTGTGAACCTGCATCCGCACGGGCGTTGATTTTAACCGTGTCACCGCCAGTGATGCCGCCCGCAGTGTTGACCAGAACCGCTTGAAAATCAGGGCCGGTTGCGCGCGGGAAAAGCGCCTTCAGGGAACCGGATTGGCGCAAATCCTTCAAACAGGTCTTGCGTTCGCTGGCCTTGACGGCAAGGGTGACAGCCCCGTGCGCCCGGGGTTGCCTGCTGGTCGCATGTGTTGAAACACTCGCCGTTGAAATGGCACCCTCCTGATATGGTTGGACCCTAGCTGTTTTCCCGCAGCAGGCGTGCCTTTTGACGGCCCCAGTCGCGTTTGGCTTCGGTGGCGCGTTTGTCGTGGTTCTTTTTGCCCTTGGCGATGCCCAGCTTGATCTTCACCAGACCCTTGTGATTGAAGTACATCACTAGCGGCACCAGCGTCAGCCCCTTGCGCTGGGTGGCCTGCCACAGCTTGGCCAGTTCCTTTTTCGAGACCAGCAGCTTGCGTTTGCGCCGTTCCTCGTGGCCCCAGGTTTTGGCCTGTTTGTAGGGGGCAACATAGGCGTTGACCAACCACAGTTCACCATCTTCTACGGCCGCATAGCTTTCGGCAATGTTGGTCTGGCCTTCGCGCATGGATTTGACTTCGGATCCCATCAGGACGATGCCGCATTCGATATCGTCCTCGATCGCGTAATCATACCGCGCGCGGCGGTTTTCGGCGATGACTTTGTAGTTGGGGTCCGATTTTTTCTTGGCCATGACCTAGCCCAACAGCCCTGCGTGGCGCATGGCGGCGTCGATCTGCTCCTTTGTGCCATTGGTCAGCGTCACCAGAGGCGAGCGCACCTCTTCGGAACACAGCCCCAGTTTGGACAGCCCGTATTTTGCGCCCACCAGACCGGGTTCGGTGAAGATTGCCTTGTGCAGCGGCATCAGACGGTCCTGAATTTCCAGTGCTTTGGCAAAATCACCGGCCAGCGTGGCCGCTTGCAGTTTTGAACACAGCGCCGGTGCGACATTGGCGGTGACCGAGATACAGCCAACCCCGCCTTGGGCGTTAAATCCATGCGCGGTGGGATCTTCGCCGGAAATCTGGATGAAATCCTTACCGCAGGTCATCCGCTGCATACAAACCCGCGCCAGATCGCCGGTGGCGTCCTTGACCCCGATGATGCGGGGCAGTTTGGCCAGTTCGCCCATGGTTTCAGGCGTCATATCCACAGCCGAGCGACCGGGGATGTTGTAGATGATGATCGGCAGGTTGGAGTTGTCGTGCAACGCGGTGAAATGGGCAATCATGCCCGCCTGTGTCGGTTTGTTATAATAGGGCGTTACCACCAGCGCGGCATCGGCCCCCACCTTTTCGGCAAAGGCAATGTAGCGGGCGGATTCAGCCGTGTTATTCGATCCGGCCCCGGCAATCACGGGGATACGCCCCGCAGCGGCCTTGACCACGATTTCGATGGTTTGCTCGTGTTCCTCGTGGGTCACGGTGGGGCTTTCGCCGGTTGTGCCCATCGGGACCAGACCATTGGACCCCTGTTCGACGTGCCATTCAACCAGATGTTTGAGCGCATCAACATCCAGCGCACCGTTTTTGAACGGCGTGACCAGAGCGGGAAAAGACCCTTTGAACATGACACGTCTCCTTTAATTGGTTGAATATGGTGTGGCCCGACCATCGAGTCACCCAAGGCATGTGCGGCGGAAACTAGCTGCACTTTAACGGATTGCCAAGATTGTGTATTGAAGGCGGGGGAGTAAAGACACATCTTTGTATCAATACCGCCCGAAATTGAAAGGATTCCCGCCTGTTATGCGTCTGATTCCGTCTGTAACGATTGCCCTTCTGGCGTTTGCACCGCTTTCCCGTGCACAGGAACAGCCTGCGCCTTCGGCTTTGAGCGCCGCGTTAAAAGCGGTTTCAGAGGCAGATTGGGAATTGGCATCTGCGCAAGTGCGGCCAGTGGGGCAGATCGGGGCTGATCTGGTCACATGGTACCGGCTTCGGGCCGGGCAGGGCACGCTGGCGGAATACAATGCCTTTCTGGCGCGAAATGCGGATTGGCCGGGCCTGCCCCTGATGCACAAGAAAGGTGAAGCGGCAATAACTGCGGATACACCGGCCCAGGATGTGATTGCCTATTTCAAGGAATTCGAGCCACGCACCGGATACGGCGTGTTGCAACTGGCCCGCGCACAAGAAGCGGTCGGGCAGAAAGGCGAGGCCGCCGCCGAAGTTGTTCTGGCGTGGCGCACCTTTGCCTTAACCAAGGCAGAGCACGAGGCCTTCCTGGCCAGCTACAATACCCTGCTGGCCCCGCATCACGTTGCGCGACTGGATATGCTGCTGTGGCGCGGGCGATTTACCGATGCGCAACGTCTGTTTCCGTTGGTTGGCGAGGGTTGGCAAGCACTGGCGAAGGCGCGGATCGGGCTACGGCGGCGGGTCGAGAATGTGGATGCATTGATCAAGGCCGTGCCCAAGGATTTGCAGGATGACCCCGGCCTTGCCTACGAGCGGTTCGTCTGGCGGGCCCGCAAGGGGCGCAGTCTGGATGCGGTGGCGTTGTTGCTGGAGCGCAGCACATCGGCCGAGGCATTGGGCGAGCCATCCTACTGGGCCAACCGCCGCCGGTCACTGGCACGGCAAATGATGCGCGAAGGGGACGGGGTGACGGCCTATCGGCTGGCGTCCTCGCACTATTTGGTGGAAGGGTCGGATTATGCCGATCTGGAGTGGCTGTCGGGCTATCTGGCGCTGCGCTATCTGAATGATCCCAAAACCGCGCTGGCACATTTCCAGAGCTTCCGCGTGGCGGTAAAAAGTCCGATCAGTCTGGGCCGCGCCGGATATTGGGAAGGGCGCGCCTATGAGGCGATGAAGGATACAGGATCAGCGCAAGCGTCCTACGCTTTTGGCGCGGAATACCAGACCAGTTTTTACGGGTTGCTGGCTGCGGAACGGGGCGGGTTCAGCATGGATGCCGCCCTGACAGGGGCCGAGGCCTTTCCGGATTGGCGGCAGGCTCCGTTCATGTCGTCGTCGGTTCTGAAGGCGGCTTTGATGTTGTATCAGGCGGGAAACACGGCGCTTGCCAAGAGATTCTTTTTGCAAGTGGCCGAGAAACTGGACCGCACCGAGTTGGGGCAGTTGGCCGATCTGGCGCTGGCCTTGCAGGATCCGCATATCGCGCTGATGATCGCCAAACAGGGCGCGCGGCGGGGGATTGTTTTGCCGCGGGCCTATTACCCGCTGCATGATCTGGTGAAACAGGATTTGCCGGTCGCGCCGGAACTGGCGCTGGCGATTGCCCGACGGGAGAGCGAGTTCAATCCGGTGGTGGAAAGCGGCGTGGGGGCCAAGGGATTGATGCAGCTGATGCCCAAAACTGCCAAGGCGGTGGCAGAATCTCTGGAGGTGGATTTCGAGGCGGGTTTGCTGTTGACCGACTGGCAATATAATGCGCGGTTGGGCACGGCCTATCTGGTCAAACTGCAAGAGGAATTTAGCAAGTCGCCAGTGCTGGTTTCTGTTGGCTATAATGCCGGGCCGAACCGGGTGCGATCATGGATAACCGCCTTTGGTGATCCGCGATCGGCAGGTGTGGATGTGGTGGACTGGATCGAACACATCCCGTTTCGCGAAACCCGCAACTATGTGATGCGGGTGGCGGAATCCCTGCCGGTGTATCGGGCGCGCCTGACGGGACGAACCCCGCCGCTTGATTTGATAAAAGAGCTGCGCAACGGCGGGTAAACCCGCCCAATCCTACCCTGCTCTTTTCAGGTCTTTGATCAACTGATCAATGTTGCCCTTGCGTTTGTCCAGCATTGCGCCGATTTCGGTCCGTTCCGTCAGCAGCATATTGATGCCTTCAATATACATATTGTAAAACAGCGGTTTGCCGCGTTTGTCCGAGACATAAAAGGTCACATCAAATGGCGCTTTCCCTTTCAGATAGGCCATCGCTTTTACTTCGACGTGGCTTTTGACTGTTTTTGTTGACAGCACTTCCAGCCTGCCGCCGATGAATTCGCGGAAACGCTTGCCGTATTTGCGGGCGATATATCCCTGAAACGCCTTGGCGAATGCCTTTTTCTGGCTCGCACTGGCACGGCGCCCTTCAACCCCTAGCGCATAGCTGGCCAGATATTTGACGTCCGAATATTTGACGAAGATCTTTTCGAATTCCTTGATCATTTGTGACTCGGATTTGCCCGAAGAGATGACTTTGTTGATTGCGGCAACAAGCTTTTTCACATGCGTAGTGGCCTGTGCATCCGACAGCGCCAATGCAGGTCCGGCCAGTGGCAGTAACGCTACGCTTGATGCCATGCCCAGCATGACTGCCCGGCGATCCGGATTAGTCCGCGTAAAAATCGTCATAGCCATCTCCTTGCTCTTCAACAGGTTCTTCCTGACCCAACTGGAATCTGCGGTGTTGCAGATACAACAGGCGGGCCTGCGAATAGCTGTCGGCACTATCATACAAGATTGAATCTACCGTGTCGGAAAAATCATAGCGATCACCAAGTTTTGACAATGATTTTGCCACGGGCCCCATGTATTTTTCCGGTGTCGGGGCGCCGAATGTCAGCGGGTTGGTAAATACATCGACCAGCATACCCACAGTGTCGCGCTGGTTGGACGGGCCAAGCAGCGGAAGTTCCACATATTGGCCTTCGCCCACACCCCAGACATGCAGGGTTTGGCCGAAATCCCCCATTTCTTCATCAAGGCCAATGTCGGTTGCCGGATCGAAAATACCACCCACACCCAGCGTTGTGTTGATCACAAAGCGCCATGAATTCTTGACAGCGCCGTTGATATTCAACTGCAACAGATTGTTCACAATATTACCCGGCAGGTTCAGGTTGGATGCAAAATTCCCGATCCCCTGACGCACAGGTTTTGGCAGGGCCTGGCCATAAGCCCCCGACGCCGGGCGGATCAATGCGCGGTCCAAACGGCGGTTTGCCTCGTGGGTGCGCCGGTTGCCTTCTTCATTCGGGTCATTGAATGATCTGGGTGCAGGCGCTGTACAAGCCGCCACAATCAGCAGGGTCAAGGCTGCCAGCAACAGCCCCGGTTTTGCCTTCATTCTGGTTTTCGTAACTAACAATGGTATTCTCGACTGGTTGTTTGTAGTTTTCCACTACATAGGTTCTGGCAGGAAAATGACCAGTAATATATTAGGCATGGTTTAGTTTTGTGACAGTTTGGATACAAGTCATTAATGGTCGATGTCTATATCCGTTAAGGATGACACTCGGCGTTGGTGAATGAAAGAGGCAAGATGCGGCAAGCAGATCGTAGTAATGGTTTGGTAGAACTGAAAGACGCAAGACGAAAGAGCAGGGCCTTGTTCTGGGCTGTTGGCCTGTTCAGCGTTTTTGTGAATTTGCTGATGCTGACAGGCCCTCTTTATATGTTGCAAGTCTATGACCGTGTATTAGGGAGCCGGTCCGAGGAAACCCTGCTGGCATTGTCCATTCTGGTGGCTTTTCTGTTTATAATCATGGGGTTGCTTGATTACGCCCGTGGGCGGGTTTTGGCGCGGATCGGGGCGCGGTTTCAGTCGGAACTGGACGGACGGGTGTTTTCCGCTGTGCTGCGGGCCAGCGCACGCGGGTTTGGGGCCAACCTGACCAACAGCGCCCTGCGCGATCTCGAGGCGGTGCAGCGGTTGCTGTCCTCCCCTGTATTAAGCGCGATTTTCGATATTCCCTGGACGCCGTTTTTCATTGCCGGGATATTCATGTTCCACCCATGGCTGGGGTTTCTGGCGGTTTTCGGCGGGGCATTTCTGGTGCTGATCACGATTCTGAACCAGATAATGACCCGCAAACCTGTGCTTGAGTCCACCACAGCCGCCCTGTTTGCCGACCGGATGGCCGACCAGTTGCGCAGCGAATCCGAACTTGTGCAAAGTCTGGGGATGCGGGGCGCCGTATTCCAACGCTGGGAACAGGCGCGCGAAAAGGCGCTGGCCGCCAATATTCATGCCTCGGACAGTGGCGGTGGCTTTGCCGTACTGACCAAGACGTTTCGCATGTTCCTGCAGTCCGCCATGCTGGGGCTTGGGGCCTATCTGGTGTTGCAGAACCAGTTGACGGCAGGGGCGATGATTGCAGGCTCTATTCTGATGGGGCGGGCATTGGCGCCGATTGAACAGGCGATCGGGCAGTGGGCATTGGTGCAACGTGCCTCCAAAGGTTGGGAAAACCTGACCGCTCTTTTATCCGAAGTCCCGGTCGAACAACCCCGCACTGCCCTGCCCAAACCAAGGGCCGTTTTGCTGGCGGATCAGGTGACGGTGGTGCCACCGGGTCAACAGCAGGCCTCGTTGCGGATGGTCAGTTTTGCATTGAATCCCGGGCAGGCGATGGGGGTGATCGGGCCTTCGGGGGCCGGCAAAACGACCCTTGCCCGCGCCATTACCGGCGTTTGGCGCGCGGCGGGTGGCAAGATCAGGCTGGATGGGGCATCGCTGGATCAATATGATCCTGATGTATTGGGCCAGCACATTGGTTACCTGCCCCAACGGGTGCAGCTGTTTGACGGCACGATTGCCGAAAACATTGCCCGCCTGTCGTTGCAACCCGATGATGCGGCTGTGGTAAAGGCCGCGCAAAAAGCCGCCGCACATGAAATGATACTGGCCTTTCCCGAAGGGTATGACACGCGGGTTTCCGCCAATGGCGGGCGGTTGTCTGGCGGGCAATTACAACGGATCGGGCTGGCGCGGGCGATGTATGGTGATCCGGTGATCCTTGTTCTGGACGAGCCGAACTCGAATCTTGATAATGAAGGGTCGCAAGCCTTGAACGCGGCGATCAAACAGATGAAAGCCGACGGTGGTGCGGTGCTGATTATGGCGCATCGTCCGGCGGCGATTCAGGAATGTGATTTGCTGATGGTGCTGGAGGGCGGCGCCCGCAAGGCGTTCGGGCCAAAGGATGACATCCTGCGCGAGATGGTCAAAAACCACGAACAAATACGCAGCAATGCGGGCAAAGGGGGGGTGACATGAGCACAGCCAAGAACAAGGGCTGGTCGCCGCGAACCCCGCTGATAATCGGTTTTCTGGCCATACTGTTGCTGGTTGGCGGTTTCGGCACATGGTCGGTGATGGCCAATATTTCCGGTGCAGTCGTGGCCAGTGGCCAGATCGAAGTTGACCAAAACCGACAGGTGGTGCAGCACCCCGATGGTGGGGTGATTTCCAAGATCAATGTGCAAGAGGGGGATCTGGTTGACGAAGGCGATATCCTGATCCGGCTGGACCCGACCAACCTGACCTCTGAACTGGTGGTGGTCGAGGGGCAGTTGTTCGAACTGATGGCGCGTCGTGGCCGGCTTGAGGCCGAGAGGGACGGGGCCGGGGCGATCACCTTTGATCCCGAGTTGATCAAGGCGGCGGATAGCTCGAATGATGCCAAAACCCTGATGCAGGGCCAGCAAAGACTGTTCAAGGCAAGGCAGGATTCTATGGCGCAAGAGATTGCGCAGATGCAAAAACAGCGCAACCAGATTTCTGACCAGATAGGTGGAATAAAGGCCCAGCAAACCGCGCTGGAAACCCAGCTGGAACTGATCAATGAAGAACTGGAAAACCAGCAAACCCTGTTGGACCGTGGTTTGGCGCAGGCGTCGCGGGTGTTAAGCCTGCAACGCGAGGATGCGCGGCTGCGCGGCACAATGGGCGAACTGGCCGCGACCAAAGCCCAGGCCGAAAGCCGGATCACGGAAATTGACATCGAGGTTCTGAAGTATGGCACCAAACGACGGGAAGAGGCCATAACCCGCCTGCGTGATCTGCAATTTCGCGAACTGGAGCTGACGGAAAAACGTAGCGCCCTGAAAGAACGCTTGTCGCGTCTGGATATCCGCGCCCCGCTGGCGGGGGTGGTATACGGAATGCAGTTTTTTGCACCCCGTTCGGTGATCCGCCCTGCTGATCCGGTTTTATATCTGGTTCCGCAGGACCGCCCGCTGGTGATCGCAGCCAAGGTGCAAACCATCAACATTGACCAGATTTTCGTCGGACAAGAGGTTATTTTGCGCTTTCCGGCCTTTGATTCCCGCACCACACCGGAATTGCGGGGCAGGGTGGTAAAGGTTTCGGCGGATGCCTTCACGGATGAACGAACCGGAATCAGTTATTACCGCTCTGAAATTGTGTTGCTTGAGGGTGAAACGGATAAACTGCCCCAAGGCGCAACCCTGATACCGGGGATGCCGGTGCAGGCGTTTATCCGCACCAATGACCGCACGCCATTGGCCTATTTGATCAAGCCATTTACCGATTATTTTGCCAAAGCCTTTCGTGAAGGGTGATTTTGCGGTTTTCCTGCGGGGCAATCACGGTTAGCGTCTGGTCAAATTCTAATCCAACGGAGATGCCAGATGAGCCATGATTACGAAGCCCGCCTGAAAGAACTGGGCATTACCCTGCCTGACGCCCCTGCACCTGCCGCAAATTATGTGCCATATGTTATTGTCGGGGATCTGGTGTTTGTGTCGGGGCAAATCTCGAACGGGCCGGACGGGCTGATATTGGGAAAACTGGGCGATGACATGGATGTTGAAGCGGGTGCCGCCGCCGCGAAAACCTGCGCGCTGGGCCTTGTGGCACAGCTAAAGGCCGCCTGTGATGGTGATCTGTCACGGTTGGTACGGGTGGTGAAACTGGGCGGTTTTGTGAATTCGACCCCCGACTTTACCCAGCAGCCGCAAGTGGTGAACGGCGCCTCGGATTTTCTGGTCGAACTGTTCGGCGATGCAGGGCGCCACGCCCGCGCCGCCGTAAGTGCGCCGGCTTTGCCGCTGGGTGTTGCTGTTGAAATCGAAGGCATTTTCCAAATCAAATGACAACGCTTTCCGACAGATTTTTCCAGCGCCCGCTGGCCCATCGCGGGTATCATGATGCCTCGGCCGGAGTTCTGGAAAATTCCCGTACGGCTTTTGATGCGGCGGTCGAGGCCGGTTATGGCATTGAACTGGATGTGCAATTGTCCAAAGACGGGCATGCGATGGTGTTTCATGATTACGAATTGTCCCGTTTGACAAATGGACGCGGGGCTATTCGCACCCGCACCCGCGATGAATTGGTGGATATACCGCTGAAAGGCATGGATGAAACGATCCCGACTTTGCCTGATATCCTGGCTCTGGTTGACGGGCGCACACCGCTTCTGATTGAATTAAAGGATCAGGACGGGGCGATGGGCCCCGATGTCGGACCGTTGGAAACTTCGGTGGCCAAGGCTTTGTTGGAGTATAGCGGCCCCGTTGCTGTGATGAGTTTCAATCCCTATTCGATTGCCGAACTGGCCAAGGCGTCCCCTCAAACCCCGCGCGGGCTTGTCAGTTGCTCATACCCTGCGGAACATTGGCCATTGCTGAATGAAAAAACCCGCGACAGGCTGCGTGCCATTCCTGATTATGATAAAGTCGGCGCTTGTTTTATCAGCCATCGCTATGATGATTTACAAAACCCGCGGGTGGCTGAACTGAAGGCCAAAGGGGCACATATCAACTGCTGGACGGTCCGAAGCGTTGAGGCCGAGGCCGAAGCCAGGTTGATTGCTGATATGATTACATTCGAAGGGTATGCAGCAAAAACCCCCGTTGATTAACTGTTTGAAAAGAATCAGAAAGAATCACTAAACGAGGGTGGCCAACTTTTACCGCTGAAGAGATCGGGTGATGCCATTCAAGGCAGTGAACTGGTGATTGTGGTAATCGCGGCACATGTTGAAGTGGGTGCCGTTGCGATAGGCCGCGAAGCCTGATTAAGCGGATATCTTGATGATTGTTAGGTATATAAGTGTATGAAAAACATAGAGAAAAATTGTAGATGGTGCTGTGTTAAATTTTGAAAGGTTATAGGTATTCAGAATACTTTGATCACCTTTCAAAATTATTGAATCCATCACCGCGACGCTGTTTCGCCATGTTTTTAACAAACTTATAATAGACATTGTTTCTGGTTCGGGCACATTCGTCTGAAACACGAAGGATTTAAATTGGTGGGAAAAGTAATGGATTCTCAAGCAGGCGTAAAAAACAATCATCTTCTAAAGATGAGAGCAGAAGTATTATCCGGATTCATCAGTGCACTAGATGAGGTGCGGGTTGCTGCAACATGTCTGGCTGATGACAATGACGAGCGTATATCAAAACGCGGTGCCGGCCTGATACGCAAGATCGACAGCTTTGCCCCCAGCATCACTCTGATTGGCCAGGTCAAGGCGGGTAAGACCGCATTGGTCAATGCCATGGTGGGCATCCCCGGTTTACTGCCATCTGATGTAAATCCCTGGACATCGGTTGTAACCGAATTGCAGGTTAACCGGAAATTGGCTGATGGTGACCGCAAGGCACGGTTTACGTTCTTCAATCGCAGTGAATGGGACAATCTGGTTTCAACCGGTGGGCGACTGGGTGAGCTGGCCGGACGCGCCGGTGCAACCGAAGAAGCCGAAAAGGTACAGCAACAAATCGTAGAAATGCGCGACAAAACCGAGGCCCGTCTGGGTAGCAGTTTTGAGCTGTTGCTGGGGAAATCCCATAAGTATGGTTATTACGACAACGAATTGATTCAGCGTTATGTTTGCGTTGGCGATCCCGACGACGAAGAACTGGATCCAAGCAACAAGCGGGGGCGGTTTGCGGATATCACCAAGTCGGCCGAGCTGGCGGTGGAAATCCCGCAGTTTCCAATTTCGATGCGGTTTCGCGACACACCCGGTGTGAATGATACATTTATGGTGCGGGAACAGGCCACATTGAAAAGCCTGCGCGGTTCGGAAATCTGTCTGGTTGTTTTATCGGCACACCAAGCCCTGAACACCACCGATATGGCTTTGATCCGGATGATGTCGAACTTTGAAAAACGGCAGGTTATCCTGTATGTGAACCGGATCGACGAGCTGGAGAATCCGAGCGAACAAATCGCCGAGATCCGTGAAAATATCCGGGAAACACTAAAGACATTTTCGGTGTCGGAAGACAGCGAAATTGTTTTCGGTAGTGCCAAGTGGGCAGAAGCAGCCCTGTCCGGTGATCTGGATGCGCTAAGCGAAGACAGCCAGAATGCCCTGTTGAATTATGCATCTGCCCGACCAGAAGTAGACGCGGCCGATTCGAATGACCACACATGGATCCTGTCGGGGATTCCAGCGTTGATGGAGGCTGTTTACAAACGTGTTCTGGAAGGATCCGGGAAGCGTCTGGTGGACAGCATGGGATCACAGCTCTCGAATATCTATAATGAAATTAAAGCCGAGAAAAGCGCCGTACATCAGCTACATGACAGTGGCGAAGTCGTTCTTCTGGAAACAGACGAGGTTAAGCAGGCGCTGGAAGATTTGTCCAAGGACAGTGCTGCCAAACTACAGAAAACCGTTGATACATTGCGCAATAACCTGCATGCGCGTCTGGATCGCGCCCAGAGCAGTTTTGTTCGTCGGGCCACGGATGCGCTGATTGCCCATCTGGATCGCTTCGGGGAGCAGGATACCTGGCAATATGATGCAACTGGCCTGCGCTTGTTGTTCCGGTCGGCCTATGTCCAGTTTGCGGCGACATTGAAGAAACAGGCTGCAACCCTCTATGCCGATACTGCAACATCAATCGAGGATATCTATTACCGCGCGGTCGGTGTTGAAATTGACGGGTTCAAAATCGAAGCCCCCGCCGTTCCGACAGCCCCGCCGCCGGTTGTTCTGGCCCGCACCATTGCGCTGGACCTGAACAGCAACTGGTGGCGCCGCTGGTGGCAAAAGCGCAAAGGATTTGAGGCGTTTGCCAAGGATTATTCTTCGCTGATACAGGCCGAAGTCGCGTCTTTGGTGCAAGAGCTGGAAGGATCGCAGATTTCGGAAGTGTTGGACGAAGTGCAGCGCAGGCTACACGATTTCGTTCAGGAACAGCGTGATACCCTGGTCATTATCTCGGAAAACCGGGGCAAAGAGCCGCTACTTCTGGTGAACAAGACAAGCGACAAATCAGTCCAGATCGCATTGGAAGATGCGCTTGCAGCAATCGAGAAATTCGCAGCGTAATCAATCGCGCTGGTGATATGGAGAGCATATAAGATGAACGTACCTAGTCGAGATGAAGCCATCCGTTCCGTGACGGCGAGAGAAATGGACCGGCTTTCGCGCTGGGCCAGCCGCAAGCCGGTCATTGCTCTGATGGGGGAATTCAGTTCGGGTAAGTCAACTTTGTTGAACATGCTGGTTGGCCAGTCAATTTTGCCAACGCAAGTTACCGCCACCCGGTTGCCGCCCGTATGGTTGCGGCATGGGGACAAGTCGCCTTTCTGGGTCGATCGCAATGGGGACCGGCATGATGTGGCAATTGATGATCTGTCATCGGTTCCTGTTAAAGAAGCGCGATATATCCGCATTTACGCCATCTCAGAACAGTTGGAAAAATGCGATCTGATCGACACCCCCGGTATTTCGGACCCGAACATTCCAACCGATAGCTGGATCAACACGATTGGTTATGCCAACTCGGTTCTGTGGTGCACCCACGCCGGTCAGGCATGGCGTGAAAGCGAACGCAGCCAGTGGGAGGCCCTGCCTGAACGGCTGCGCGAGAACAGCCTGCTATTGGTGACCCGTGCCGACAAGATCGTTTCGCGCGAGGATCTGGATAAAATCAACCGACGCCTGCAACGTGAAACCAACGATTTGTTCAGCTCGCATCGCTTCATTTCGTTGACGCTGGCCTTGCGTGCCCGCCAAGGAGAGGACCAGAACAACCTGTGGGTCAGAAGTGGCGGCGAGGCTTTTATGAAAAGCCTCGATGGGATAATCGCAAGAATTAACCAGAAGCGCCAAAAGGAATTGGGGCGTTACCGGTCTACCGGCGGGCCTGTTGGCGCCGTTCGCGACAATGTTTCAATTCTTCGCCCGACCCGCGTCCGGCCGAATGATCCAGCAAGGCAGAAGGCGCGTCTGGATGCAACGGATGCTACAAACCTGCGCAGTGGTGCCTTGGGTCCGGTTGCTGAGGGTGAGGACGAAACCGCAGTTGATCGGGAAACGGATGACATTCTGGCCGAGGCCGAAAAGCCCATGGTGCTGGAAAAAACCGAAGAAGTTTCATCTGTAGAAGTGGAAATGAAGGCATCCGACGTGCCGGATGATGAAACTGTAGCGGAAGCGATTGAAGAGCCGATTGAGGTCGAGGAAGTCCTGCAAAATATCGAGGCCCCCAACCCCGAAGAATATATCGCGGACAATGCCGGGGAACCAGCAAACGTAATGGGTGAAACGCAAGCGCCTATCAACGAGTTGCAGGAAACTGATGATCAACATGATGATGCGGAAGACCAGGTTGATGATGCCGAAAACCAAGCGACAACAGATGGTCAGCCAGAAGAGCAGGCCGTTGATGTAGAAGAAGACGCGCGTTTGTTTCTGGATCAGATGAGCAAAATGGGTGATATTCAGAGCGACGATACAATTCTGGAACCCGATGCCAACGAGGAGATTCAGGAGAAAGAGGCCGAGGCCAAAGATATCCTGAATGTTGTCTCGAAAATCGCTGCCGTGTCCGACGAGGGCCCCGAGGCGAATGTTTCGGATGAGGTAACAGCCGAGAAGGCAGATAGCGAATATGAGCGCTCACAGTCCCCCAGTGAAGTCTGGAAGGAGATTCTGGCCTCGCAGGATATTGAAACCATGCCGCAAATGATCGAAGCCATTTCACAGTTGCTTGAGCGGCTTGATCGCAAACATTTTGATTCTGAAGCAGCCTGAATGCGGTCTGCTCGACGCATTAATGGCTCCCCTCTTCCCTATCGTTGGTGACAATCTGGGAAGGGGGCATCGCATTCTCTTTTATAACTGAAGCATGCCCTTAAGCGGAGTTTTCGCGCAGATAAAACAACCATAAGGGGAAAACACCATAGTTTGGTCATACTATGACGCTACAATTATCACAATTGTTTCTTAAAAAAGTACAGGATTTAATTGCAATATTTACCAGTGGTACATTTGAAAGGGTTCAGCAATGTCTGACGGCAGTAAAGTTTTAATAGTCTCTTTCGGGACATTCTCGTGCACTCTGGAAGAGTTCAATGATTCATTCGAAGCGATGAAAGAGGTTACCGGTTTCTTTCAGGAACTTGTTAAAGGGGATCCGACTTTTGGAGTTGAACCTTCAGCGCCCGAGCTTGGCGAGGTTGGGAACCTACAGATTGAAAAAAACCCACGGGACCTGTCAGTCGTTAACTAATCCGAAGTTTTTTCGTCGCATAGGCGAAAGCGGCAAACAAATATACTGACAAGATGAAATAATGAATTGCACGGATTGCCACGCATTTAATCATTTTGTGGTGCCGTTCAACTTGTGACTACGACTAGTTTTTATTTGGAAAAATGTGAGGTTCGAGTGAATGGGTGAATTGGCATTCTATTGGTTGGAATTTATTCTTGGCAGTATTCGCTCTATGATATCTATTTGTTTGGCGAAATATAAATATTCCCAAAGTGGAATAGAAAACTGCGCATGTATGGCTTGCAAGGAGAGTGAAAATACTTCACTAAATCCCGACCAATGTGTTCGGAATTTTTATTTGCCAAACACAAAATACCCGACAATCGCACCGATGAATATTTTTAAACCTTTTCGCCTATCAATGGTTGGTTAACAGATATGGAAACCGAAGCAGCCACTCTTTTTCAAGAGCACAGAGTTGGTGAACAGCTACAAAGCGTTAAAGCCAGCTTGTTGGGACTGCTACATCAATTGGGCAGCCTGTCTGATGGTGCGTTAAAGGAACGTCTTGGGCCGGTTGAAAAACGGCTTATGGAAAATCAGGCCCGGGTTGCGGTCATTGGCCAGGTGAAGGCCGGAAAATCCAGCCTGATAAACTGCTTGATCAGAAAACCGGAATTCCTGCCATCGGACATCAATCCGTGGACGTCGATTGTAACGCAGCTCCACTTTGCGCACCCTTCAGGGCAAACCAGTGGTGCAATATTCCGCTTTTTCGACGAAGAACAATGGTACCAGCTGGCCACACGCGGCGGGCGTCTGGGTGAACTGACCGACGGGTTGCTGGAAGATTACAAAAGCGAGCAGTTGTTTGATCAGGTCGATGCCATGCGCGAGCGGGCAAAGATGCGGCTGAGTGATAAATTTGAAGCGCTGCTGGGGCAGTCGCACAAGTTTAACACAATAAACAGTGAAATCATGTCGCGGTATGTCTGTGCAGGTGACTGCCCGGATACACCCGTTAAAAAATCAGTCGCTGGTCGTTTCAGCGATATCACGCGCGCTGCCGAGGTGTTTTTCGAGCAAGACCCGTTTGGGTGCCCGATGTGCATTATGGACACACCGGGTATCAATGACCCGCTATTGATCCGCGAAGAGATTACCCAGCAGAGCCTGGAAACAGCAGATTACTTTGTGGTTGTCCTGTCTGCGCATCAATCCCTGACAAATGTTGATCTGCGGCTGATCCGCTTGCTTAAGGCGCTAAATCAGGACCAGATTGTCGTTTTTGTAAATCGGGTTGACGAGGTTACGGCCTCGGCTGACGAGTTGGAAAAATTGCGCAAACGGGTTGTCGGGCAGCTAAGGAGAGAGCTGAACGGCAAAGAAGTGCCGGTGATTCTGGGGAGTGCTGCATGGGCTGACTATGCGCTGACCGAGAATGATGAATACCTTGATCCTGATGTCTTGCAGGATTTCGTTCAGGTTTGCGGTCTGGAGGAGCAGGTCGAAAAGAGCACACCAGCCGATCTGGTAAATGCTGAAATGCGTGCTTCGGCCTATGTGGCTTCCGGTTTGCCAAAACTGGAAGAAGCATTGTCGGACATGATCTATCACAAGGCCGCCGCGACTGATTTGATCGAGGCAGTGACCGATCTTGAAAACCTGTCCCGCCAAACGATCGAGCAAACGCGCGTCCGGATTGATAATCTGATCCGCGAAGACGCCAACGCGGCCCCCATTCTGACCCGTGAAGAAAAAGACCAGTTGGTGATTCTCGCGCGCGCCCAGATCAAATCTGTTTTCAAATCCCTGAAAGTAAGCGCAGCCGAGGGCTGGGAGGAACTGCAGGCCGATCTGGCATTCACGATAAACGGGTATTCGGACAATTATTATGAGACCATCCTTGCCGAGATCGCCGACCTGAAGCGTGGCGAGACATATCAGTGTGACCTTGATCCGTTGCGGGAGACCCTAAGGGAGCATTACACGCTGGCATTTGAAGCAATCCGCAACAGTCTGGTTGACGAGATTGTCATCCTTAACCAGTCATTGGGCGCGGAATTCTGCGAAGAGATACGTGACCATATGAAGGCCGTTCGGGCAAATACATGGTTTCTGGGAACATTGCTGCCGAAAACCGACGCTTTATACAGGACTGTTTCGCTGGATTTGACCGCCAGTTGGCTGAACGGGTTGCTGGGGTTCCCACGGGGCAAAATCCGTCAGGCTGTTGATACCGCCAGCAAGCAGTTCAGGGATATCTGTTCGGAAATGGTGGGCAAAGGACGTTCGGATATCGAAACAGCGATTGAGCGTTTGATGGGGGAATATATTGATGATGTATCCCAACATTTGGATGTGTTTTCCGAGCAGGGCAAAGACGGCAAGGTACACACCAATCAGGAAAACCGCACCCGTAAACGGACAATGCAGCAATCCTCGAATGATCTGGAAACAGCCGAGATGCTGGTGGAAACCCTTGTTGAAATCAGATCAATGCTAGAAGCGTCGGGCGGTGCCAAATGAAACATTCAGCAATCGAGCAAAAGCAGCTTTCGTTCCTGCAAGATTTTATTGCCAAGACAGACCCCGACCTGGGTTCGATACCAAAAGAAGCAGGCCCCCTGCGGCAGCTTGCCCGAAAGCTGTTCAACCGGTTGCGCACGCCAGTAAGGTTCATTGTCGCCGGGGAATTCAGTGCAGGAAAATCAACGCTTACAAATCTGCTGGTGGGTAAAAATTTGATCCCGACCAGTGTTTTGGCCAGTGAACTGCCGCCGTTGTTGTTTCGCTATGGTGCCACAACGCAAATTGCCGCTGGTTGGTGGGATCAGAAGAAACTGATGCCGGTTAAGGATGTAGATTTCGATGCAGCCGTAAAGATGGATCCGGATTTCATTCTGGTAACAACCCCCAATCCATTCCTGAAGGATATCAACATCTTTGATAGTCCGGGGACAAGCGACCCACTTAGCAATGACAGCAAGATGCAGCATCTTGTCAAAAGCTCCGAGGCGACGATCTGGTGCACGAATGCAGTCCAGGCCTGGCGCGAGAGTGAGCGTTATACCTGGTCCAGCCTGCCTGCAATTAACCGTAAGAACAGCATTCTGGCCGTCACCCATACTGATCTGCCAGCCGTTAAACGTGGCATAGACAGGGTTATGGCGCGTGTTCAAAAAGAGGCCGGAGAGTTTTTTAAAACCATCGTGCCCGTCGCTGCGCCCAAGGCGTCAAAGGCGGCTCCTGACGGGGTTGTTCAGGATAAAGAAGCCTGGGCGGCGCATGGCGGCGAAGCAATATTCACAGCTATCAGGGAAATAGCAGAGCCAATTCGGGAAAAGAAACTGGCAGACGCAACCGCTATTATCGAGAGCCAACTTATCCCCTTTTTCGAGAGGCTGAAGTCGCGAGATAGTGCAGACGAGGCCACAAGCAAGGCACCAATTCAGCCACTGGAATTAAAGGCAGGTGGTGCAAAGACACAGGCAGAGGTTCCGGAATCCCCGCTATTGGCGGAGTGGAACAACAAGACACGGGATCTCATTGCCACCATCGAAAAATCCGATGACACGGATGTAAGCAAGCTCATTCAATCCAGTTGCAATATTGTGATGGAGATGACGGATACGCTGACACTGATTGATCCGCAAACCCCGGAAATTGAATGGCTCACAAACCAGTTTCAGGAGGCGTTGGACCAATTGTTCCTGATGCAACTTGAAACCGGCGACGAGCCGCTGGAAACAACCACGCTTCTTTTGTTGCAGCTAAGCCGCGATATGGAACAGGCCACCACACGGACAAATATTTCCCGTGTAAGTTAAAGGCCGTTTGACCCGACGCTGAATTAATAAGTTGTATTAGTTCTGACCTCACCAGACACCGCCCCCGTATCAGCGAACTGAACCGTAAGCGGCGGGCCTATTGATGGGGCCCCCGCGGTAAATCGGCTACCGACTTCCCGGCCTATGGTCAGGCCTGCACTTCCAATGAGCCGCGCAAGCCGGGGGTGTTTGTTTCCCCATCCGCCGTTGCGCCCGTGTTTGCTTGCGCAGGCTTCACCCAGCGCAGTCGCAGCGCGTTGGTCAGCACGAACACGCTGGACAGTGACATGGCCCCTGCCGCCAGCATCGGCGATAACAGGATGCCGTAAAACGGATAAAGAACCCCCGCCGCCACCGGCACCAGCACCACGTTATAAGCAAACGCCCAGAACAGGTTCTGCCTGATATTGCGCATTGTGCGCTGGCTGATGTCGAATGCGTTCACCACCCCGTTCAAATCCCCCGACATCAGCACCACATCCGCCGCTTCAATTGCCACATCCGTGCCGGTGCCAATGGCGATACCCACATCCGCTGTGGCCAGCGCAGGCGCGTCATTGATGCCGTCACCCACATAGGCCAGTTTGGTGCCGCCCTTGCGTAATTCTTCCAGTGCCGCGACTTTGCCGTCGGGCAGGACTTCGGCCACCACATGGTCAATGCCCAGTTCAGCGGCAATCGCATTCGCGGTTCCCTGGTTGTCGCCGGTGATCATTGCCACTTTCAACCCCAGATCATGCAGCGCCTTGATCGCCTCGCGGGTGGTTGGTTTGATCGGGTCCGACACGGCAATTGCCGCCGCCGCCACTCCGTCAATGGCAATATATAACGGCGTTTTGCCGTCTTTGCCCAAGGCATCACCCTGCGCCTGAAACCCCTTTAGCGGGATTTTTTCGCGGGTCATCAGACGGTCGGCGCCGATCAGAACCTGTTTGCCATCCACTGTGGCCTGCACCCCGTATCCGGTGATCGAGGTGAAATCATCCACCATCGGCAAGGTCATGTTTTTCGCCTTGGCCGCCCGCACAATCGCCTTGGCAATCGGATGTTCCGAAGTGCCCTCGACCGCCGCCGCAATGCGCAAAACATCGTCATAGATAAACCCTTTGCCAATGGAATAATCGGTCAATTCCGGGTGGCCTTCGGTCAGGGTGCCGGTTTTGTCCAATGCCACGATGCGGGCCTCTTGCAGCATTTGCAGAGCGTCGCCCTTGCGAAATAGCACGCCCATTTCGGCGGCCCGTCCGGTGCCCACCATGATCGAGGTCGGCGTGGCCAGACCCATCGCGCAGGGGCAGGCGATGATCAGAACGGAAACACCCGCAACCAGCGCAAAGCCAAGGGCAGGGTCAGGGCCGAAGCCCAGCCAGACCAGCACGGTCAGCGCGGCCAGAACCAGCACGATTGGCACAAAGATGGCGGTGATTTTATCGACCAGCCCCTGAATTGGCAGCTTGGCCCCCTGCGCCTGTTCGACCATCTGGATGATCTGCGCCAGCACCGTATCGGCCCCCACATTGGTGGCGCGAAACACCAAAGCACCTTCGCCGTTGATGGTGCTACCGATCACTTCGGCACCTTCGGATTTTTCAACCGGTATCGGCTCACCGGTGATCATGCTTTCCTCGACATAGGAATGGCCGCTGATTACCTCGCCATCCACCGCAATCTTTTCACCGGGACGTACATGGATGATGTCGCCTTGCACGATCAGGTCCAGCGGCAGTTCGACAACCTCGCCACCCCGTTCAACCCGTGCGGTTTTGGCTTGTAGGCCAACCAGCTTGCGGATCGCTTCGCCGGTGCGCCCCTTGGCGCGGGCCTCGAGGTAACGGCCCAGCAGGATCAGCACGATGATCACGGCGGCGGCCTCGAAATAGACATTTGCGGTGCCTTCGGGCAGCAGGTTTGGCAGGAAGGTCGCCACCACAGAAAAACTGTAGGCGGCGGCGGTGCCAAGGGCGACCAGCGAATTCATTTCCGGCGCGCCTTTCAGCAGGGCGGGGATGCCCAGTTTGTAGAACCGCAGGCCGGGACCAAACAGCACCAGCGTGGTCAGGACGAATTGCATGTAGCGGCTGTTTTGATCGCCAATGGTGGCGTTCACCCAGTCGCGCACGCCGGGGATGAAATGGCCGCCCATTTCAACGGCAAACACCGGAAAGGCAAGGATTGCGGCGATTATGGTCAGCCGTCCAAGGTGGCTGATTTCCTCGGCCTTGCGCTCGGCCTTGTCATCTACATCGGCCTGATCGCCCGATTTCACCTTGGCGGGATAGCCCGAGTCGGTGGCTATTTTGATCAGGATGGCCACATCGGTGGCCTTGGCGGCATAGCGGATGGTGGCGGTTTCGGTGGCCAGATTGACCGAGACATCCAGCACCCCGTCTGCTGCCGCCAATGCCTTGTCCACACGCCCCACGCAGGAGGCACAGGACATGCCTTCGATTTCCAGTGTCACTTCTTGGGTCGCGGCGGGATAGCCCGCATCAGAAAGCGCGTTGATCAGGGTTTCGGTGGTGGCCGGATCGGAATAGGTGATCTGTGCGGTTTCGGCGGCCAGATTGACGGTCGCCGTTTCCACGCCTTCAACCGCGTTCAGCGCTTTTTCGGCACGGCCTGAACATGAGGCGCAGTTCAGGCCGGTGACTTGTAGGGATAGGGTTTTGGAATCGCTCATGGCACACCTGTGGAATCATTGTTTCAGGCCACAGATAGGGGTTCCAGTTGGTGGAAGGTCAAGAGCGTATTAACGTGTCGCCGAATTGCAGCTTTGGCGTCAGTTCAACCCGCTGCGGCGCGTCTTCGCCACGGGAACGGGCGGCGATGATTTCAGCGGCGGCGCGGCCAATTTTATGGCGCTCGGCGTCCATTGTGGCCAGTTGTTTGGGCAGACCATTCAACAGTTCAACCCCGTTGAACCCAGCCAGCCCGACCTGTCCGGGCACATCAATGCCGTTGGCCAGACAATAGAGCAACCCGCCAGCCCCGATCATATCGTTGGAATAATACAGAAAATCCAGATCGGGCGAACGTTTCAGAATTGCCTCGGTCATCTCGCGGCCCTTTACCAGTGCCGAGCCGCCAGAATAGAATTCCTGATCGGAAATCTCGATTCCGGCATCGGCCAGCGCTTCGCTAAACCCTTCGAACCGTTTGCGGGCGCGGTGGTCCAGCGGCATGTTGGTGCCCATAAAGCCGATTTCGCGATAGCCCGCCTTGATGATGGCTTCGGCCATTTCGCGGCCTGCGCGGCGTTGTGACACACCAACGATGGCATCTATCGGGTCGCCGTCCAGATCCATGATTTCCACAATCGGTACATCGGCGTTGCGCATCATGGCGCGGGCGGCGTCGGTGTGTTCCAGACCGGCGATGATAACGCCGGAAGGGCGCCACGACAACATTTCAAACAGCACGGATTCCTCTTTTTCCGGCTGGTAGTTGGTGACGCCGAACACCGGCTGCAACGGGGTTTCGTCCAGCACCTCGTTGATGCTGGTCAGGACCTCGGGGAATACCATGTTTGAAAGGGACGGTATAATCACCGCCACCAGATTGACCCGCTGGCTGGCCAGCGCGCCGGCGATCTTGTTGGGGACATAGCCCAGCCGTTTGGCCGCTTCAGTGACTTTCAGGCGGGTGGCGTCCGACACATCGCCGCGATTGCGCAAAACACGGCTGACGGTCATTTCGCTCACGCCCGAGGCCTCGGAGACGTCGCGCAGGGTCAGCGGGCGTTTGGGCGGTGTGGTCGGCGATGACACGAATGAATTTCCTGTTATGGCGTTTACACACTTGTTACAGGCAAAATTTCATCTTGTCCAAGGTTGATCTATTGCCTATGATAGCGCTAACAGAATGATCCGGTTCTGTTTCGGCAAGGTCGGATAGCAGAAGGGGAGCGGTGGGCCAACAACGCTCCCCTTTATTTTGCCTACATTTTGAAGACGCGATAGATAGCCGGAATGACCAGCACGGTCAGCAGCGTGGATGTGGCCAACCCGAACAGCAGCGAAATTGCCAGCCCTTGGAAAATCGGGTCCGACAGGATCACGCCCGCGCCGATCATCGCCGCAAGAGCCGTCAGCAGGATCGGTTTGAAACGTGTGGCCCCGGCGGCGATCAGGATATCCAGATCAACGCGGCCTTCACCCTCGTTCCTGATGAAATCGACCAGCAGGATCGAGTTTCGCACAATAATCCCCGCCAGCGCGATGAAGCCGATCATTGATGTGGCCGAGAAGGGGGCGTTGAACAACCAGTGGCCGAACATGATGCCAAGGAAGGTCAGCGGTACAGGCGTCAGGATCACCAGCGGCAATCGGAACGACCCGAACTGCGCCACCACAAGGATATAAATGCCCAACAGGGCCACGCCGAATGCCGCGCCCATGTCGCGGAAGGTGACCCATGTGACCTCCCATTCGCCATCCCACAGCAGGGTGACGTTTTCCTCTTCTGTGGGCATACCATGCAGGCTGATTTCAGGTTTTTCCATGTCGGACCAGTCCATCTTGTCCAACTCGTTCGCAACCGCCAACATGCCGTATAGAGGGGCTTCGAACCGGCCGGCCATTTCGCCCATAACCATTTCGGCATAGCGCCCATTATGGCGGAAGATGGGGAAAGATGCGCGTTCTTCAACAATCCGCACCACATCGCCCAATTCGACCACACCGCGATCACCCGGCAGCACGTTGGTTGGCACTGGGGTTGCCAGCATACGTTCGTCGATCACGCGGTCCCCACGATCACGGCCAACCACGATCGGGATCGGTTGACGGCCGTTGCTGCGGTGGGAATATCCAACCGTGATCTGGCTGTTCAGCATCCGCAGGGTATCCAGCGCATCGCTTTCCTGAACGTGGTAGAACTCCAGATCATCCGCGACCAGTTCGGCCCGTTTCTGGCGTGGTTGCACCCCAAAGCTGTCGTCCACATCGACGATATAGGGCACGGCCTCAAAGGCCTGACGAATGCGGCGTGCAGCTTCGCGGCGGGTTTCGGCATCGGGGCCGTATACCTCGGCCAGCAGGGTGGCGATAACGGGCGGGCCGGGGGGCGGCTCGACTGTTTTGATGTTGGTGCCGGGGGGGACATCCATCGCGGTCAGCAATTCACGCAATTCCAGCGCGATTTCGTGGCTGGTGCGGGTCCGTTCGCCCTTGGCCAACAGGTTGATTTGCACGTCGCCCAATTCCGGCAGTTGGCGCAGGAAGTAATGGCGCACCAAGCCGTTAAAATTGAACGGCGCAGCCGTGCCGGAATAGGTTTGGACCGAAACAACCTCGTCCAGCCCAAGCGCGATTTTGGCGGCCTGTTGGGCCACCGCATCCGTTGCCTCGACCGAGGCCCCTTCGGGCAGGTCGATCACCACTGATAATTCGGATTTATTGTCGAACGGCAGCAGTTTGACGGTAACATCCTTGGTATAAAGTGCCGCCAAAGACCCGAACGAGGCCACTACGACGATCAGTAAAAATACAAGGCTGACAATTTTGTAACGCAGGACCGGACGGGCAAAGGCGACATAGAGTTTGCCCAGTTTGCCACCGGCTTCCGCATCCTCGTCATGATGCAGTTCGGCTTTGCCTGCGATTTTCATCATCAGCCACGGGGTGACCATCACCGCGACAAAGAATGAAATGATCATTGCAGCCGAGGCATTGGCCGGAATCGGGCTCATGTATGGACCCATCAGGCCGGACACAAACAGCATCGGCAACAGGGCGACAACAACCGTCAGGGTGGCGACGATTGTGGGGTTTCCGACCTCGGCCACGGCTTCGATCGCGGCGCTGAACCGGGTCTGGCCCTTGCGCTTCATCCCCCAGTGGCGGGCAATGTTTTCGATCACCACAATCGCATCATCCACCAGAATCCCGATGGAAAAGATCAGTGCGAACAGGGAAACGCGGTTCAGCGTATAGCCCATCAACCAGGACGCAAACAGCGTCATCAGAATGGTCATCGGGATGACAACGGCCACCACCACGGCCTCGCGCCAGCCGATCGCGATGAACACCAGTGCGACGATGGAAACGGTGGCAAGGCCCAGATGGAACAGCAGTTCGTTGGCTTTTTCATCTGCGGTTTCACCGTAGTCACGGGTGATTTCCACTTCCATCGTGTCGGGGATCAGGGTGCCTTCCAGTGTTTCCACCTTTTCCAGAATGGCTTCGGCGACCTTGACGGCATTTGATCCCGCGCGTTTGGCAATGGCCAGTGTAACGGCGGGCAGGCGTTCGATTTCGCCGTTATCGGCGCGGTGCAGGGTGGCAACATGGACTTCGTCCAGATCAATCGCATAGGTCACATCGGCCACATCGCGCACATAGACGGGCCGGCCATCACGCGAAGTCAGCAACAGGTTGCCGATCTGGTCCGGTGTCGACAGGGTTTCGCCCAGAATAAAGGCGATCTGTTCGCCGTTGTCGCGCACTGTGCCGGCCGGCGAGGCCGAGTTGGCACCCTGAACCTTGCCCACCAGCTGTTGTAGCGTCACACCGTAAAGCGCCAGTTTTTCGGGATCGGGGGCGACGCGCAGCGCGTCCGAGGTTTCCCCAACAATAAAGGTCAGCCCGACATCGTCGATTTTGGCGATTTCGGAATTTACCTCGCGTACAATGCGGGTGATGTCATTGGCCGTTATCGTGTCCTGCCCCGGTTTCGGGGAAAAGGTCAGGGTGACAATGGCAACGTCGTTAATGCCGCGCCCCACAACCAGCGGGTCGGGGATGCCGACGGGGATGCGGTCCATATTGGCGCGCAGTTTGTCATAGACGCGCAAAATGGCGGTTTCGGCGTCAACGCCGACAAGGAAACGCGCCGTCACCATAACCTGATTGTCGCGGGTCGAGGAATAGACATGTTCGACCTGATCAATACCTTTGACGATGTTCTCCAACGGCTCGGTAACCAGTTTCACCGCATCTTCCGCTTTCAGACCTGCAGCCTGAACGTGGATGTCCACCAGCGGCACAGAAATTTGCGGTTCTTCCTCGCGCGGCAGGCTGGAAAGGGCGATCAACCCCAAAGCAAATGCTGCCAGCATAAATAATGGCGTCAAGGGCGAGGTTATGAAACTACGGGTCAGGCGACCGGCAATGCCCAGCGCACCTGTTTGACCGATATGACTATCATTCATGGCTGTTCACCAGTTTATCGCCAGCAGAAACGCCGGTCAGAACTTCTTTCCAGACTTTTTCGTCACGCATAACGGTAGCACCCAGAACGACAGCGCGGCGCATTTCTTCGCCGTTGATTTCAAGGGTAACAAAGTCAATGCCGCCATGCATGGAGACCGCCGATTCAGGGACCAGAATTGCTTTGCGCTCGCCAACAGGCAGGCGCACCGGAACGCGGCGCCCGACAAAACGGTCGTTCAGTCCCGGGACTTCTACATCGGCCAGCACCCGTCCGTTTTCGATTTGCGGATAGACCTTGGCCAATGTGCCGCTCTGGCCATCGCTCATTTCAATACTGTCGCCTTCGTGCAGGTTGGCCGCATGGCGTTCCGGTACGGACAGGCGCAGGAACGACCCGCCGCCGCCAATCACCGCAACGCTTTCCCCCGGATTGATCACCGAGCCTTTGGAGGGTGGCACCGAAAGAACCACACCGGCTTCGGGGGATAGGACCTCGCCTTCGGAAACCTGTTGTTTGATCACCAGTTGCTGGGCCTCGACTCCACGTATTTCGCCATTCAAAACATCGACTTGCGATTGTAACTGGCTAAGGCGCTGGGCTGTAATTGTGCCGCGCTTGATCAGTTCCTGACCGCGCTCCAGATCCTCGACCGCCGTTTTCAGGCGGGCGTTCAACGCAGAGATCTGGGCATCCAGTGCTTCCAGCTGGAATTCAAGTTTGTCATCTTTGATCAGGGCAACCTTTTGCCCTTCGGTTACCATGTCCCCTTCGGTTACCAGCAGTTCAATAATCGTGCCCCCGATACGCGCCCGTGCGGGCACCCTGTCACGGGTTTCGATCACACCATAGACCGCTTTCCATTCGGTAATCGGCTGCGGGGTAAGTGTCAGGGTTTCTGCCTGAGCAATGGATGCACCAAGCAAAGTGATAATAAGAGGCAGCGAGAGTTTCATTTCCGGTGTCCTTTTGCCAGTGCTTAAGACAGATCAATCCTATCTTGCGTTAGCCGAGCCCATTTTGGAAGGGGTGAATCTTTAACATATTCGTAATAGCGAATATGAATAGCGGACAAGAATTGTCAAGTAAACCCCGCAATTGGCAGGTGCGGCGAAAAATCCAACAAGAGAGACGATTAGTTTCGCGTCAGATCAAATCCAACCCTGAAGATTGGAATCAATTAGAGTTTTCAACATGTTGATCGAATCTGTGCTATCGTTCAGGCAGGGGATAACAGAGCAGTTTACCCCGCCCGCCTTTAGAAAAGCATCTACGGCACGGATGTGCAGTTCTTCCAGTGTTTCGATGCAGTCCGTGGCAAAACCCGGGGCAATAATTGTCAGGTTTTTAATCCCGTCACGGGCCAGCCCCACGGCTGTTTCCTCGGTATCAGGTGTTAACCATTCAGTCCGGCCCGATCGCGATTGATAGGTTAGTAGCAGTTTCCAGTCAGGGAACCCCAGTTCCTCGCGTAGCATGGCGACGGTGGCTTCGCATTGATCCTGATAGGGATCCCCCTTTTTGATGAAGTCCACAGGCAGCCCATGCAAGGATGCAATAGTGACCTCGGGTTCCCAATCCAGCGTCGCATGATGGGCACGGATACTATCGGCCAGCGCCTTGATGTGGGCGGGATGGTCGTAATAGGGGGCAACGCTGCGGATCGTGGGCTGATGGCGCATGGTTTTCAAAACGTCGAACACGTTGTCCAATGCCGTGCCG
This sequence comes from Profundibacter amoris, assembly GCF_003544895.1. Taxonomy (GTDB): domain Bacteria; phylum Pseudomonadota; class Alphaproteobacteria; order Rhodobacterales; family Rhodobacteraceae; genus Profundibacter; species Profundibacter amoris. The sequence goes on from NZ_CP032125.1 coordinate 315,869, forward strand.
GTCGTGGCGCCGCTGTATTGCGGATAAAGCGGGAACAGCAGGATGCGGTCACAGCCCTTATCGGTCAGCCGTTGTAAAACATCGTCAATAGAGGGTTTGCCATAGCGCATGGCCCAGTCGACCACGACATTCGCTTTGCCCCCGAACATTTTCGCCAGTGCCGCCGCTTGCGAGCGGGTTACAGTTTTCAGCGGGGATTCATCCAGTTCGCGGTTCCAGATCAGATCATAGGCCCGCCCGCTGGTTTTTGGCCGTTTGCGCAGGATAATCCCGTTCAGCACCAGCCACCAGACCGGCCCGCTGGATTCGACCACACGTTTGTCGGACAGAAACTGTTTCAGGTACCGGCGCATCGAACGATAGTCCGTTGCCTCGGGGGTGCCCAGATTGATCAGCAGGATACCGGTCTTGCCGGTATCAGCCAAAGCTAAGGACTTTGAATTTGTTTTTAGATGGATGCTGGATTGCATCTGCATTTCTGTCACCATTCGCAATGCGTCGCAGGATCGGGGCCTTAAGTAGGCGGATGTTCGAGATGCCGTTGAATTTGATAATCCCGCGCTCCTCAAGATCTTTGAAACAACGGCTGACGGTTTCGGGCTGCATCCCCAGATACTCGGCCAGATCAACACGGCGCACCGGAATGACCACACTGTTTTCCGACAGGGTAATGGTCTGGCGGCGTTTGCACTCGAATATGAACGATGCCAGCTTTTCCAGTGCGTGTTTCTTGGCCAGATCGGCCGAGTGGTCAATCGCGCGGTATGTCTGTTTACGCAGATTATCCCAGACAACGCGCTGGGCGCTGGTGTTCTTTTCGATGATGGATTCAAACGCGGCAGTTGACAGGCGGCACAGGTTGACCTTGTTCAGCGCAATCAGATGGCCGCGGTTGCGGCTGGATATGCCGCGCATGTCGATGATATCGCCCTGCATGAAAAATGCGGCAATGGTTTTGCGGCCGTCCTCCAGCAGATGTTGCAGGCTAATGACGCCGGATGAAATGGCAATGATCGGCCACATAAGCAATTCTTCGGTGTCAATGCTTTCGCCCCGTTTCAGGGTGGCGGTGCGGGATTTGTTGCTCAGGCTGTCCAGCTCGTCAGACGTGATTTGCGCGCATAGGCTGCCGGCTTCGGTATAGAGCGTACAGTTCTGGCATTTAACGGCGGGAAGGGTGCTCATTTTCGGTATGTATCCTTACACATTCAGCGGCTTTCAGGACGTGCCTGGCCACCAATTTCAGCTTTGGACCCTAGAGGCGGGATGTTTCGCCAAGATTTTGAAACCGTTACATTGCATTGCGAGATGTAAAGAATTGTAACAATTGCAGGGCTGCGCTGGCGTATTGCGGGTGGATTTGTGAAACAGCATCCACTGCATTAGCTCACAGCCAGGGGAATGGATATGCACCGGATTCTGATTGTCTTTGCTTTGACCGCTGCAATTATGCTGTTCATTTTCAACAGCGCCGACTGGTATGCAAACAAATCCGCCTTGCCAAGGTTTTGTGAAAAACCGGCGCAAACTGTTGCGATTGTTGAGGAAATACTGACAAGCCCAACGCCGGGCGAAGGCAAAGAACGCCGCCCCTATATCATCGCGGCCAAGCTGATATTCCTGGTGCCCCGCGAAGAAGACGAGCCAATGCCCGATTATATGACCCGCCTGCGCAGCCGGATTTCGCAATCCTGCGGAGTGGCGTTTTAGGGCGTGGCGCTTCCACAAAACACCCGAACCTTGATGGCCATCAATTACAGAAAAACCTGACTGTGCTGTTCTGTAGCGACCTATGGAATGCGCGGGTCGCGTGAATGGAAACGGCAGGGAACATGTCTGGAAAGAACGAAAACACACTGTTGGGCAAGCTGGTTTTTACACTGACCGCTGTCGCTATGCTGTATTTTTTCTGGTGGTTGCTGCTGTACGACCACGGGATCGTTTCGATCCATCACTAGCGCGCGCTGACGGCAAAAGAACAATAAGGAAGTCCGTATGTTGGGAAACAAGTGGCTGGTATTTGTGGTGGCTCTGGTTGTCTGGGTTGCTGTTTTCTACTTCATCGACAAATCGATCATGGAAGGTCAGGGGCTGCCGGTCGGCGCTGACCTGATGCCGGTTTAGGGGGCTTTTGCTATGAAACTTTCTCATATGCTGGCCCTGTTTGCCGCCTTTGTTCTGCTTGCTTCGCCCGATCTGGTCTTTGCGGCTGCCGACGAGGCGGCCGCAGTTCTTGAAGGCGCACCGAAACCCTCGCGGCTGGATTATCCGCTGATCGGCGGTGTTAGCGGCCGCACGGTTGTCTGGAGTGCCGCGCAAATGCATCTGTTCCTTGCGGCCTTCGTTCTGGCGGTGCCACTGTTCGCTATTGCCACCGAATTCATGAGCGTTGTCACCGGCGATGACCGCTTTGACAATATGGCGCGCGAATTTATGAAAATCACCATGGCCGCCTATTCGTTGACTGCTTTGGTTGGCGGCGGCCTGTTGCTGTCGCTGCTGGTGTTCTACCCGCATTTGATGGGCTATTTGGTCAAGGTATTTCGCGGGCAGATGTTGATCTATGCGATGCTGTTCGGGCTGGAATCCATCACGCTCTATGTCTATTTTTATTCATGGGATGCCCTGCGGCGCGGCAATCGCAAGTGGTATCATATGTCGATCGGCCTGTTGCTGAACACTGTTGGCCTGACGCTGATGTTTATCGCCAACGCTTGGGTTAGTTTTATGATGTCGCCCGCTGGTGTTGACCCGACCGGCGCCGTCACCGGCACGGTATGGGAGGCCACGCGCAACCCGCTGTGGAACCCGCTGAACTTGCACCGTTTCCTTGCCAATATCGCTTATGGCGGCGCGATTGTGGGGGGCTATGCCGCTTACATGTTCCTGGCCGAAAAAGACCCCGAGAAGAAAGCGCATTACGACTGGATGGGCTATACCTCGAACTTTATTGCCATCCTTGGGTTCATCCCGCTGCCGTTCGCCGGTTACTGGCTGATGGCCGAGATTTACGCCTATTCCCAGCAAATGGGGATCACCGCAATGGGCGGGATTCTGGCGTGGCTGTTCATCATTCAGGCTGTGCTGATCGGCACGATCATGCTGGCGGCGAACTATTACCTGTGGTCGGGCCTGATGCGTACGGATCGCGGGGCGCAATATGCGAAATATGTGAAATATATCGCGGTGGTGATTGTTGGCGGTTTCCTTGTCTGGCTGACGCCGCACACGTTGATCCTGACAGCTAATGAAATCCAGAACCTTGGCGGCACGCACCATAAAATCCTTGGTCCGCTGGGGATCATGCCCGCCAAAAACACCGCTGTGAACCTGATGCTGGTCTTTACCTTCATGTCGTTTCAGTTGTTTTATCGTTCGTCCCGTATTCCGACGGTCAGCTGGGCCAAATCCGGCAATATGATTGTGGTCGCACTGTATGTTGTCGGCATTATCAACATCGTTGGCGCGGGCATCTACGGCTATATCACCCCGACGGTTTACAAGGTCGGTGCCTCGGTGCCGCAGGTGGTCAGCACGCTGACCATCATCATCGGCTCGGTTATTATCGACGTGTTCATGCTGCGCGGGGCCAAGGCCGAAAAGGTGCATTGGGGCCGCATGACCGAGCGGTCGCAATATGCGCTGTTCGTGCTGCCGGTGGCCTTTACATGGCTGATGGGCTTGATGGGTTATATCCGCTCATCGCTGCGCACAAACTGGCATGTCTATACCATCATGAAAGACAACTCGCCTGAAAACTATATCCCGACGCTGGGGGATGCGGGCAACGTGATCACCGCGATCACCCTTGGGTTCATGGCGATTATGGTCTTTGTGTTCTGGCTGTCACGGCTTGGCCAGACCAAGCAAAAGGGAACGGAGGACGCAGCATGACTTTCCTTCGCGTTATCGGTTTCAGTGTTCTGCTGCTGCTGGGGTATATGGGGTTCGCCCATATGTTGCCACAGGTGGTGCCCGATACATCCGAACCGGTCGAGGTTTCGACCGAAGGTTTGGATATGGACGGGATGATCGCCCTTGGCGAAAGTATCTTCAAAGGCAAGGGTACCTGCACCCTGTGTCACAACGGCATGGGCCGCGCGCCCGACACGCTGGAAATGGACATGGCCGCGACATATCCTTCCCGTCTGGCTGATCCGCGTTACAAAGGTGTAGCGGCTGGCAAGGAAGGGGCCAAAGCGATCGAGGATTATATCCTTGAATCGATGAAAGATCCCTCGACCTTTGTTGTCGAAGGCTTTGGTAAAAAAGGCACCAACGATACAGAATCGCCGATGCCAACCGTGGACAAGGCGCCGATCGAATTGACGGTTGTTGAAATGAATGCCGTCACAGCATTCTTGCAGGACCTTGCCGGACTGGACCCAACGGTTCCTTTGCCCAGCGCTGATGACGCGCCGGTGGCAGAAGAACCCGCCGCAGATGGTGCTGAACCCGCGCCATTACTGACATCCGGCGAAGCGATCATTGACGAATACGGCTGCGCTTCGTGTCACGATCTGGGTGGAAGCGGTGCCGACATTGGCCCGTCGCTGAATGGCATTGGTAACCGGATGGACCGCGCCACGGTGATCGAGGCCATCATTGATCCGAACGCTGTTATCGCCAAAGGCTATGATGCCGACTTTATGCCGGATGATTTTGGCGAAGCGTTGCGGGGTTCGGAGCTGTTGGTTCTGACCGATTATCTGTTGGCATTGCCCGATGCGGCCCCTGCAGCCGCTGACGACGACGAAGAACCTCTGGCCACAACGGGTCTAGAATCCATCGACAAATTCGGATGCGCCGGTTGCCACGATCTGGACGGCTCCGAAGCAGACATCGGCCCGAAACTGAACGGGATTGGCACACGGATGTCAGCGGACGAAGTAAAAGCCGCCATCATTGATCCGAACGCAACCATCGCCGAAGGGTTCGAGGCTGAAATGATGCCGGATGATTTTGCCGACCAGATGGATGACAGCGAACTGTCTCTGATTGTCGATTACCTGATGAACCTGCCTGAATAAGGGATGAATATGATGCGTTTCTTCAAACACCCCCTGTTCCTGTCGGTTCTGCTTCTGACAGTGCTTTATGTGGTTTTCGCCTATGTGCTGAACCCGCCGGTTCCGGCATCGCTGTTGATCCAGTACATGGTGATCTGCACGGTTGCAGTTTTGTTGGTGGTGACCTTCGACAACAAAATGGCAGCCCGTTTCTTTGCCCCGCTTATAGCACTGTTTGGCTCGCCAAAAATGCTGTTGCCGCGCATCGCCGCCTTTGCGGCTGTGGTGGGTGGCGTGGGTTATCTGACCTATGACATGGTGAAACCGTCGGTCACATCGCCGCTGGAACTGCGCACGGTTCACCCTGCGCCGCCCTCCAGCCTGCGGGCCTATGGCAAGACCTATGATCTGCTGAAACTGCAAAACCCGTATCGTGAACAGTTTGACGAAACCTCCGAAGATTATCAGGCGATCGTCGCCGAAGGGGCGGATCTGTACTACAAGAACTGTGTCTATTGCCACGGTGATTTGCTGAACGGCGAGGGGCATTTCGCCAAAACCTTCAACCCGCGCCCGATCAATTTTCAGGATGTCGGCATGATTGCCCAGTTGCAGGAATCCTTCCTGTTCTGGCGCATCACCAAAGGCGGGCCTGGCCTGCCACGCGAAGGCACGCCCTGGGCGTCGGCCATGCCGGTCTGGGAGGAAATGCTGCAAGAAGACGAAGTGTGGAAGATCATTTCGTTCCTTTATGATTACACCGGTTTCGAGCCGCGTTCATGGGAGCTGGAAGAGAAATCCGCCGATGCGGTTGAGCCTGCGCCGGTTGATCCCAACGCCGAACTGACCGAAGAGCAGATCGACGCGGTTTACATGAAGCGCTGTTCGCAGTGCCACGGTGTGGATGGTGATGGTTTGGGGGTTGCAGCCGACCGGATGTATCCCAAGCCGCGTGATTTCACCCTTGGCCTGTTCAAATACAAAACCACCAATTCCGATTCCGAATTTCCGACCGACGATGATCTGCGCAACTCGATCCTGAACGGTTTGACCGGCACAGCCATGCCTGCGTGGAAAGGGCTGTTGTCTGACGCCGAAGTTGACGGGCTGATCGAGAAGATCAAGGTTTTGGGTTACTGGGATGATGTTGAACCGGACGAGTTGGGGCCGATCGAGATGGGTGCAATGCCTGCCCCGACACCGGAAATGCTGGCGCTGGGCCAAAAGACATTCGAAAGTATCTGTGCGGATTGTCATGGTCTGAAAGGCCGCGGTAATATCACATCGGGCAAGCGGCTGGCGGATGATGCGGGCAACCGCATCTGGCCCCGCAATCTGACCCACCCCGAAAGCTGGCGCGTAACGCTGGATGCACAGGATGTATTCCAGCGCCTGTCGGTCGGTATTCCGTCATCGCCGATGCCGGAACACACAACGGCGCTGGATGTCGAAACCCGTTGGGCGACTGCAAACTATGTCATGACCCTGCGTGACAATGCCGTTCCGGTTTCCAAAGGGGAATCCGTGATCAAGGCTATCCGTGTCGATGGTGATCTGCCAACCGATCCGGCTGATCCGCTGTGGGATACGGCGCCGGCCATGACCTTTAACATGGGTCCGAATGTCATCAAAGAGCCGCGCCTGTTCACAACGCTGACCGAATTCGTCACCGTGCGCGCCCTCTATAATGACACGGACATCACCATGCGGGTTGATGTCGATGACCGCACCTATTCGGTTCCCGGTTCGGAACTGGAACGGGCCTATGCGATCGAAGGGGTGGAGGCCACGCGCGATGCGATTGCGGTGCAAATTCCGGCGTCTCTGTCGGGCACCAACGAAAAACCGTACTTCCGTCAGGGCGACAAAAAGAACCCCGTCAATATGTGGGTCTGGACCGCGCCTTCGGTTGAACCGGCGGCTGATGAAACCGCAGTGATTATGGATGCGACCGGTTTGGACAAAGCGCCAAAACCCCGCGAAGACAGTTCCGCCCTAAACGCCAAAGGCCAGTGGGCCGATGGACAGTGGCAGGTGGTCTTTCGCCGGCCATTGGAAACCGGTGCGGCCGGGGATCTGCAGTTTTCCGAAGGCGTCTACACACCGATTGCCTTTGCTGCATGGGACGGTGTGAATGGCGAAAAAGGCATCCGGAACAGCTTTACCACATGGTACTGGATTTTGCTGGAACCAACCGAAAACCCAACCAAAATTATGGGACTCGCGATTGCAGCAGCCCTGCTTGCCGGGTTCCTGTTCCTGATCATCGCATGGCGGGCAAGAAAGCGTTTTAGTCAACAATAGTTGGTCCAAGCGCAAACCGCGTTTCGAAAAAATTCCCGAAATAACGGAATCTTGATGGCTATCAATGACGCAGGGCACCCGCCCTGCGACGTTGTGTCCAAGACACCGTTCGGCTCGCACTCCACGAGTCGAATTTAATTTCCAATAAGAAAGGGAGATCGATGAAGATATCTCGGTTCAAAAGCGGTTCGGTAACGCTGGGGGCAGCACTGATGTGCGCCACAGTTCTTGCTGGTCCGGTAACGGCTGAAGACATGGCGCTTGGGCCTGTCGTAGGCCCCGAAATCAACGAGGCAAAAGCAGCCCTGGGCAAGCGTTTGTTCTTTGATGTGCGCCTGTCGGGCGATGCTGCTATCTCGTGTGCAACTTGCCACCAGCCAGACAAAGCCTTTTCCGATGGTCTGGCCCTGTCGCTGGCGTATCCGGGCTCCAAAGGGTTCCGTAACACACCGACGTTGGTCAACACCGCAACTGCGGCCAACTGGTTCCATGACGGGCGTCTGGGCACAAACCTGAACGACGTGACGCGTGAAAGCATCACCGAAGACTACAGCATGAACATGGATATGCGCCTGATGCAGGAACGCATCAAGCAGGATCCGGTCTATGTGGAAATGTTCGAAGCGGCCGGGTATGGCGAACCATCGAACGGATCTGTTCGTAAGGCGATCCCCGAATACCTGAATACACTGATTTCCAAAAATGCTCCGTTTGATACCGGCAGCATGTCCGAAGCCGCAACCCGTGGTCAGGCCCTGTTTGAAGGCAAAGCCGGTTGCGTAAGCTGCCACAACGGTCCGCGCCTGACGGATGATATGGCCTATAACACGGCTGTTCCGGACAATCCGGAAATCTGGTCCGACCCGATGCGCCATATGACATATGCGGCATTCGCCAGCTTTATGGGCGTTGAAAACTATATGAACGTCCGCCGTGATGTGGGTGCACAGATCATTCGCCATCCTGTTGACGGTAGTGACGTTGGCAAATTCAACACGCCAACACTGCGCGAATTGAAGTACACAGCACCCTACATGCACAATGGCATGATCGCGACGCTGGCCGATGTTGTTGCCTTCTATAACAACGGTGGCGGCGATGACGTCAACAAGGACGAGCGGATGAAACCGCTGGGCCTTTCGGATGCAGAGCAAGCCGATCTCGTTGCCTTCCTCGAAGCTCTTTCCGGTGATCCGCTCACTGGTCCCGAGTATGTCTGGGAAGACGAAATTCCAACAAACTACCCCGCCATCGAAAACTGGCGCGATGTGTCAAACTAGGACGGGAGAGGATTGATGAAAAAGATGAGAAGTACTCTTACGCTAATGGCTGGTGTGGCTGCAGTTGCAGTTTCGGCAGCCATGGTCAACGCCGGGGAAATGGGTAAGTACCCACCACTGGCACCGCTGGGTGAACCACCGATCCCGCTGGACAACAAGCAATCGGATGCCAAAGTCGAACTGGGCAAAATCCTGTTCTGGGATCCCCGCATCGGCGGTGACGCCTCGACGGCTTGTGTAACCTGCCACGAACCCGATCAGGGTTGGGCCTTTGGTGACTCGCTGTCTCGTGGGTACCCGGGCACAGTTCACTGGCGCAATTCGCAGTCCGTGATCAACACAGCCTATCTGGGTCAGTTGTTCTGGGCCGGTTCCGCCGCTTCGCTTGAAAAGCAGGCGCCAAGTGCTGCCAAAGGGGCGGTTGCCGGTAACGGCGAAAACGATGTGATGGAAACGCGCATGGCGTTCATTCCTGAATATCGTGTGCGCTTCAAAGAAGTATTCGGCACCGAGTATCCGCTGATTGGCGATGCATGGGCCGCAATTGCTGCTTTTGAACGCACCTTGATTGTGAACGATACACCTGTTGACAAATATCTGGCTGGCGACAAATCCGCCCTGTCCGAGGAGCAAGTCGCAGGCATGGAGCTGTTCAACGGCAAAGCCGGTTGTATTCAGTGTCACAACGGGGCGCAGGCCACGGATGAGAACTACTACAACCTTGGTGTTCCGCCCGCAGAGCGTTGGGAAGAAGATGGTCTGGCACAGGTCACTTTCCGTTACGAACTGTATGCCAAAGGTGTAACACAGGAAATGTATCGCAAGCTGAAGGACGATCCGGGCCTGTATTTCCGCACCAAAGAAGCGGATCATATGGGTAAATTCCGCACGCCGCCTCTGCGTTACACCGCTTACACAGCACCCTACATGCACAACGGCTCGTTCTGGGACCTGCGCGAAGTTGTAGAGTTCTATAACGCCGGTGGTGGTGAAAACGACTTCACCGATGGCACAATGGCCGCGACCAAATCCGACCTGATCAAGCCTCTGGGCCTGACCGACGAGGAAATGGATCAACTGGTTGCCTTCCTTGAGGCCTTCAGCGGCGACGAGCTGCGTGTCGATCCACCCGAATTGCCACCCTACGAAGCGCTGGCTTCCGAGTAAGCCTTCAGGAGAGGATATTTAATATGTCACAAGACCTACAAAAACCGACCGGCGAGCGCCGCAAGGAGATTGCCAAAGAAGTCGGGCACAAATGCCTGGTTTCCCGCCGTAATTTCCTGATCAGCACCGGTGTCACAACCACGATCATGATCACGATGAATCCGGGAACGCCGATGGCAGAAGAAGTGCCAGCACAGATCACCGAATTCCCGCGTAAACTGATCGCGAAAATGTCGGAACTGGAATTGGATAAACCATTCGATTTCTCCTACCCCGATGAAGGCGAACATGCCGACTCGATGATCGTCAAAATGGGCGTGAAAGCGGGCGGCGGCATTGGCGAAGGCCAGGATGTTGTCGCATTCAACTATGCCTGCACCCACCAGGGTGGTTCGCTTTATGACAGCTATAAACCCGATACGAAATCACTGGGCGCCTGCCCGCTGCACCTGTCGACCTACGACTTGACGCGCCACGGCATCCTGATTTCCGGCCAGGCTTATCAAAGCCTTCCGCAGGTTCTGCTGGAACTCGATGGTGACGATATCTACGCCACCGGAATCTTCGGCCTGATTTTCGGCCGCAAAGACAACCTGCACGGTTAAGGAGAGGAAGAACATGTCAACTCCATATTACATCCCAGACGAGAACGTCCCTCTGCCCCCGGCAGATGCGGAAGTTATCACCACGGCCTGCGATTACTGTATCGTGGCCTGTGGCTACAAAGTCTACCGTTGGCCCGTTAAGGGCGGCAAGAACGGTGGCGCAATGGCGGACCAGAACGCATTCGGCGAGGATTTCCCCGTTCAGGCGCTTGGCCCGTGGGTTGCCCCCAACCAGCACAATATCGTGCTGCATGATGGCGAACCACACCACGTTGTAATCATTCCCGACAAAGACGCCGAGTTTGTAAATACAAACGGTGACTCGTCTCTGCGCGGTGGCTGTATTGCGCAGAAGTGCTACAACCCTGAAACACCGACACGCGATCGCCTGAAATCGCCAATGATGCGGATCTATGGTCTGCTTCAGCCGGTGACATGGGACTTTGCTTTGGATATCGCTGCCGAAATCGGCAAATACGTTATCGCCAAGCACGGCACCAATGCTTATGGCGTGAAAACCTACAGCTACCAGTATATTGAAAACACATACGCAATCACCAAATATGCATTGCGTTCAATCAATACGGCGAACTTTACGTTCCACGATACACCGTCCAATGTGTCTTCGACCCCTGGTTTTCGTGATGCGGGCTTTGATAACTTCGGCGCCTCGTATCAGGACTGGAAAGACGCAGATACACTGATGATTTGCGGGACTGACCCCTACGAAACCAAGACCATCCTGTTCACACAGTGGATCATGCCGGCAATCCAGGGGGGGCAGAAAGCCATCTTCATGGTTCCACGCAGAACCGCTGGTGTTGCCTTTGCCGAGCAAAATGGCGGCCTGTGGCTTGACGTGACACCCGGCACCGATTTGCTAGTTGTGAACGCCATCGCCCGGATCATCGTTGAAAACGGCTGGCAGGACAAAGAGTGGATCGAGAAGTGGGTCAATGACAAGTGGGGTTCCTCCTCGGGCTTTGGTCAGGGCACACGGAACACACCTTGGCAGTGGCGCACCACATGGGGCAAATTCCAGACCAAAGGGTTCGAGGATTGGTCCAAGTGGCTGCTGGCTCAGGACGAGTTCAAACTGGAAGCCGCTTCTGAAGTTTCCGGCGTAGATGCTGCGAAAATTCAGCTGGCTGCCGAAATGATGGCCAAGCCCCGTGAAGACGGGTCGCGTCCGAAAACCTCGATCATGATCGAAAAAGGCTTCTACTGGTCCAACAACACAGGTAATACGCAGGCCATTTCGGCCCTTGGTATTACTGTTGGTGCTGGCGGTCGTCCCGGTCAGATGATTGGTCGCGCCGGTGGTCACCAGCGTGGTGGTGTTGGCGGTGGCGGGTATCCCCGCAACAAATCGCCAATGAAACTGCCGGGCCGTCGCCGTCGGGCACTGGATACCGATACCTACACATTGGCAGGCCATACCCGCCTTGCCCATGTAATCGGCACCACATGGATCCAGTCGATGCTGGGGTCCCAGCAACTGTCGCAGCGGTTCCATGAGCTGACCCGCGGCAACCCGCACCAGATCCAGTCGATCAACCGCGAGAAAATCCTCGAGACCCTCAAGGCGCGTGTTGATAGCGGCGGCATGGTTGTGATCAATCAGGACATCTATCTGGTCGATCCGATCGGCAACCAGTTCGCGGATATTATCTTCCCCGCCGCCACATGGGGCGAAGAAGACTTCCTGCGGGCCAACGGGGAACGTCGCGTTCGTCTGTATCAGAAGTTCTATGATGCACCGGGCGAAGCGAAACCGGATTGGTGGATCATCTCGCAGCTTGCCAAGAAGATGGGCTTCGAGGGCTTTGACTGGGAAAACTCGAACGACGTTGCAGAAGAAGCAGCCAAGTTCACTCGCGGTAGCCGCAAAGACTTTAACATGGTCAAAGTGGCAGCACATCGTGAAGGTAAAACCCTGCACGAGAAGTTCCGCGAAATGGGCACGAACGGCATTCAGGCGCCTGTGTATATGAACGACGATGGCTCCCTGATGGGCACTGTCCGGCTGCATGACACAACACGCAAACTGCCAACGAACGGGCCGACCGCGTTGAATATGTTCAACAAAAAGTTGACGCACTTCAACTCGCAAACCGGTCGCTGCAACATCCAGAAATCACCCTGGTCGCTATTCTCGGACTATTGGGAATGGATGAAACCCAAGGATGATGAACTGTGGTGCACATCCGGCCGTGCCAACGAACGCTGGCAGTCGGGCTTTGATGACACGCGTCGTCCCTATATTGTCCAGCGCTGGCCGGACAACTGGGTCGAGATCAACGAAGAAGATGCAGCCAAGCGCGGTATCGAAAGCGGTGATATGGTTCTGTTGTCAAATGACCGCGTGCCCAGCCTGAAAGACACCACACTGGGTGTCGAGGGATCCGACTATTCCTTCACAGGCCAGATGGCGAACGGCAATGTCGAGCTTTCCGAAGCTTCGGTAACGGCCGTCGCGATCGTAACGCGCGCAGTCAAGCCGGGGGTCATGTATATGGACTTCCTGCATTACAGCCAGCCAGCCAATGCTTTGGCAGGTCGGGTCGTTGACTGGATCAGCGGGAACTATAACTACAAAATGGGTGTGGCGAAAATTTCCAAGATTGGTGAATCGCCTTACAAACATAGCTTCCGTTCGATGTCCTTCGCGCCGCGCGACATCGTAATATAAGCTGACAAGGCGGGCGGCCGGCAACGGGTGCCCACCCTGACAATTGCGACAAATCGCCGACCCTCGCGAAAACGGGGGTCGGCGTCCTAATGCTTGACGCACGTCAATGCACCAAAAAACCGGAATCGCTAGGCTACCACGACTGAATGAAGGTGGTAGAACGATGAAAACCGAAGCGCGCGACAGACTAACCGAACTTCTGACCGACGGAATTGATGTGCACCGATGTGCTGCGGCGCGGGCACTGGGCAGCATGGGATTGCCTGAATCCTCGGCCCCGCTGGTCAAGGCCCTGCTTGACGAAGACCCTGATGTGCGCGCCGATGCAGCGGCCGCATTGGGACAGTTGAACGACCCTTCAACAGCCGGAAAACTGATGGAAAATCTGCTGGGTGATCCGGAATCGGATGTGAAACGCGCCGCGATCAAGGCGCTGATTGCCATGCGTTACGAACCCGTTGTTCCGTTATTGCGCAAACTGGCCGTGTCCCGTGCCGAAGAGGATGTCTATTGGGACGGCGATGAATTCTACACCTCGGGTTGGGATGCCTGGGTTGATATCCAGATGTCCGCCTTTGAGGGCTTGGCCGTGTTCGCCCCAAAAGAGGCCGTGCCGGAAATTGTTGGCGCAATGATGGATGATGAAGCGCAGGATTTGACCGAACCGGGCTTGCGGGCGCTATCACATATGGGCGAGCCGGGCGCGCATGCGATCATTGATCTATATGCCAAAGGCGACACCCGCATGTGCCGCCGTATCGTCAAGGCTGTTGGCGAATCCGACAATCCACATCTGGACGCCCTGCGCGGCGGGATGATCGCTGATGTAAAACCCGAAATCCGCCGCTTGGCACTGGAAAATCTGGAGCCATCGGATGACCGGCTTAAACCGCTTTTCGGGGACAAGGATGCAAGCGTTCGTGCCGCTGTGGTGAAACACGCCGGTTTGCAGAACGCATTGCTGCTGTGGGATCTGATCAAGGACCCCGAGCCGGAAGTGCGGGCCGAGGTGTTCCGTATTATTGCCGCCCATCCAGACAAGTTTCGCGACGAGGATCTGGAGAAAGCCATCCAGAAGGCAATCGCTGGCGAGCCCAAGGCCGCCAAACAAGCCGCTCTTGCGCTGATTGCGCTGAAAGGCCCCGAGGCTGCCAAGGGATTGCTGCATGTGTTGGGCAACAAATCCATCCCGCAGGAATTCCGTGTTGGCGTGATCGAGGCTGTTCAGGGCGCCGGTGATATCGCGGTGCCCGCATTGTTGCAGGCAGCAGGCGACGAAGATCGCCATCTGCGGCTTGCCGCCCTGACCGCTTTGGCCGAGATTGCATCGAATGATCCGAAGTGGCCGAACGATGCGGGCCTTGGTCTGATTGTCGGATTGAATGGTGATCTGGTTTTGCCACCGGAAGAACCCGAAGTGGAAGAGGTGGTCGAAGAAGAACCGCTTCCTGAAATCACCGAAGAAATTGCCAAGGAAATTGACGAGGAACTGCCGCTGGTGGCCGAAGAGCGCAAGCCGGCGACCTCGACGCTGGAGGCGATCAAATCCAACCTTCCCGATGCGCCTGCGTCCGAACCGGAAGAAGTGGTTCTGTCCGAAGAGCAGCAGCATTTCTTGGATCTGACCAAAAAGCGCAAGCATGCCAAACGCAAGATTTCCTGGGATATTGCCGCCGCCCCGCACGAAGATGTGCAGCGGTTCTCGGCGCGTTTGCTGGGCAGTGTTGTGAATGTGGAAGTGACCGAAAAACTGATCGAGGTTTTGAGCAAGGATGTTGACGAAGATGTCCTGCATGGTGCGCTGTTCTCGCTGGCGAAACATGGCGAGCAAACCGGCGCTTTGCCGGATGCGGCCCTTGCGCCATTGCAAAAACTGCTGGAAAACGACACGTCCGAAACCCGCGTGCTGGCTGCACGGGCGATGGGGTGGATCAAGGGGGCCGATATTGATGTGGCCCTACTGGACATGCTGAAAAGCACCGACCCGCTGGTTCGCGTTGAAGCCATCCGTGCGATGGATCACCGCGATCTGGCCAGCAAGGAGATGATCGACGCGCTGGATGACGAATATCTGGGCGTTGGAATTGCTGCGGCCCGCGCATTGGCGCGTTTGTATGGTGATGCATCCGTGGATGCACTGGTGTTGTTCGCAGTCAGCCATGACGGCACATATCGTCGCGATATTGGCAAATTGTTGGGGGAATTTGCCCCAAAGGCCGGTGCTGCCCGTTTGCTGGAATTGCTGGCCGATGAAAGCCAAAAGGCCCGCTGGCTGGTTGCGATAGATGCACTGGCGGAACTGTTTCAACAACAGCCTCGGGAAGAGGCATTGAAAGTCGCGTAATTATTACCCACCCGAAAGGAAGCGAAAATGAAAAATATGATGAGAAAGTCGGCAATTGCACTGGCAATGTTGGGCATGGCCACAGCGGCCAGCGCCAAGGGATACAAGGAAGTTGAAGTGACCGATGGCGGCAGCTTTGTCGGCACTGTGGCCGCGGGCGATGCCAAGGCGGACACGCGCACTTACACAATTTCGAAAGACCCGGAAATCTGTGGTGAAGGGTCACGCGAAGTTCCGTTTGTGCAGATCAATGAAAACGGCACACTTGCCGGTGCGGTTGTGTTTTTGGCCGACATCGAAGAAGGCAAAGCCATGCCCGAAGAGCTGATGAAACTGACCATCAATCAGGAGCATTGCGAGTTTTCCCCGGCGCTGGGTCTGATGGCCAACACAGGCGAGCTGACAGCGATCAATGATGATGGCACCCTGCACAACATCCACATGTACGAGCAGATCGGCAAAGCCCGCAAAACGGTGCTGAATGTATCGCAGCCTAACAAGGGTGACGTTCTGACCAAAGATATCAAACTGCGTCGTGGCAACGGTATGAAAGTGGAATGCGATGCCCACGATTTCATGCACGGCTTTGTTTATGTCGCCAAGACACCTTACTTCTCGCTTGTGGATGATACAGGCGCGTTTTCGATCACCGACATTCCGGCTGGCACCTACAAGGTTATGATGTGGCACGGCTTCCTTGGGGAAAAGAAATTCGGCGAAATCACGGTCGATGCTGGTGGCGAAGTCAGCATGGACCTGTCCTACTAAGCACTGATCAAAGGAGACCGGCCAGATGGCAAAACGCAAAAGAATAAACACCTTTGACGTCTTCGTTCTGGCCGGTGCCCTTGTGAATGTGGCTGTTGTGTTGCTGCTGTTGGGGTATTGGCTATTCAACTGAAAACCACATTACTGGCTGCCGTTGGGGCGGTCGTGATCGGGGTGGGGGCCTTTGCGGCTCTCTCCCCTTTTGGTCCCAAGGGTATGGCGTTTGTTCCCGGGGGCGAGGCCACGCTGGGCTATGTCTATTACACCGGTTTGTATGGGCCGATGCCCTATCAGGTGGAGGGATTCTGGATTGACAAGTTCGAGGTCACAAACGCCGAATACGCCGAATTCGTAAAAGCCACGGGTCATGCGCCTGCGGCTTTTGTGGACGAGGATGACCTGAACCAGCCGGATCAGCCCGTAACTGGTGTTTTCCACGAAGACGCCATTGCCTATTGCGCATGGAAGGGCAAGCGCCTGCCGACCGAGGTCGAGTGGGAAAAGGCCGCACGG
Source organism: Profundibacter amoris (assembly GCF_003544895.1). Classification (GTDB taxonomy): domain Bacteria; phylum Pseudomonadota; class Alphaproteobacteria; order Rhodobacterales; family Rhodobacteraceae; genus Profundibacter; species Profundibacter amoris. The sequence goes on from NZ_CP032125.1 coordinate 332,551, forward strand.
GGCACGGACGGGCGGATTTACCCGTGGGGCAATGACGAGGATCTGTCCCGCGCCCATATCAGCGGGGATGCCCCCGTTGCCGTGGCCCAATACGAGGGCGACATCAGTCCATTCGGGGTGCGTGGCATGGCGGGGAATGTCTCGGAATGGGTGGCCGACACGCGCAAGGCCAAGGGCGGGCGCTGTCTGGACGGGGGGGTGGATACCCGCAAACAGACCCCGGAAATGCAAAAGATACTGGCCGAATTGCGGGCCTTGAATGGCGGGGTATTGCCCGAGGCCTGCCTACCGCCTGTGGTTGACCCCAACCCGCACATCCAAAGCGAACCTTGTGCCTATATCAAAGGAAACAGCTGGAACGGTCGCCCGCATATGACCGTCGCCAGCAATCGCATGTGGGATTACACGAATTCGATTGCCGAATTTGTGGGCTTTCGCTGCGCCAAAGACAAATAGACACCGGCCAAAACAGGGGCCGATAAATCTGGAGAAGAGACATGGTTGTAAATCTGGCGATTGACGAAGGGGTGGAAGGCGCCGCAGGCGACGCCCCCGTGCCGCTGAAACGCATTCTGGTGGCGCTGGATCAATCCGATTACGCCAACAACGCGATGAAACAGGCAACCCGCCTGTGCGATGGCAAAATCACCGGCATCCACGCCTACGCCGCTCGCCTGCATGACCGCCGTTTCAAGCAGATGGAAGGCGGCCTTCCCGAACGCTATCAACGCGAAAGCGAGATGGAGCATCAGCGCGAGGTGCACGAGGATCTGATCGGCATGGGGCTGGGTCTGATTTCCGACAGCTACCACGATGCGGCCGAGGATGTGGCGCAAAAGGCGGGGGTGCCGTTTGACCGCCTGTCGCCCGAGGGCAAGAATTACAGCTGCCTGATCGAGGCGATGAACCGTCGCGATCATGACGTGTTGTTTATCGGCGCGCTGGGGCTTGGCGCTGTGGCAGGGTCAACCATCGGCACCGTTTGCGAACGGGTTGTGCGGCGCAGCAATATGGATGTGTTCGTGGCCAAGGACCGGCGGCTGAACATCGGCGATGGCCCGATCGTGGTGGGCATGGATGGCTCACCCAAATCCTTTGGCGCATTGATGACCGCGCTGGATATTGGCAAACGTCTGGACGTGCCGGTGCATGTGGTGGCGGCCTATGATCCCTATTACCACTACGTCGCTTTCAACAAAATCTCGACCGTTCTGGACGAAGAGGCGGGCAAGGTGTTTCGCTTCAAGGAACAGGAACAGCTGCACGAGGAACTGATTGATGACGGCATCGCCAAAATCTATCAGGCGCATCTGAATGTGGCCGAAACCGTGGCGCGGGACGCAGGCATGGAAGTGGTCACCGAACTGGTGGCCGGCAAGCCCTATCAGGCGACCAAGAAGTATGTCGAGAAACACGGCGCATCGCTGTTGCTGGTGGGCAAGACCGGCGTCCATGCCGATGACGGACTGGACATTGGCGGCAATACCGAAAACCTGTTGCGGATGGTGCCCTGTCATATCTGGATCGGCATGGTCGAACATTTCCCGCCCTCCGATGTGGTGGCCGAGGAAACCATCATGTGGTCGGACGAGGCCAGCGAGATGATCAATCGCGCCCCCGAATTCGTGCGCGGCATGGCCCGCACCGGCGTGATCCGGCAGGCGCAAAAAGAGGGGCACACATTCATCACCACAAAATTCGTGGAACAGGTGATGGCGAAAATGATGCCAGGTGGTGGCGGTGACAAAGACGCCCCGCAACAGAGTTTCGAGCGGCTGGGCTGGGCGACTGATGCCCGCGCGATGCTGGACAGTATCACGGACGAACAGGTGCGCGAAAACATCGGCCTGCGGGCCGAGAAATCGGCGCGGCGCGATGCGGCGGGGCAGGTGGCGATTGCACATATCGAACCCTTTATGGCCGAGGCCGCCTTGGAACCCGCAATCCGTCAGGATAGCGGGATCGAGTGGCGCGCGGCGTCTCTGGCGCGTCTGCAACGGGTGCCCGAAGCCTTTCGCGATCAGGTGAAAACCAGCATCGAAAACTTTGCCAGAAAGCGTGGCGTTTCGGTGGTGGACGCCATGATCGAGGACGAGGCCTTTGCCAACGCCCGTCTGGCGATGTGCCCCGAGGACAAGGGGTAGGTCATGGCAGACGCCCCCTATCTGATTGCCCTGAACCTGACCGAAAGGTGCAACCTTGCCTGTGAGCATTGCTATCTGGACGCCAAGGTTCTGAAAGAAGGGGCGGTGGATGAACTGGGCACCGGTGATCTGAAACGGGTGCTGGGTGAAATTGCCGAAGTTGGCCCCGAAGCCATGGTGGTTCTGACCGGTGGTGAGCCGATGTTGCGCCGCGATTTGCCAGAACTGGCGCGGCACGCCTCCGGCCTTGGGCTGATGGTGGTGGTGGGGACCAACGGGATGTTGCTGCGCCCCGACCGGATTCGTGAATTGCAGGATGCGGGCGTGGCGGGCATCGGCATTTCGGTCGATAGCCTGAACCCAGATCACCACGATGAATTTCGCGGCAAGAAAGGCGCATGGATCAAAACCATGCAGGGGATTGATGCCTGCAAGGACGCGGGCATGCCGTTCCAGATCCATTTTTCCGCCACCGATGAAACGGCGGATGAAATTGACGATATGGTTGCTTTTGCCCGTGATGCCGGCGCGATGGTACTGAATGTGTTCTTCATGGTCTGCACCGGCAGGGGCGAGAAATATTCAGGCATCTCGCCCGAAAAATACGACCGCGTTTTGCGCCGAGTGGCCAAGGCAGCGAAAGAGGAAAAGCGCCTGATGGTGCGGGCCAAATGTGCGCCGCATTTCAAACGGATCGCGATTGAGATGGACCCCGATTGGCCGATCACAGCCGCGCATGGCTATGACGCGGGCGGCTGCATCGCCGCCACCCGTTACGCACGGATCACGCCCACGGGCGATGTCACCCCGTGCCCCTATATGGAAAATTCGGCCGGATCGGTGAAGGAGCAGAGCTTTGCCGAAATCTGGCAGGACGCGCCGGTGCTGAACGCTTTGCGCGCGCCCAAACTGGAAGGGCGTTGCGGGGCCTGCGAATTCCAGATCCTGTGCGGCGGGTGCCGCGCCCGCCCGCTGGCGATGGACGGCAACATGATGGGCGAAGACAGCCTGTGCACCTATCAGCCCCAAGGTGGTGCGGTGATCACACCGCTGGTTCCGGCGGGGACCACAATGCGCTGGAGCGCGGATGCCGAAACCCACCTTGCCCGCATCCCCGGTTTCGTACGCCGTATGGTGCACAAACGGGCCGAGGAATATGTGCGCGGCGAAGGCCGTACCGAGGTGACCAAAGACGATCTGACCCTGCTGGCCAAACGCCGTTTTGGCGATGCCGGACCGCCTTCGTTCATCAAACGGGGGCGCAAATGATGCATGATGTGATTGTTATTGGCGGCGGGATTTCGGGGCTGGCGACGGCTTATGACCTGATGCGGCGCGGGCTGGATGTGCAACTGCTGGAACGGCAGGTGCGCACCGGTGGCAATGCGATTTCCGAGGGCTTTGACGGGTTCCTGATGGAACACGGGCCGACCACTTTCAATGCTTCGGTGCCTCAGGCGGTCGAGCAGATCGACGCGCTGGGTCTGCTGGATCAGGCGCATGATCTGGGGCCGGATGTCAAGCGCCGCTATCTGCGCGACGACGGGAAACTGACGGGTATTGCGGCCACTCCGATGGGCTTTTTCACCTCGAACTATCTGACGCTACGGGGTCGCGCGCGTATTCTGGCCGAGGGGCTGATCCCGCGCCACAAGGGGTGCGAGGAGACCATCCACGCCTTTACCGCCCGCCGCTTTGGTCGCGAATTTGCCGACAAGGTGATGGACCCGATGGCCGCCGGTATCTTTATGGGGGATTCGACCGAACTGTCGATCAGTGGCGCCTTTCCCAAGCTGGCGGAAATGGAACAGGCGCTGGGGTCGATTACCCGCGGGGTGCTGCGGGCCAAACGCGGATCAGAACCGGGTCGGCATCTGTATTCCTGGGATGGGGGCATCGGCACAATTCCGCAGGTGTTGACCCGCCATCTGGGCGCGCGTGTCCACACCGGCATTACCGTTTTCGGCCTAAGCAAAACCGAACAAGGGTTTGCCGTGAAAACCAGTAATGGCACCCGCAATGCCTGCGCCGTGGTGCTGGCTGTGCAACCGCATGTCGCCGCGCAATTGCTGGAACGGGTGGATCCCGTTGGGGCGAGTGCGACCGGTGCCATTCAGACCCCGACGGTGAATGTGGGTTTCTTTGGCTATCGCCGTGAACAGGTGGCGCATCCGCTGGACGGGTTGGGTTTTTTATCGACCAAAGACGACGGGTGTATCCTGTCGGGTTCGCAATTCGCCTCGACCATGTATCCGCATCGCGCGCCTGACGGGTTCGTGGCAATTTCGGCCTATGCGGGCGGGGTGCGAAACCCTGAACTGGCGCGGGTGTCGGGCATTGATATGGCGGCACAAATGCACGCCGAACTGGCCGAGGTTCTGGGGATCAAGGGCGATCCGGTTGTCACCCGATTTCGCCGCTGGCCGCTGGGCCTGCCGCAATACACACTGGGCCATGCGGCGCGGCAAAAACTGTTTTTCGAAACACCGAAGCGGGTTGAAGGGCTGTATCTGACCGGCAATTATACCAACGGGGTTTCGGTGGCCAACTGCATTAAATCGGCGCTCGATATTGCTGGCGAAGTTGCGGTGAACCTGCCGGTGTCCACTGGTGCAAGTGGCCTTGCACAGCGGGCTATGCGCTGACCTTGTTCACGGTTGCGATGAAACTGTAACCGATGCCGTGGATGGTTTTGATATACTCACCACCATCCGGTCCGGACTCCAGCTTTTTACGCAACCGCATGATATGCACGTCAATCGCCCGATCCCCTGCGAAACTCTCGCGGCCACGGGCGGCGTCCAGCAGTTGATTGCGGTTGAACACCGTGTGCGGGTTGGTGACGAACATATAAAGGATCTCGAATTCGGTGGTGGTCAGCGGTTCAACTTCGCCGCTGTCAATCCGCGATAATGACCGCTCGTTCTGGTTCACCGACCAATTGTCGAACTGGTATAGAATCGCTTTGGCCGAGACCTGTTCGGCCGGTTTTGCACGCCGCAGAATGGTGCGCACGCGCGCCAGCAATTCACGCGGCTCGTAGGGTTTGACCATATAGTCGTCGGCCCCGAATTCCAGCCCGACAACGCGGTCAAAGGTTTCGGAACTGCCGGATAGCACCAGAATGGGCAGGTTCGAATCCCGCCGGATATCGCGGGTGATATCCAGCCCGCTTTTGCCCGGCAGGCCGATATCCAGAATAACCAGATCCACCTTTTTCCGGTCCAGCACCGCCTGCATTTCGCGCCCGTCCGACGCACATTCGACGTTGTATCCCTGTTTTTCCAGATACCGCTTTAGAAAAGAAGTGATCTGGGGGTCGTCATCGACAACAAGGATCAGTTCTTTTTGCACAGGTTACCTTCATTCGTTTGGAATCAATTTGGTGCACTCTAACAATAAACCTATAATCTGCACCTTGTTTCTGGGGTTTTTCTGCTTCTAGCGATGGAAAACACGGTGCATTTGGCGTAAAAAACTTCTGAAGGGCACAATTCCAGATATGCAATCCAATCAAACCAGCCATACACCAAAAAGACGCAGGCGGCTCATGCCGATTGCGGTGACCGGTGCGGCGGTGCTTTTGCTGATTTTGGCGGTGATGTTGGCGCTTAGCAACGAAACCAGTTCGCGGTTTCGCAAGATCAAGACCGGTTGGGAAGAATACTCGCAGGCGGCTGACCCGAGGGGGCTGTGGATTTCCGAAATCAGGGGGTATTTCGGATACGGCGGGATGATCCATAATTTCAAGAATTATGTGCTGCGGCAAGAAGATATATATGAAGAAACCCTGCGCGCCCAAAGCCGTTTGTTACTGGATGCGATTTCGACCTATCAGGCGGCCAACCCCGATCCTGTCGAGCAAGACGCGCTGGTGCGCATCAAGCGTGTGGTCGAGGAATATTCCCGCAACATCGAGATTATCAAACAGGGCATTTCCGAGCATAAAAGTGCCGAGGAAATTGACGCGCTGGTGCGGGTCGATGACTCGGATGCGTTGCGGGCATTGGCGGTGCTGGAACGGCATTGGCTGGACCAGCGACAGCGCAATCTGGATACTATTGTTGCGGCGTTGTCGGATGGGGATGCGTTGGTGCGATCCCTGGCGGGTGTTATGGTATTGCTGACGGCGCTGGTGGGGCTGATCGCGCTGATGATCTTTGCGCTGGTTGGCAGTGCCTTGCGATCGAACGCGGCACAGTTAAAGGAGCTTGAGGCCCGCAAATCCGCGCAAATGGCGGAACGCAAGCTGGCGTGGGTGGTGCAGCAAAGTCCGGCTTCGATCATGATCACCGACACAAACGGAATGATCGAGTTTGCCAATCGCAAGCTGCTGGAGATGACGGGTTATTCCGAAGAGGAACTGGTTGGCAAATCTCCCAGTATCCTGAAATCTGGCCACACACCGGAAGGGGCCTATCGGGATATCTGGAAACGTCTAAGCCAAGGCAAGCCGTGGCGTGGTGTGTTCAAAAACCTGCGCAAGGATGGCAGCCACTACTGGGCCGCAACCAGCCTACTGCCGCTATTGAACGAAGAGGGCGAGATTACAAATTATATCGGTGTGGGCGAGGACATTACCGAAAAACGCCATGTGGATGAACAGATCGCACAGGTGCAGAAAATGGAGGCGGTGGGGATTTTGGCCGGTTCGGTGGCCCATGATTTCAACAATGTTCTGATGACGATCATCGGCAATACCGAACTGATCAAACTGGAATCCGAAGATATGGACGCACCCGAAGATGTGCGGGCCTCGATTGATCATATCGAGATTGCCTCGCGACGGGCGCGGGCGCTGATCCAGCAGTTGCTGACCTTTGCGCGGCAACAGCCCGGACAGGCGCGGCGGCTGGAATTGCATCATGCGGTGGACGAGGCGCTGGAGCTGATCCGCGTTTCAACCCCGCCAACGGTGCAGATCGAATTCAAACCGGCCGTTGACCTTGTTGCGACGGATATTGATCCGACAGCCTTTTTCCAGATTGTAATGAACCTGTGTCATAATGCGGTCGAAGCCATCGGGGACAGGGGGGGGCGGATCGAACTGCGCCTTGACCGGATCAACCGCGGCACCGAAGGCGGGCTGAAAAAGCTGCCCAAAGGGGCGCTGGGAACGATCAGGCTGGAAATCGACGACAACGGCCCGGGCATCCCGCAGGACATTCAGGAAAAGATATTCGAGCCGTTTTTTTCCACCAAACCGGTGGGCAAGGGCACCGGCCTTGGACTGGCAATCGTGCGTAACTGGGTGGAAGAGGCAGGCGGCAAGGTTCGCTTGCAAAGCAGTCGGGAGACCGGCACATGTTTCACCCTTCTGTTCCCCGAATTCGAAGTGACCGAGAGTGAGACCGAACAGCAATCCCGTCCACAAATGGGCCACGAACATATCCTGCTGGTCGATGACGAGGAGGAGCTGCTATATACTATTCGCCGGATGATGGCGCGGCTGGGGTATCGGGTCGAGGCGTTCTCGAATCCCGCCCTTGCACTGCACGCTTTTCGCACCAATCCGGGCAGTTATGATGCGGTGGTCACGGATATGATGATGCCCGGGATGAATGGCGCCGAACTGATCACTGCGCTGCATGAAATCCGCCCTGAACTGCCGGCGATGGTGATTTCCAGCTATATGGTTGAAGGGTCGCTTCCTGACGATCTGAAAGATGTGGTCACGGTGCAAAAGCCGGTGAATATGGCCGGTCTGGCCCATGCAATGCGGCTTACAATTGACCGAAGTCAAGGCTGATCCGTTACAATAATTTACAAGACGACACGTAATGTAACCGCGTCTAAATCCTGACGAAACATGGCGCGAATAGGGTTTGTGCGAATACATGGCGAATGGCGCCTGCCAAAGGAGTGATCCATATGTCCAACATTATCCATCCGTTTGAAGCCCCCGCAGGGGATGGCATGGAAAATGATGTGATCGAGGCGATCCTGACCCGCCACTCCGTTTCCCCCAAACGGGTCGCAAAACCCGGTCCAACGCGCGCGCAGGTGAAAACCCTTATGGCCACCGCTGCTGCCGCGCCTGATCACGGCAAGCTACGCCCGTGGCGCTTTATCGAATTCCCCGAAAGCAGCCGGACCGCCCTTGCGGATGTGTTTGAAACCGCCCTGCGCGAACGCCTGCCCAATGCCGATTCCGAAGCCCTGTCGCGTGCCCGCGACAAAGCCAGCCGCGCCCCGCTGCTGCTGGGTCTGGTGCTGCGCCTGAACCGCACTGCCGATGTGCCGCATGTAGATGACCAGCTGGCATCAGGCGGGGCGGCGTTGCAGAATGTATTGCTGGCGGCCCATGCGATGGGCTTTGGCGCCCGTGCCCTTAGCGGGCAGGCGGTGCGCACGCAGGCATTCCGGAACGCATTGAAACTGGATGACGACGAAACCTTCCTGTGTTTCATCGCCATCGGAACACCCACATCGGCCCCAAGGCGCAACGCACGTCCTGCGCCTGAATCCCTGTTGTCACAATGGACGGGATAGCCGATCGTGCGGGTGCCGCTCTGTCCTCCCAAAGCGGTGCCCGCCAATTTTCTTAACGAGGCCCCTTCATGAACGCACCTGCTGAACCGACCGTCGCCGCCTGTGGCTGTGACAACCACGCTCATAAACTGACCCCGCTGGATGTCGCGATTGAACGCGGGCTGGCGTTGGCAACTGCGGTAAAGGATGTCGAGGATGTCGCGCTGACGGATGCGATTGGCCGCGTGCTGGCGTTTGATGCAACCTCGCCCATTCCGCTGCCGCCTTTTGATAACTCGGCGATGGATGGCTATCTGGTGCAAACCGCTGATCTGGCGGGCGATGGTCCGTGGACCCTGCGGGTGATTGGCCGCATTGCCGCCGGCGACGCGGGGCGGGACAAACCGCAATCAGGCACTGCGCTGCGTATTCTGACGGGCGCGCCTGTGCCCGTCGGTTTTGACGCGGTGGTGATGCAAGAGGATTGCGAGGTCTCGGGCGATACCATCACCTTTTCCCGCAAACCCTTCGTGGGCCAACATATCCGCCCCAGTGGCGGGGATGCCGCCAAAGGGCAGGTGGTTGTGCCTGTCGGTGCCCAAATCGGTGCCCGCCAGACCGGTGCGCTGGCAGCGATTGGCGCGGGTACTGTCAAGGTGCGGCGCAAGGTGCGCGTGGCCATTTTTTCGACCGGCAGCGAGTTGATGCAACCCGGCGAGCCGCTGGGGGCAGGGCAAATCTGGAACTCGAACCGCTATACGCTGTTGTCCTTGCTGAAAAAGGACTGGATCGAAGTGGTCGATCTGGGCGCCATCCCCGACAAGCCCGATCTGCTGAAGGCCGCGTTGGTCAATGCTTGTGCCTCATGTGACATGGTGATCACCACCGGCGGCGTGTCTGTCGGCGACGAAGACCACATGCCGCGCCTGTTTGAAGAGGCGGGCGGCAAGATGCAGGTGATGAAGGTGGCAATCAAACCGGGCAAGCCGATTGCCTTTGGCACATTGGACCGCGCGATTTTCGTCGGCTTACCGGGCAATCCGGTATCGGCCTTTGTAACCTGGATGGTGATCGGTGCGCTGGTGCTGGAAAAACGCGCAGGGCTAACGGCGCGGCGCGCTGGCCGGATGCTGGTGCGGGCGGCAAATGATGCCAAACGTCGCCCCGGCCGGATCGAGTTTCGCCCGGCCCGTTATGTCGACAACCCGCTGACAGAAACCAGCGAGGTCGAACTGATGTCACCCGAATTTTCCGGCCGCGTGGCGCTGTTGTCGCTGGCCGACGGGCTGGCGGTGATCCCGGCCGAGAGCAAGGGCGTGTCCAAAGGGGATGTGCTGGAATTCATTCCTTTGTAGCCACCCTTGATTGGCGCTGGAAATCCATTCTGAATATGCGTATTCACTGGGGTGTGGCCCCGTGGCTCAACTGGATAGAGCAGCCCCCTCCTAAGGGGCAGGTTGGTGGTTCGAATCCACCCGGGGTCACCAAAAACACTTGTAAAATATGGCTTATTTACAAAGCTTTGTGCAGATGCTTGCAGAAACTTACGAAGTGATGCGGGCCGCATTCGGCTGAAATGGCGGAATTCTGGTGCAAAACAAATGCAAAATTCGCACGTCTTTGCGTGCTTTGAGGCCGCTCAATGAACTGGTGCGCACACCTCATCGGCGAAGCACCTCGCGCCCAATACCAAGCCCTTATGGAAGCCAGACAGCCAAACCGGCATCACCGACCAAGGCCGAGAAATGCAGGAAAAGATACCATAATGAAAAGCGAAAGAAGGCACGCTCGGCCGCAAAATGATCCTTGACTGCCTCACCGTTGTCACGACGGGCCAACTGCCATGCCCCGAAAAGGAAGCGCGCATTCATGATCAGTGCTGTTGCCACGTAAATAATCCCGCCAATCCCGACTAGTATCGGTAACACCGCCGTCAATGCCAAAAGCACAGTGTAGCCTAAAATGTGGTGCCGGGCCGACTCGCTTCCGTGGGTGACGGTAAGCATCGGCACGCCCGCGCGTTCGTAGTCATCTTTCATGAACAGCGAGAGCGACCAGAAATGCGGCGGGGTCCACATGAAGATCAACAGGAACATGGAAATCCCGGGCAAGCCGATCTCTCCTGTGGCAGCTGCCCAACCGATCATCGGTGGCAGCGCCCCCGAGGCCCCGCCGATCACGATGTTTTGCGGGGCGCTGCGTTTCAGCCAGATCGTGTAAATCACGACGTAAAAGAAAATAGTGAACGCCAACAAGCCTGCCGCCACTGCATTCGTAAGTCCCCACAGAGCAGCCACCGAAAACAGCGCTGTAACCAGCCCGAAAACCATCGCCGCACGTGATGTGACACGGCCATGTGGCACAGGCCGCCCCCTTGTGCGGCGCATCATCGCGTCGATATCTGAACCGCCCCGGGTTTACTGGAGGGTAAAACTCTCACAGGATGGACCCAATGACACAGAGAAAATATACCCCGAGTTACACGGCTGAATTCCGCGAACGTGGCATCCGGCTTTTCCGCGAAAACCGCAGTAATTATTCCAGTGAGTTCAAGCTGGTCCGCGCAGTGGATCAAATGATCCGGGGGATCATTTGAATGCGCAGAACGCTGCTTATAGGGCCATTGCGTCCAAGCTTGGCTGTTCTCCGGACAGTCTGCGGGCGTGGAGCCAGCAGGCAGAACGCGATGCCGGAACGCGGGAAGGTTTAAGCAGTGAAGATAAAGCGCGCATGAAAGCCCTGGAACGCGAGGTTCGGGAATTACGCCAAGCCAACGAGATCTTGAAAAAGGCGTCGGCATATTTCGCGGCGGCGGAGCTCGACCGCCCGTTCCGCAAATGGTGAGCTTCATCGAAAAGTATCGCACGGTTTTTGGTGTCGGGCCGATTTGCAGAGTTCTGCCAATTGCACCAGCGACGTATTATGCGCGAGCGGCGATATTACATAATCCTGATTTGGCATCTGACCTCGCCAAAAGCGATGTGATTGATTGCGAGGATATCAAGCGTGTTTTTGAAGCAAGCGGAAAGCGTTACGGTGCCCGCAAGGTTTGGCATACCTTGCGGCGCGAGGGCAAGGATATCGCGCGCTGTACGGTAGAAAGGCTGATGAAAGTTATGGAAATACAGGGCCCCTCTCGGCAGAATTGCTTTGCAATTCGCCTGTCGGGCAATGGTTGTTCGGGGCGGAAAGGTTATCCGCTGCCTGACAGGTGATGTTTACATCACCGAGAAGGACTACCAACCCTGACAAAGCACAGCCATGCCCGGATGACAAGGTGAACCGAGAGTTTGTTGCGCCGATGCCAAACCGGCTCTGGGTGTCTGACTTTACGTATGTTTCCAGCTGGCAGGGCATGGTCTATGTGGCCTTTGTCATCGATGTCTTTGCCCGCAAAATAGTCGGCTGGCGGGTATCAACCTCGATGACGACAAGCTTTGTGCTGGACGCTTTGAACCAGGCAATTTGTCAGCGCTGCCCGTCTGAAGCGGATAATCTGATCCATCACTCGGATCGGGGGTCGCAATATCTGGCAATCAAATACACCGAACGACTGGCGGAGGCCGGGATCGACCCTTCCGTCGGCAGTGTGGGAGATTCATACGATAATGCGCTGGCTGAAAGCACAATCGGCCTGTTTAAAACCGAAGTCATCAACTTTCTCGGCCCATGGAAATCTGTGGGCCAGATTGAATGGGAAACCCTGAAATGGGTGAACTGGTACAACACCGAACGCCTGCACAGCGCCATCGGATATGTTACGCCACAAGAAGCAGAGGAGGCGTTCTATGCAAACATGAACAACTTTGATAAAGTGGCCTAAGTTTTGAACGAA